>NZ_JARESV010000053.1:0-52921 GCF_046026985.1 Paraburkholderia sp. RL18-101-BIB-B
AACCGTCGGGCATCGGGACACGACTCAGATAAGCGGCCGGCGACGCGCGGCCAGTCGGGTGATGCGAAGCCGGGACTGGCAGATATTGCCTAATGCCCCGGCGATCGGGTAGGGTGGGCGACATCTTCACAACCAGAACAGGGATAAAACCATGAACAAGCAGGAACTGGTGGATGCAGTTGCCGCGAAGACTGGAGACAGCAAGGCCGCGACCGGTGAGGCGATCGACGCGGTGATCGCGACCATTACCGGTGAGCTGACGAAAGGAAAGACGGTGCAACTGATCGGCTTTGGTTCGTTTTCGACCGGTGCGCGTGCCGCACGGGTCGGACGCAATCCGGCGACCGGTGCCGAGATCCAGATCGCTGCCGCCAAGACAGTCAAGTTCACCGCGGGCAAGGCGTTCAAGGACGCGGTGAACGGCGCCTGAAACCACAGCCAAGCCATCGGACGCGGCTGCGAACGGCCTCCTGGTCGGATCGCCGCGACCTGTACGGCGACAGTCGCGTCGGAACACCGTGCTCAGGCTGCCGGTCTGGACTCAGGGCGGCTGGCCCTGTCGCATTTGCTGCGGGTTAGTGCGTTGTATCTCGGCCCCTCGCTTTTGCTGCCTATCTATATCGATACTCGCATGGAAAAGAAACATTCCCGGACACGGCGGCAGACCTCGTGCCCGACTATCGGTGCGTTGCTACGCTACCGGACCCGCATCGTGCGCGTCATCGCGGAAGCGCGTGGGCAGCGCGCGATGATCGAATCGCTCGACACGGCGGGCCGGACATTCGTGAGTACGGTGAAGTGGGCCAGCCTGCGCGAACTTGGCGCCCAACTATTCTGAATCTTGCCTGAATCGCGGGGAATCTGACGATCAACCTTCGCTGTCGCGACTCGAACCCTGCCCACGCCCCTGGATAGAGTGCCGCGCGCCAGGAGCTGGCGGTTGCGGCAACAAATTTTTCTTCCATCAGTAGACGCGGAAATTGGCCGCTTCATACTTGCGCAAAGACCACCGTCAGGGCAATAGAATGCGACGCGTCATCGTTCGGAGATCGCTGGTTCACGGCAAAGGTGTATTTGCGATGCGTCCGCTCGCAGCGGGCGAGCGCGTGCTCGAATATAAGGGCGAAATCACAGCGTGGCGGGACGCGTTACGTCGACACCGGCGTGAAGGCGTCACGGGACACACCTTCCTGTTCGGTCTGTCGGATGGCCGGGTCATCGACGGCAGTCGCGGCGGTAACAGTGCGCGGTGGCTGAATCACGCCTGCGCGCCGAACTGCGAGACCGTCGAGGATCAAGGGCGGATTTTCATCTACGCGCTCCGGCCAGTCGACGCAGGCGAAGAGCTCTTCATCGACTATCTGCTGGCAATCGACGATGCCGAAGACGAAGAGGCTCGCGCTCAGTATGCATGTGCTTGTGCGTCTGCCAGGTGCCGTCGGTCGATGCTGGCTGTCGCCGCGTGATGGGGAGCTAGGCAGGGCGGTGGCGTGAGCGACCGCCTGTCTGGAAGACCACGACCACATAGGGCAGTTGCTTCTCGACTGATCGAATGCCCACGTCCAATCGACGCAGGGATTTTTCGAGGAAAATTAAGCCCGTGCAACCGTTACGCAACTCTTGTCCCCACGCAAGATGGTGAGTTCACTATCGTATCCGATGAGACTCGAGCTTCTGGTGTCGGCCAGTTTCTGGCATTCGATCGTGTCACGGGGCGGATGCTGGAACGGCGCTTCACGCCGGTCGGTGGCCGGTCGTCAATCTGCAGGTCTCCGTGGACCTCATACATTGCACTGGCTCAGCTGAGGAGGCCGGGCCGCCGCCAAGCAAAGTTCATTCTTGTGACTCGCGTGCAAGGACGACCGCTGCCTCGACGCCGCCTTCCGTGATTTCCTCCGCGCGGGCAGCGTCTGGCACAGCGCACGCCAGCTGAAGGGTGCCCACCATGAGAGCAAAGATGCGGTTGCCCGACGACCCGCCGCTTTCAAATCTGCGTCTGGGAGTAATGCGGTCAACGTCGCAACGAAGCTTCGCAATCCATTCTCATAGGTTTGCTGTATGGACAACGAGTGCCTACCGAGTTCAGGAAGCAAAGCTGCCGAAGGACACCAGAAGGTTCATGTCGGCCCAATCGAACCAGGCATGACAACGAAGTCACGAGCGCGACGTGGGCGATGTTCCTCCTAGTCCACGAGCGAGACGCAGTCTGTCGCCGAACTTTGCTCGAGTTGCGGAGACCGCGCTCGATTTGTCACCCAAATGGGCGAGACGATCTGATGAGAAAATTATTCTTGAGACGATCATTTTGGCAATACGGAGGGTCGGAATTGACGTGGTGTCGACCCGGTCAACTTACGCATCAGACGACGGAGTGCAGTGGTGTCTCCGTACCCTATCTCTTCAGCAATCTGTTCGATCGTAAGATTGCCCGCTTCAAGCAACATGCGTGCTCTACTAATGCGGACATGTTGAAGCAGCGCTGAAGTACTTCGACCGGTCGCAACCTTTACATGTCGAGAGAGAGTTCGACTCGACATGCACAATTCAGTCGCGAGCCTTTCGATGCTTGGGGGATTTCGTAGTCGCGCCTCATATAGCGATACTAGCTTTCCAACCAATTCATTGCCATTTGCCAATGCGGCCGGAACAATAAATTGCGCCTGAGACCCGCGACCATCAATCAGCAGATTTCGGGATACCGCTTCTGCGAGCGTCGGATTAAATCTGGTACGCAAAAGATAAAGCATGACGTCGATCTGCGCAAATGCAGCCCCGCCCGTTACAATATTTTTATCTACGACCAGCAACCTGTCACCGTCGACCGTACACGTTGGCGCCATTTGTTGAAGCAGACCAGCGAACCACCATGTGGTGGTCACCCGCCGGTGATCGAGTAAGCCTGCCGCACGTAATAAAAAAACCGCCGAACACGACGCCGCGACCTCGCCACCTGCTCTTACGTGCTCTTGCAATGCATTAATCGTTCGCTTGGCATCCGGTTCATCAAATCGAGTCGTGACTTCCGCGACTGTCTGCAAGTCCAAACCGGGAATAATCCACACCGAACCGTCGTGACTTAACTTCTTAGGCAGCGGCGTTGCGCCCACGCTCACACCATTGCTCAATCTGACGAGTTTCCGGGTGGAATATATCCGCCACTGCGGTACAGCACACCCAACCTTCTTTGCGCAAGCCGCCGCGGTCGAAAGGATATCAAGGGTCATCGCGACGCTTGACGCGGACGCTCCGCGCAGAACTATGACCGAGAAATCAAACATGGCTGATACCGCCTGATAAGTGTCTGAACGGACACTGCTAGTTTGCGGTTTCTGGCAGTCAAATACAACCCTTACTAGCGGGAAACGAGAGGTATGCGACGAGGGTCGTGCGCCTACCTTGTCGTTCCCACACTCAAGAGGAATCAGCCATGCAACCGAGAAATCTTAACGAATACGATCCTTTAAAGGACTTCCAGCCGCGAAAAATCACGCTACTGGACGACATCACCAAACTTGTCCATATTTCTGGCAAGGGCCCCGCAGTGATCGTGATCCCTGAAGTTCCGGGTATCAGCCCACATGTTGCGCGATTTGCCCGGTGGGTTCGAGATGCAGGCTTCACGGTCTACATGCCCTCTCTATACGGCAGGGATGGCGAACCTATCGACCTCGAAGTCGGACAGGCGATATTCAAGCGCCTATGCGTGAGCGCGGAATTCCGTGCATTCGGTGCTGGCGGTTCTAGTCCAGTTACAAAGTGGTTGAGGGCTTTGGCCAAGCTTGCCCACGAAGAATGCGGTGGTCCAGGTGTCGGCGCAATCGGAATGTGCTTTTCGGGAAACTTTGCTTTGTCGATGATGCTCGAACCGGCGATGCTCGCACCAGTGTTCTCGCAACCCGCGCTGCCACTTGACGACGACGCCGGACTGGAGATAGCTCCAGAAGAGCTGAAAGTAGTCAAGGCACGACTTGAAAAAGAAGATCTCACAGTTATGGCGTATCGCTTCGAAGGCGATCGCTTTTGTAAGTCCCAGAGATTCGCTGCATATGAAGAAGCGCTTGGAGATCGATTTATCGGGCGAGTGCTGCCCGACAGCGCTGCCAACAGAGACGTGCCCGAGTTCTTTGAAAAGGTAGTGCAAACACCCCACAACGTCGTCACTGTACATCTCATAGATCAAGAGGGGCAGCCGACGACAAAGGCGCGGGACGAAATTCTTGACTTTTTCAGGGCTCGACTCTCTTGAAGAAACCTTTGTGCGCCAGATTGCGCGACTGCTCTCCTGCGGTACGCTCGTCTGCTTCAAGTAATGGAGTCCTAATCGTAAGATCCCGGGCTTCGACTTTCGTCGCCCGGGATCTCCAGCGCGTCATGTGTGCGCGGGGGTAACTTCGAAGGCGCAGTGCTGCACAAGGCCGATCTCGTAAAAGCGCGTCTTTGGGAATCTAATCTAAGTGTGCGATCTACGGGAGGCAATGCTCTACGGTGGTATGCGTATCTGCCTCGCGTGCCGACCGAACTGCCGCAGCGTGCACCCAGATACCGATATCAGCAACCTGCTGCGATTCAACTTCGCGAAGCGGAACGATGTATCCGCGTCGGTTTGATCCAAGTGAAAATCACTCAATAGTTCGCCGCGGTTCGCGTTACTTCGCGCTTGCACTGGTGGATCGGCCCGAGCCGATCAAAGCTCCCCATTTCGGGGAGTTTTTTTCTCTCGTTCTCTGTGTGCATTACCGCACACACCGGGGCACCTACAGGCTGACACCGTACAGCGCGTCTTCGTCGATCGTAAGCGATGGATGCGCTCCGGCCGAAGCCTCGGAGGCGGCCCAATGAATCGTCACATGACGTCCGTCAAGCAGACCGTTGACGCGAGTATAAAGGCGCCCGTGCAGATGGAGCCGTATCGTCGGCTGCGAGTGGCAGTCGAGCGTAACCACGCCACAATGTCGGAGGGAAACGTGATCTGTCCAGCGGCATGCCGTCGTATTGGCCTAACAGCAATGCGGTCTGGACGGGTCAGCCGCAACTCAACGAACCGCCGTTGGAAATTGACGGCGCGGCGGCTCATTGGGACCATCGGGTCGATGACGATTACTACAAGCAGCCAGGCGATCTCTTCCGCAAGATGAATGCGGCCCAGCGCCAGACGCTCTTCGACAACACGGCGCGGGCGATGGGCGATGCAGGGATGAAGTGAGGCAGCGCCACAACGACAACTGCACCAGGGCCGATCCGGAGTATGGCGCGGGTGTCGCAGCTTCGCTTGCGCGCTTCGCCGTCGGAACGTTGTAGGACATACCACCAAGTCGATCTGGATTGCATCTTAAAGCGACAGTGCATGGCGCTGCCTGTAAGAAGTTTGTCGCTTTGCGTGCTCCCGGATTCGCTGAAGTGCTGCGTGGCGTCCCGCTCGTACGGGGCTCGGGGCGGGACCATCGGTGCTGACACGCCGGTGTACTCGTGTGACCGCATGGCTAGCGTGAAGATAACACGCTTGTAATCGCAGTGTCATGGGGCCGCCAGAGTGAGCGGCCGAGAATGGGGTACCCGGTGAGCGTGAAGCTTCCGGATAGCTACTCGATCCGGACGCGACTTATTTTTGTGGAGTAGTGATGTACGCAGATAGTATCGATAAATTCGCGAAGATCGGCGCGCACAAAGCGTCGGCTGTCGTGCGCTCGCCGCTTGCCTTTCTGATTGGCGCGGCGATGGCTGGTGCCTACATTGGCTTTGGCGACATCCTTATGTTTTCGGTCGGCTCGCATGTCAATCAGGCCTATACGCACTTGATCATGGGTGCAGTATTCGCCTGCGCGCTGACGATCGTTGTGTTCGCCGGTTCCGATCTGTTCACCGGCACGGCGATGTACATGCCGTTTGCGGTATTCCGCGGAGAAACCGGGGTCGGTGGCATGGTACTAGTGTGGGCGGTGTGCTGGATCGGCAATCTGATCGGCGCGGTGGTGCTCGCGGCGATTCTACACGCGGCCGGCGGGGGCGTGCTGTTGACTGACGGTTCGGAGGTGTTCTTCAAGGTGGTTGAAGCGAAGATGGCCGCCCCGGCGGTTCAGCTGTTCGCAAAGGGCCTCCTGTGCAACTGGCTCGTGTGCCTGGCGATCTGGATGGCAGCCCGGACCGATAGTGACGCGGCCAAGCTCGGGTTGATCTTCTGGCCCGTATTCGCGTTCGTTGCAAGCGGCTTCGAGCACAGCGTCGCGAACATGTTCGTGTTCGCGCTTGCGCTGATCAGCGAGCACCCGGCCAACATCACATTCGCCGGTGCCGTACACAACGAACTCTCCGTCACCCTGGGCAATCTCGCCGGCGGTGGGATTTTCATGGGTCTTGGCTATTGGCTCCAGGAAGGCGGCATTGGCCATGCGTCGAATGCACGCATTCCGGCTGCGGGCAACCGCGCCCGCACGAACTGATAACGCCTGAAACCTCCCGGATTTCTAATGGGCGTTTTTACGGTCCTGAAAGGAGACGCGCGGTCTTACATGAGAAATATAACGATTCGACAACTCAAGACTTTCGAAAGTGTGGCGCGCAACTTGAGTTTTTCCCGCGCGGCTGAGGACCTTCACCTGACCCAGCCGGCCGTGTCGATGCAGATCAAGCAGATGGAGGACCAGACTGGCTTGCCGCTGTTCCGCCACACCGGTAAGCGGATCTCGCTGACCGAAGCCGGCACGCTGATTCTACGTCATTGCCGGGTGATTCTTGCAGATCTGAAGACTGCCGAGCAATCACTGGCGGACCTCATGACAGGCGGCATCCAGCGTCTGCGAGTCGGATTGATCACCTCGGGCAGCTACTTCTTTCCGCATCTGATCAACTCGTTCATGCAACGCAACACCAGCGTCGATCTCGACATGACAGTGCGCAGTCGCGATCAACTCATCACCTTGCTGCGAAGCGATCAGATCGACCTCGCCGTGATGGTGCACGCGCCGGATGGCCCTGCCATCATAGCCGAGCCGTTTGCACCCAATCCCTTCGTGCTGGTGGCGGCACCGACACATCCGCTTGCTTGTGAAACCGACATCCCATATGCGCGCATCGCGCTCGAATGCCTGATCGTAAGGGAGAGTGGTACCGACACCCGCAACGCCGCCAACGACACATTCTGCCGACGCGAATCGGCACCGCGTTTTATGGAAATCGGCTGCGAAGAAGCGATCAAACAGTCGGTCATGGCCGGCATGGGCATCAGCTTTCTATCAACACAAGCGGTTCAGTCCGAAGTGCGCGCCGGTTTGCTCAAAGTGCTCGACGTGCAGGGTTTTCCGCTTAGACGCCAATGGTGTGTGGTCCATCGCGCGGACCGCCCCTTACCGCGGGCGGCGGACGACTTCCGGCAGTTTCTTCTTACCGAGGGCGGTACACGGCTTGAAGATTTCACGGGTATTGAGAGTGTGCATACGGGCATCGTTCTTCAGCGGCCTGACCACGCTGCTCTAGAAACAAGGACGACTGCCGCCAGTAGCGCCAGCCACGAAGTCGCGCTTCGCACTCGCGCGCTGTTACGCGACGACCGACTGCCAGACGAGCATCACGTTCAGGGCCAGAATCACGCCAGTGGCGAAGACGGCAGTGCCGATCAGCTTCCGGCACGCAGTGAATCGACCCATCACTGAGCGCCGCGATGACAGCACCACGAGCGCAATAAGCGGGACGGGCAGGATGATGCTGAGCACGATCTGGCTATCCACCATTGCGGTCATTGGATTGCACGTCATGCAGACAATGACGGCCGGCACCATCGTAATGAAGCGTCGTGCCAGCACCGGCGTCTTGAATCCGACAAAGCCCTGCATGATGTTTTGACCGGCCATCGTTCCCACCACCGAGCTGGAGATACCCGAAGCCAGCAGTGAAATGAGGAACAGTGCTGCCGCTCCGGCGCCAAGAACAGGTGTGAGCGTGTGATACGCCACCGTGATGTCGGAAATGCCTGGTGTCTTCTTGTTGAACACGGAAGCGGACATGGCCACCATTGCCAGGTTCACGAAGCCGGCAAAGCCCAGGGCGATCACCACTTCACGGTTCGAAAACCGCACCAGCTTGCGGCGCTGGTAGTTGTTACGAGCCGGTGCGCGGTTCTGCGTCAGACCCGAGTGCAGATAAATCGCGTGCGGCATGATGGTCGCGCCGACGATACCAACCGCGAGCATCAGGGCGTCGTTGCCCCGCAGATGCGGCACGAAGGTGTGAAAGATGGCGGCGTGCCAGTTTGGTGGTGCGATCACGAGCTCGCATAGATAGCTCAGACCGATGATGGCGATGAGCGCGGCAATGACGATTTCGAGCGGGCGGAAACCCTTTCTATCGAGCGACAGAATGCCGATAGTGATGATGCCGGTAATCAGCAGTCCCCACCCGATCGCCACATGAAACAGCAGCGAGATGCCCATCGCCGCCCCCATGAACTCTGCCAGATCGGTTGCCATCGCGGCAATCTCCGAACCGATCCACATCCCGATCACAAGCGGACGCGGAAATTCGTCGCGACATAGTTCCGCGAGACTACGGCCGGTCACAATACCGAGTTTGGCTGACATCGCCTGAAACAGCATCGCCACAAGGCTTGACAGCAGCACCACCCAAAGCAGCTCATAACCGTAGGTCGAGCCCGCCTGGATGTTGGTCGCGAAGTTGCCCGGGTCCATGTAGCCGACCGAGGCGATCACCCCAGGGCCGGCGAATGGCAGCAGCGCACGGATGCCATGTCGCCTGTTGTCGAGGACATCGCGCATCGCCGTGACGGTGTCGGTCGTTGATCTCCCGGACAGGGCGTAGTTAGCGGTGCGTTTAATTGCCATCAACATGGTGGGGGCCTTTTCAAAGTGCTACGTGGTGTCGATACGAGATGACTGCTTCTGCCCCGCAATCACGGGGGAACAGAATTGAATCCGGATTGGGGCGCCGTGAGTCCGCTTCAGATCGACCCTGCGTGCACGCGGCGCGCCACTGTCACCGCAGAACTGCTTGCGCTTACGCGAGCACGTCGCGACGGTCCTTCAGCTTGTGGATAACGTCGAGCGTGGCGTCATCGACGCGCAGGTGCTCACGCACCAGCTGGCGCGGCGTGTTCGCCAGCCACTGTGCCAGAGTCACTTCGGAGAAGTGGTCCGACTTGAAGATTTCCAGAAAAACGAGGTCGGTATTCCCGGTATTCTTGATGTAGTGCCCCAGGTTCTTCTCGACGTAGCCCACGTCGCCCGGATTGAAGTCGACCGTCTGAGCGGCCGGGCCCGTGTTAAACACCGTCATGCGGCCGGTACCCTGGATGAAGTACTGCCATTCATCCGCATCAGGGTGCCAGTGCATCTCGCGCAAACCGCCCGGACGGAGCGTCACCATCGCGGCCGCCACGGTCTTCGAAACCGGGAAGATACTGCTGTCGACGATGCGCACTTCACCGCCCGGCTGGGCCAGCGTCGGCGCCATGGAGCCCATGCGGAAGATGAACGGATGGTCTGGGCGGCCGTTCGGCGCCGCGGCGTAGGCCTGGTCGGCCGCGAGCGGACCGGCCTTGGCGCCCTGGTAAATCCACAGCTGCTCGAGCGGGATTTCCTTGAACTTCTCGGCCGGCACGCCGAAGTTCTGCGCCAGGATTTCCGGTGGCGTGTGCGCCATCCAGTCCGACACCATCAGCGTGTTGAATTCGCCCGATGAACCGTTGTCGAAAGCCAGCACGAATTCGCCGCCGTTGTTGCCCAAGCCTTGCAGCGAATGCGGCAGACCCGGCGGGAAGTACCAGATGTCGCCGGTTTGTACATCGGCGACTTCAGCGCGACCCTTGGTGTCGATAGTCGTGATACGAACCTCGCCGCTGACCATGATCGCCCACTCGGCCTGTTGGTGCCAGTGCAGTTCGCGCACACCGCCGGGTCCGAGGCGCATGTTCACGCCCGCGATGTCCTTCGACACCGGAAACGCCTTCGTTGTCACTTCGCGTGCCCAGCCACCCGCCTGTATGCGCTTGTGCGCCTCATTGAAGGATGCCCATGGAATCGGCATTCCGCCGACATCCGTCGGCGGCGGGTTGTTGAACGACGGCAAAACATCGCGCAGTTGTGGATTCTGCGGGCCGGGCTCGGAAATCGCAGCGGGCGTCGAGTTGATACCTCCCTGCAAAGGACGGTCCGGGTTGCCGAATTCGGCTGCCTTGGCGGCGGCCGTTGCACCGAGTGCCACGGCACCTGCGGCCGCACCGGCTAGTACACTGCGACGTTTCAGGTCAGTCATGGTTGCTCTCTCATAAGTATTCCTATTGAAGAATCCACGGTGGTCAGGATGAACTCCTGTACGACACAGATGTGGGCACGATCCGGTCTGGCTTGTGCTGCAGTGAGTCGTCGCTCAATCTGGAGGGCTCCCTGCAGAATCGGAAGATCGCCATCCGCTCCGTGCGACGAATATTAGAAACGTGCGGCGCAAATGAACAATCAAGATTTCTTTGAAAAAACCATAAGAGCATCTGATACACGCCACATGCAAATGGCACTACGATGAGCGCAAGACGTGGGATTGATTGCTGTTAAGTCCATTACATATGAAAGGAGTTTGATCTTGGGTAGCCTTAGCATTACGCACTGGCTGATCGTTCTGGCAATCGTTGCGCTAGTTTTCGGCACGAAGAAGATCCGCAATCTCGGCTCGGACCTCGGCGGAGCGATCAAGGGTTTCAAGGAAGGCATGCAGGAAATCGAACCGGTTATCGCAGACGGCCCCGGGAAGGAGGCGCCGGTGGCCGCCCACATCGACGTGCGGGATCCCCCTGCCGTCTCGCAACAATGACCCGTGCATTGATTGAATTCGCAACAGTCTGGAGGAGCAGTTGCCATGTTTGACATCGACATTTCCAAAATGGCCGTCATCGGCACGGTCGCACTGGTTGTGCTCGGTCCGGAACGACTTCCCCGTGTCGCGCGCACTGCCGGCGCGTTACTGGGGCGCGCGCAACGTTACCTGAATGGCGTGCGGGCGGAAGTAGATCAGCAGATCCGGATCGACGAATTGCGCAAGATGAAGGAAGGTATAGAACTGGCGGTGACCAATGTGCAGGGTACTGTCGACCGTGCCGTGCGCCAACATGCTGGTGAACTGCAAGCTGGCGTCGATGCGACGGCGGCAAGCTTGAAAGAAGTGTTGCCAACCGCCTACCTGCCCTCCGTCCACGACGGTACGGACGATTTGCAGGCGGAACTATTCAAGGTTCGACCCGCGAAGTTGCCGATGTCGGGGCAGTTCGAAGCCTCAATTCACGCGCCTCGCCCGGATGCTGTTTCGTCCATGGCACCAGCATTTTCTAGCCAGCAAGCGCGGGCGAGGTGGCGCGGTTCGGCATCAGGCGGTCGAGGCGCCGCTGTCAAGCGCACCCGAGTTGTCTCGATGGCCGCCAGCAAGGCGCTGGGACGGAATGGTGGACGCCTCGCGTGAAGCTCTTTGGCTAGTTATGCAGCCTCTCAAGCACTGATATAGGCTCCCTATAAGTCGCGGCACTAGATGCACGCAGGGGCGGATTCAACCGGTGGATGCAATAGTTTGCTGGATCGCTCGGCTGGCGTTTCGTAGTCCAGGTACTTTCTCAACGCGGGTAGGAGGGCTCTGGTGCAAATACGGAGGCCGATGGGTTAGGCTCAGGGTTTTGACGCACGCAGGGCAAACAGAATGAGTAAGCTGAGGAACATTGACAAGCTGTTCGAAGGTCGGCACTTCGATCGCGAAGTCATCGTCTTGTGCGTTCGTTGGTACCTGCGCTAACAGCTGAGCCTGCGCGAGATGATGTCCGAGCGTGGCCTTTCTCTGGCGCACACGACGATCATGCGCTGGGTCAAGCGGTTCACGCCGGAGTTCGTCAAGCGCTGGAACCGTTTTGCTACGGCAGCCGGCCGGTCGTGGCGAGTCGACGAAACTTAGGTGAAGATCCGTGGCAAGTGGGTTTATCTTTACCGAGCGGTTGACCGGGCCGGCAAGACGGTTGACTTCCGGCTCAGCGCCAGGCGCGATGTCGCTGCTGCCAGAGCCTTTTTTCGCGAAAGCGATCAGGAGTCAAGGGCTCGCTCCCAAGACAATCACGCTGGACGGCTACGCGGCGTCGCATCGCGCAGTGCGCGAAATGACGATCGATAAATTGCGGCCTGAAAGCACAACGTTGCGATCGTCGAAGTACTTGAATAACCTGATCGAACAGGATCATCGCAACCTCAAAGCGCGGCTGAACGTGATGCTCGGCTTTAAACGCTTCAGGACTGCGGCAACCTCCATTTCCGGCAGCAACCTCCATTTCCGGCATCGAGTTGATGCATCGCATTCGCAAAGGCCAATTCAAGCTGATGAAGCTGCACCTCAAAGATACCACTGCGCCCTCAGTGTGGACGGCGGTCCTTTCAGCTCGCTGAGATGACGAACAGCCGGGTGGCCTCGCGCTCGCCTGCGCTATTTGCACCACAACCCCCCGACGAACCAAGGCGCCTGCTCTCTCAGGCACTTTGCTTTTCAGCGCCAGGTCGCGGAACGCCTCATTTGCGCTAGACTGGCTTAAGCAACCGGAGGGAGACCTGGATGATACGCAAGACGCTCAATGCCTCGCAGCTTCAGCAGGAGGTCAACCGACGAATCCATCGACTGCAGGAAATCGTCGAGGATGGCGTGAAGATTCGTGTGCCGCGGCCGCAGATGCAGGAGCCTGACAAGACAGGCTGCAACTGGAACATGACCCACTTCGGCAACGCGGTCGGCTTCGAGCGCGACATCGAGGGCGTGCTCAAGGCTGTGCGTGCGGAATACAACCTTAGTACCGAAGTGAAAGACACCGGCAACCCGTTTGGGGACTAACTGGCTGTTGAAATACCATTTCATCAATGCATGCTATCCGGAAACCACAACCCGGACTGCTCTTAGAACTTTTGCTATCAGACGCTGCGACCGACGTCGAGGTCGTTACGCGAGAACTCGGCCTGATAAACGAGATGTTCCAACGGCTTCGACGTGCACTCGCCAGGGTCGCTTGCGCGCAATCGCTTTTGGCATCAATGAGGGATGGGGACCGCGGAGATGAGCGACGACGAGACGGCGGAGTGCGCCGGGGCGGGAAGCGACAGATGTGGATGTGACAGTTGGCGATACGGGTCGCTGTGGAAATGGCTGGCAAGGGCGTGGCCGGACGAGTATCCGGCTGGGGCGGTGAGGGGTTCCCTAAAATTTTAGAAACGTAACCTTCGAAGGACTCCCTCAGTTGAAAGAATGTTACTCCGGAGCATTGACGGGAAGCTTGTTGCTGAACCTTTCCATCCCGTGCCATTCAAGCATTCCTGCTTGCCATTGCGTCCTCGTTTGTCTGCGAGAAGAGCGGCGCTGCCATCACCCGACGGGCGGAGTCCACGAACGGACCCACCTCGTACCGGCGTGACGGCGGGAAGAGCCCCTACTTGCTAAGGAGACTCTTTTTCAGGGTTCCAGAGAACCTCCTTACACCCAATCAAACTCCTAATCCTTGCGCGCTGATATTTGGCGTTCTATGGTCGGCGAATGCTGATAGTTCCACCGCATAAAACGCAGGAGAATGACGCAGTGCAACAAACACTGGGCACACACGCCCATTGCCTTGCCGGCTCCGGGGCGACTTACCTTTCCGAGACTGGCTGCAAGGACCATCGCTAACGTGCCGCTATCGGAACTGCAATGCAATATTTGTTCTCAACATCTTCAGTCGCGGCTCCTGAACGTTTCGACTACTGGCGGGACGTGGTTTGCAGTCACTGCATTCCCGCGACGAGCGACTCGCAATTTAGAGCTCAATTCGACGCTGAGATTATCGGCCGCTCACTCGGCGCCCTGGATGTGGCAAAGATGACCGGCCCGGAACACGAATGGGTTCGGGATTTCACTAATATCCGGTCCGGTCCTGAAAACAATCTCTGGCTTTCCTTTCTCGAGAATGGCATCGGCTACCTGGAGCAAAACGGCCGACGGGTTGTCCAAAACGCGGGTGACGTGCTGCTGTACGATGCAGCGCGCCCATTCAGTTACACCATTTCGCCAGAGTCCTTCTTCATCGTCAGAATCCCGCGCGATTTGCTCCTTCGTCGCACCGCGAGCGCCGAGCACGTAGTCGCCACCTCGTTAGGACCTGGCACGGGATTCAGAGCCGTACTCGGCGCGATGATTAAGGAGGCGTGCGAATCGCGGGAACTCAGCCAGTCGACGCATGCTGGGTCGCGGATTGCTGGCGCAATACTGGACCTCGTAAGTGCAATCATCGACATCCACTCCGGGGAAGCGCCTGTCACGTCCTCGCAAGCCGCCTTGTATCGAAAAGCGCTCGCGTTCATTGAAGACAACATCGAGTACGCAGGCCTCGACGTCAATTACATTGCTTCGTCAATGCACGTTTCAACGCGAACATTGGCGCGTGCATTCGCGGGACAGGCTACGACTCCCATGAAGTCCATCTGGCAAAAGCGGCTCGCGGCGAGCTACTGTGCACTTCGGGAAGGCTCGGTCAAAAATGTTACGGACGCCGCGATGACGTTTGGCTTTTGTGACGTATCCCACTTCAGCCGCTCGTTCAAAAAGAGCTACGGCGTTACGCCTCAGAGCGTATTGCTTCGGAACAGGGAGCCGGTTGACTGTTCCGAAGGCTGAATAGCGTGTGCGGACACCACGTACAGCAACGCCGCATCTCGTTGATGACGCGGCGTTTTCTTTTCAATAAGAAGCCAGGTTGGGGCTCTTCGTATGAAAGTCAGTTGCGGACTGGAACGCATGACCCACAGAGAACAGTTTCGACTCTGAGAAGGGCGCACCAATAATCTGCATGCCGACCGGCAGTCCGCTGGAATCGAATCCACATGGCACGTTGAGAGAGGGAAGGCCCGTCAGGCTCGGTACTCCCGTGAACTGCATGATTGCCGAGAGCATATCCTCTTCCACCCCGTTCTCAATCACGACGGTTGTCGCGCCCAAGGCTGTGGCGGTAAAAGGCAACGTTGGACACACGAAGACGTCGACCTCCTTGAATGCCTCGATGAATTCCGCGCGCAGCACCGACCTGTAGCGCTGTGCCTGAAGATAGTGCGTGGCTAGAAGCATCTCCCCGACCTCTAACAACGTCCGTACGTCATCGCCGTAGTCGCCCGGCCTTTCACGTAACGATTTCTGGTGATAGGTGCTCGGCTCGGCAGATTCGATGGTGAGCTGCGCGGAGATATTGCCTTCGATGTGATTGATGTCGACTTCGACGAGCTGGGCCCCTAGACCTTCGAACGTCCGCAGCGCCTGTTCTACGGCCCGCTTCACGTCGGCCTGAAGGTGAGAGAAGAAGTAGCGAGGCACCACGCCGATTCGCAGCCCCCTGACACCCGAATTCAGTCGGGAAAGATAGTCATCCACAGGGACCGGCGCGGTGGCCGGGTCGGTTGGGTCGGGGCCCGCAATCGCGTTGAACATCAACGCACAATCCTCGACGGTTCGAGTCATTGGCCCCGCGGTGTCCATGGACCATGCGAGAGGGACAATCCCGGAGTTGCTGACTCTTCCGTAGGTGGGTCGCAGGCCGACCACCCCGTTAATCGCTGACGGTAGTCGGATGGAACCGCCCGTGTCTGTGCCCAGTGCGCCAAAGCACAGGCCTGCGGCCACGGCAGCGCCTGAACCACCGCTCGACCCGGCGGGAAATTTGCTGGTATCCCAAGGATTGCGGACGTGACCGTAGTGGGGATTTGCGGAAGTGCCACCCCAAGCGAATTCGTGCATGTTCGTTTTTCCAACGAACACCGACCCAGCCTGTTTAAGCTTCGCTATTACCGTCGCGTCTTTGTCGGGATACCAATTTCCTAACACCTTGCTGCCGGCGGTAGTCCTCTGCCCCTGGATGCCTACGTTGTCCTTGATTCCCAACGGGATGCCATGGAGCGGTCCGAGGTCATAGCCAGCGGACAACAACAGTTCGGCAGCGGTCGCCGCCTTTTTCGCCGTTTCTTCGGTGACGGAAATGAATGCACGCAAGGTGCTGTTATGTCGCTCGATTTCTTGAAGCGATGCGTTCAACAGGTCTGTCGGGCTGACTTCGCCGCTTCGAACAAGCTTAGCGGCGGTTGCAATCGATAACCTGGCGAGTTCACTGCTCATGCGACACCTCACCATGAACCACCGTCTGGAGGAAGCCCGTGATTGGTGACACCTGCGCGAACTCAAGCGCACTCAACTTCGCCGACAAGGCATTTGCGTCCTTCAACCACACCTCGAGAACCTGTCTAATTGCTGCTACGCGACCGTCTTCGAGTGGCAGATTTGAGTGTTCAGCTGTGGTCCTGACCAGCTGCTCCACACTCGAGTTGGGCATCATATTTCTCCTTCGTTGACGACGTCCTGAGCGTACCTTGCCGAATTGCCAATAGCTTGTGCGAGCGCGCCATCGTGATGGAACAGCAAAGTCACGGCATTGCGCCGGCTGCCAACAGGTGAGGTCTTTTGTGGGGAGCATGGGCAGAAAGAACCCCCGCGATTATCAGCATCGATGCCTGACCCGTTCCTGCAGCGCCGGTGTCAGTGCGGATTGAACGAGGCAGCTCCCGAGCGCCTCTTTGAGTTCCGGCGCGCGCGAGCGACGCCCGATGAAGACCATGCGGGAGACGCGCTCCTGCTGATTCCAAGGCTGCCCCGCATCTGGGCGCACCACCATATGAACGCCTTGAAGCACGACTTTTCTCTCAAAGCTAGCATATGAAAGCGCAGTGGTAACGCATCACGTCGGCGCGGTGCGTCTGAAATTGGTGCCGTTCCAGGCCGGATTCTGCTTTCAAGGGTGTGAACAAGGACGTCCCACGCCTCCGGGTCAATGGTGCTTTCTCCGTAAGAATTTCTTCGGTGGACCCGCAATGCGGCATCGGACCCTTGTCCGGGAATCTTCGATTTTCGCGTTCATGCCAGTCCTTACAGGTGAGTCCATGTAACCCTGGTATTCGCCGCCGTCAGGCCGGTTTGACTGCGGGACGCCTGGTCATTGTCTTAAACGGACAGCCACCTGCCGCGTGACGTGAAGTGTGGGAACGCCAGTCATCGGGTCCGTTCGATTCATCAGCAATCACCCTGATATGGCGTACCGGGACTATCCGGTTGTCCGTGGTATGCAAGCGAGCCCAGGTGCCGGCCTGTTACTGTCACAAACACCACATCCTTCCGCAGTGGACCCGTGCAGACCATCTTCAAAACAAGCAGAGAACGGGCT
This sequence comes from Paraburkholderia sp. RL18-101-BIB-B, assembly GCF_046026985.1. Lineage (NCBI taxonomy): Bacteria > Pseudomonadati > Pseudomonadota > Betaproteobacteria > Burkholderiales > Burkholderiaceae > Paraburkholderia > Paraburkholderia sp. RL18-101-BIB-B. Next base: position 17,246 of record NZ_JARESV010000053.1, read on the forward strand.
GTCGCGTTGCTGCTGCCGTAAGGCAACGTGGCATATGCCACGGCGCGCCTCACAACGTACGGGCATCCATTGCTGCAACAATGTAACTCGTGTCGCCCGGCTTGCCTCGTCGATTTCGGGACGCACTCGGCTTCGAACAGCCCTTTACTCTCGCGGAGATTCTATGAATCGAGCATTTCGCTGGCTTGCTTTATGTTGCCTGGCATTCTCAACGCAGTACCCCGCGATAGCCGCGGACAAGGAGCCGATTGTTGTCGGCAGCGTGCTTGATGAGACTGGTGCGCTCAACGTGTACGGTAAGGCGATGGCAGATGCTACGAAGCTTGCCGTCAAGTCCATCAATGACGCCGGGGGGGTGCTGGGACGTCCGCTCAAGCTCGTTACCTACGATGCCCAGTCAGATAACGCGAAGTACACAAGCTATGCGAACCAGCTCGCGCTCCGAGACCATGCATCCGTCATCATGGGCGGCATCACCAGTGCTTCGCGCGAGGCCGTCCGCCCCGTAGCGGACCGCAACAAGACACTGTATTTCTACAACGAGCAGTATGAAGGAGGCGTTTGCGACAAAAACGTCTTCCTCACCGGCATTGTTCCCTCTCAACAAATCCCGCCGCTTGTCGACTGGGCGACTAAGAACGGAAAGAAGAAGTTTTACGTTCTGGCAGCCGACTACAACTACGGCCATATCTCGACGGACTGGGTGAAGCAGTATGTGACAAAAGCTGGCGGTAGTGTCGTCGGCGCCGAATTCATTCCGCTTGATGTCAGCGAGTTCGGCTCGGTCATCTCGAAACTGCAGGAGGCGAAACCTGACGTGGTGCTCTCTCTTCTGGTTGGTGGCAACCACATCGCTTTTTATCGACAGTTTGCGTCCGCAGGCCTGTCGAGCCGTATGCAGATTGTCTCCGCGACGTTCGGACTGGGAAACGAACAGGTGGTCCTGGGTCCCAAGGAAGCGAGCGGCATCGTCGTCGCCTTTCCCTACTTTCAAGAGGGCTCTTCTGAAGGCAGCAGGAAGTTCCGCGAGGCGTGGGCGAAGGCTTACGGAGCCAACTACCCCTACATCACAGACAGCGCTGTAGCCGTCTGGAACGGTTGGCACCTGTGGGCCTTGGCTGTCGAGAAGGCAGGCAGCACAGACCGCGAGAAGGTCATTAAGGCGCTTGAAAGTGGTGTCAGCTTCGACGGTCCTTCAGGCAAGGTCACAGTAGACGGTCCGACACACCATGTGGTTCAGAACGTCCACATTGCGCGCGCTGACGATAAGCATGGGTTCACGGTTATTGGCGAGGAGAAATCTGTTCCGCCGAGCTATGAACGAACCGTGTGCGACCTTGTTGCACGACCCAATACCGCAAAGCAGTTCACGCCTTCGGCTAAAGCCAACTAGACGACGTACTGTAACGGACGAATAGACATGGAAGCCTCAAGCCTAGGTTGGTTCATCAATATGGCTGTGTCCGTCGGACTCAGCATCGCAATTCTCGTGTTGGTCTCGCTCGGGCTATCAGTGCTCTTCGGCATGATGGGGATTATCAACCTGGCCCATGGAGAGTTTCTGATGTTTGGCGCGTTCGGAACGCTTGCCGGTGTCAGGGGTGGCCTTCCTCTGCCCGTTGCAATGTTGGTTTCGACGCTCGCCGTTGCGGCCTTCGGCTGGGTAGTCGAACGGGCATTGATTCGATTCCTGTATGGCCGCCTGATGGACAGCATGCTGGCGACGTGGGGACTCAGTCTCATCATGTCGCAAGGCGCAGTCTTCGTATTTGGCGCCACGACGCAAGGAATTGCCACTCCGGGTGGAAGCATCCACCTCGGCGAGTACTCCGTCTCCGCCTATTCCGTCATTCTTATTCTGGCCGCGCTCGCACTCCTCGCATTCGTCTATGCGGTGTTCACGCGTACGAAGTACGGCGTCATGGCACGGGCTGCAGTTCAGAGACCCCAGATGGCGTCGGCCGTCGGCATCGACCCGCGACGCATCAACTCTTTAACGTTCATGTTCGGTGCAGCGCTTGCGGGCGCGGCTGGCGCATTGCTTGCCCCGATGGTAGGCGTGATGCCAACGATGGGAGAGGCATATATCGCTCGTGCGTTCATGACGGTGGTTGTGGGTGGCTCCGGCGTGCTGACCGGCGCCGCCGCGGCTTCTGCGCTGCTTGGCGGAGTCGAGAACGTGGTGTCATACCTGTTTACCCCGTTCCTCGGACAAGCGGCTCTGCTGGTCCTGGCCATTTGCCTTGTACGCGTGCTGCCGACTGGTATCTCGGGTCGTCTGCGGCGCAAACTCTGAATGAGACGCTGACCATGATTCCATCAAACCGTGCCTTGAAATTGCGCCTCATCGGTTGCGCAGTCGTCGCGCTGCTCGCTCTCGCGCTTGGATTTGCGATGCCGGAATTCGCGACCTTACAAGCGACGAACTGGGCACTATTCGGGCTGCTTGCAGCCAGCCTTACGCTGGTCTGGGGGCATGGTGGCATATTCAGCTTCGGACAAGGCGCCTTCTTCGGAATCGGCGCCTATGCGTACAGCGTCGCAGCCATCAACATCTTGCCCGCTACCAATGAGACTGTATCTTCGGTCGTCGTTGCAGCACTCGCGACTGCGGCGCTGGCGGCCTTGGTTGGATACTTCATCTTCTATGGCAACGTCGGCGACGTCTACGTCGGAATCATCACGCTCGCGATGACCCTCGTGCTTTTCACCGTTCTGTCGAGCACGGCTGACCCCAAATACCATATTGGAGAGGCTCAACTCGGCGGCTACAACGGAATCTCGGGCGTCCCACCCATCACCTTGCCCCTCGGGGAATCCGGGAGCGCCCTGACAGTCGTTCAGTCGTACTCCACCGTGATTCTGGTTTGCGCATTGATTGTTGCAGGCCTGTACGTTCTCCTTCATTGCCCGTTTGGCCGTGTTCTTACCGCTCTCACGCAGAACGAGTTGCGCACTCAACTTCTGGCCTTCGATGTCCGGCTCCGTAAGCTTGTAGTGTTCACGATTGGCGGAGCGATTGCCGGTATCGCGGGTGCCTTCTACGCCGCATGGGCTATGTTCATAAGCCCGGTGGTCTTCGGACTGGCATTGGCAGCGCAGGTGGTGATTTGGGTCCTGGTTGGCGGTCGGGTGTCATTCGCTGGAGCCTTCATTGGAACCTTGCTCGTACAGTCGCTGTCCTTCGCGCTGGGCGGTGGTGCTGGAGACGCAACACCCATCGTCCTTGGCGTCGTGCTCATCGCGGTCGTTCTTTTCTTGCCGTCTGGAATCGTTCCGGCCTCAGCCAAACTCCTGGTCGCAAAACGGAAATCGGGTTCGGCTGGCGCAGCGGCCGCCAATGTTCCACTGCCTGAGGAACAGGGATTTGCAGAGCTGCCTTTTCGCAGCGAGTCCAGCGGCGCCGCACTCAGCGCCACTGGACTGGAAAAGCGCTTTGGCGGCGTTCGAGCTGTGCAGAAGGCAACAGTCAACTTCGGTCAGAAGGGCGTTCATTGTCTAATTGGCCCGAACGGCGCGGGCAAGAGCACGTTCTTCAACCTTCTTGTCGGCCGCTTTCCTCCGAATCGCGGCGCCATCGAACTTGACGGTCGACCGATTACCCATATGAAGTCACACGACCGGGTGAGGAACGGGCTAGGAATCAAGCTGCAGGTGGCCAGCATCTTCACTGAACTGTCGGTACGCGAGAACCTTTGGCTAGCCGCGTATGGGCGTCGACGAGACAAGGCAGCGGCCGACCTTCGCTCCGCGGAAATGTTGGGCTGGCTGGCACTCGCGCACCGGGCGGATGACATTGCGGGGTCGCTGTCCCATGGGCAGAAGCAGTGGCTGGAGATTGGCATGGTCATCGCTGCTGAACCCTCGGTGGTACTGCTCGATGAGCCAACAGCTGGAATGACCAGGGAGGAGACTGCCCGCATGGCTGCGATGGTGCGCCTGCTCGGACAGAGTGTGTCGGTCATCGTCGTCGAGCATGACATGGAATTTGTGCGGGCGCTGGACGTTCCCGTCACCGTCTTCCACCAGGGAAACGTCTTCGCATCCGGGTCGCTTGAAGAACTGCGACGCGACGAGCGGATTCTCGACATCTATCTGGGGCGACAAGGACATGGGCATGTCGCTTGAACTGAAGAACCTTCGCGCCGGCTACGGTCAAACGCCTGTGTTGCACGGTCTCGACCTGGAGCTGGAGCAGGGGCAGATGATTTCCATCCTTGGGCGAAACGGAGTCGGAAAAACGACGCTTTTGCGTGCCATCGTTGGAGCCATCCCGGTGCAGCAAGGCGAGATTCACTTCGATGGCTCGTCGATACGAGACATGCCAATGCACAAGCGTGCCCACCGGGGAATTGCATACGTTCCCCAGGGCCGCGACATCTTTCCATCCTTGTCGGTGCTCGACAACCTGAAAGCGGCGGCGTTCGGCACGAAGCGCAGCGACTGGCGCGAAGCGGTTGACGGGCTGCTTTCCGAATTTCCGATGCTTCGCGAAAAAGCCGACGAGCGCGGGGATTCGCTAAGTGGCGGCCAGCAACAGATTCTGGCTCTGGCACGGGCACTCATCACACGCCCAACGTTGTTGCTTCTCGACGAGCCATCCGAAGGGATACAACCCTCAATCGTTGACCAGATAGCTGCGACTGTCCGGAAAATCAATGAACGTGAGGGCATCGCGGTCATTGTGGTCGAACAGAATCTGGAGTTTGTTGCCCGCATGGGCGCGCATTGCCGACTGGTTGACAAAGGTCGTGTTGTCTTCGAATGTGAGCCGGAACAGATAATCAACGATGCCGACCTACAGCGGCAGTACCTGGGAGTTTGACCATGTATGCTACGCGGAGACACCAGCTACGAATCTGAAGTTAAAGAATTTCGCTGGAACATTCCCGAAAAGTACAACATTGGGGTGGCTGTGTGCAATAAGTGGGCGGCGCTCGACCCGGAGCAGCTGGCGCTGATTCACGAGCACGGCAACGGGCACATCACTCGCGTCTCCTTCGGCGAACTCCGGCGGAGAAGCAATCAGACAGCGAACTGCCTGCGAAAGCGCGGTGTCACGCAAGGAAGTCGCGTTTTCCGTTCCGCTCTTCGCATTGTTTGGAGAGGAAGCGTTGGAGTACCGCCTGCGCGATAGCGGAGCCAGCGTGCTCGTCACCGATACCGGGGGAGCAAGAAAAATTGCCGCCCCCAGGCAGAAGTTGCCAGCACTCGTGGCCGTCTTGGTTCATGCCAGATGCTTGATCGCGTTAAGGACCGCCGAAAGGTTCAGCCCATCAATCCGTTTGCGACGCAATCAACTTGACGTCACGGAACGGCTCTCGTTGCATGTGGGCAGGCATAGAAACAAAAAAGCCCCTCAGACTTCCATCGCGAGGGGCTTCCTCTCCGGCGGTCCGGTTTAGACCGCGGCGTCCTTCAGCTTCTTCAGCGGGCGAACTTTCAGACGCACTGGAGCCAAGGCTGTCGGCAAAGGGGGCACTGCCGCGGTCAAGTATCGGGACCCGAAGAGTGGCGCGACGTGGACCGGACATGGCCGGGCACCCCAGTGGATTGCAAGCGCAAAAAATCGCGATAAATTCCTTGTTGATGGAGGTAAGGCGATGCCGGCACCTGTGAGCAAAGCGAAGGCTGCTGGCAATTACGTCCGCGGTCCGCAGCCTGCGCTTTATCGTGACCCAAAGAGTGGCGCGACTTGGAGCGGGCGTGGGCGGGCGCCGGCGTGGCTTGCTGGTGCCAAACAACGTTCGAGGTTTTTGATTGATGGCGTTAGCGGAGTTGCGGATTCTGCCGCTGCGAGCAAGCCGAAAGCCGTCGCGAAGAAGCCCGCAACAACGACTGCGGTAGCGAAGAAGGCACCGGTGAAGAAACTGGTTGGCGCCAAAAAGGCGGTTACGAAATTGCCTGTCGCAACCGCGCCAGAACCTATGACTGCTCAAGCGACCGCGTAAGCCAGGACACAGAGCTCGCTTTTCGTTGCGTCGGGACGCGCGATTGATGGGGTCTACCGCGAACGGGCCCGCAGCGCGTCCAGACGCGCGGCGCATTTTGCGTTCGAACCACCGCGCTTGCAGGCCTGTGCGGCCTTTGAGCTGTCAGGAACGACGTCGCCGGGAGCACTTCTGTCCCAGTACCCCTCCCAGCACAAACCAAGGTTGTACGCGGCTGAGCGATGTCCAAGCTCCAAGGCCGTGGCATACATGTCCTTGGCCATCTCAAGGTCGGCGTCCATGCCACGACCAAGCCGCGCACTGTCCGCAATAGCCGCTGCTGCCATGCTGCGCAGCGGCTCGCTCGCGGTATCGTCCTTCAGCACGTCGCCCAGAATGACGTGTCCGCCCTCGTAATCCGGAGGCCCACCTGTCTCCGTGACAAGAGACAGTGCAAGCGCGACCCGGAGGGAGGGATGCCGGCCAGGGCCAACCCGTTCAAGCAGTCGCCGGCCGAGATACGGCGCGCCCAGCAACGGACTGAACCGACGGGCCGCTCGGCGAGAATTGAAATTGCCCAGAAGAGGGCTAGTCGGCTCATCTCGCGGGCACCTTGAAGCGCTATGCGATCCGCTGCATGAAGCCTGGTAGATCGGGTTCAGGCAACACGGCGAGCACCTTCAGACGTTGCAGCGTGCGCTTCTGTCCTGCTTGCAGATGAATGCGCAACGCGTCCGCCGCTGCATTCGCATCGCCGTCCAGCAAGTACCTTAGCACGGTGCGATGTTCAATCAACGTCGCCGTATCGGGATGCAGATCGAACGCGTTATAGAACGCGTAATTTACGGTCAGCGGCATATGCGCGTGCCCGATTGTCTCAAGCAGCTTCTTGTTCGGCGCACAACGCAGGCAGTCGACATGCAGGCTGTTTTCAAGCCGCTGCAATGCCTCCGAATCTACGCGCTCCGGGTTAGCAATGGCGCGCTCCACTTCCCGAAGCGATGCGTTCAAGGTGTCGCGCGACAGCAGCGGCGCGCTTGCTGCCAACGCTGCCGGTTCCAGCAGCGAGCGCAATTCATAATCGTGTCGCACGGCGCGCGCGGTCAGCGGTCCGCACATCCAGTGCGAGTAAGCCGATTTCTCGACCAGGCCGAGATCGCGCAAACGACTCAGCGCTTCGCGAACCGCGCCGCGACTCACGCCGAAAGTCTCAGCGGCCTCGGATTCGTCGATACGAAAATGGCCGAACGCAATGCCGATCGACACCGTGGCTTCGAGGTCGTGATAAATGCGTTCGCTGATGGAGGGTAGGGCGAGTGGCGCAGGCGCTTCGTCGAAGCCGAGCGCCGCTTCAGAGAGCGGCACGCGCAGGGGCTGTGGATCGGGGCCGTCTGGCCCATCGGGTCCGACCACCAGATAGCCGCGCCCCTCGAACGTGCGCAACAGTCCACCTTCGTGCAGCAACTCGAACGCCTTTCTGACCGGCACTCGACTCGTGCCAAAGATCCGCGCAACCGGCCCTTCAAGCAGTACGAGTCCGGCCGCGATCCGCCCACGCAAAATCGCGTTCTTCAACTGATCGTGAATCAGCCGATAACGCAGGCGCGTCTCACTTTCGACGGCGATAATCTCGCTATTGGATTCAACGGTCTCGCGGGTCGCCGTTTCGTTCGCGGAAGCATTCGGCCCCGCGGTTAGCCCTGCGCGTCGTGTCATCGTTTGATAGAGTACGTCGTCACGCGCGCCTGAATTCGGCCCAGCGGCGCACCAGATAATTATGCTCGTCCATCACCGAGTCCCATACTGCGATGCGGCCCATGCGCGCCACGTAGCTGCCGCCGTCGCGGCGCTGACCGGCGGCCACCAGATGCTCGCCGATGGGGCCCGGCAACGCGTGCGCCGCAGCCTTGCCATCGTACCAGTAAGCCCACTCGGCGTCGCTCATGTAGTCACGCGAACGTTCGTGGTTGGCGATGTAGAAGCCTTGCCGCGCCATCGTCGCACCGGCCCAGCCATCGAGCCACCAGTTCAGATAGGCGTAGGCGGCGTCGAGCACGCGGCCGTTGGTCGCGCGTGATAGAGACAGGCCTCCGAACCAGGCGCGATAGCCTTCGCGCGGACTCGCGAGCCTGAACTTTAACCCGGCCTTTTCCAGTTCGACGGTAGCGGGCGACCAGATGCTCTGGATCGCCACCTTGTTGGAGATCATCAGTTGTGCGGCTTCGGCGAAGCTTGACCAGAAGCCCGCGAAATGGCCGCGTCGTTTGTAGTCGATCAGGGTGGCGATCAACGCATCGATTTCTTCGATGCTCAGGTTGCCGATGTCCGCGAACTGCATCAGCCCGCTTGCTTCGACGGCGAGCGCGGCGTCGATGGCGCCGATCGCGGCGTCGGCCTGTAATGCGACGCGTCCGGCGAGTTCGGGCGCGAGCAGCCACGACCAGCTTTCGCCGCGCTCGATCAGCGCGGCGGGCAGCGTATCGTCGAGATAGACGAAGCTGTCCGCGTTATGCGTGAGCGGCAGCATGCTGATGCGCTCACTGGGCTGGCGGCCGAGCGAGTTGTCCGGCTGCACATAAAGGCGGTCCGCCGGCACCGAGCCCGCGCCGGTGCACACGCGTTTGCCGAGCCGTCCGGCGCGCGGCAGCGAGTTGATCTCGCCCCAGCGCGTGATGCGCGTGAGGTCGATGGGTTGCAGCGCGTGCGCGGGCCACAGGCAGTCGATGCTGTGAAACCACTGGTCGTACAGATCATAGCTTTGCGGATGCATCACGCCGTTACGTTGCACGGCCGAGCCATCTTCGACGATGAAACGCAGCTTGATGCCGAGGTCCTGTTCCGCCTGCTTGCGGATATGGTCCTGCAAGGTCACCGACGTGCCGAGCACGCGCAGTTCGATCTTTCCGCGATGGATAGCGGGTGCTTCGGGCGAGGTGCGCACGGGTTGGGTTGAACAGGTTCTTAAAACGTGAAGGTGGAGCGCGCAGCATCAGGCCGCTTGTGCGAGCACGGCGCGAAAGCGCTGGTATGAGTTTTCGATTGCATGAGCGTCGATGCCTTCAGTGATGAATACGAGCCGCGAGGCGCGTGGTCCTTGCGGTTCGTCGGGCCACACGTCGAGATGCAGAACGGGATGAACCAGATGCTGTACCGCGTGCAATACGGCCGGTCTGTCCGAGCCTTCGAGCGAGAGCAGGCCTTTCACGCGCAAAATCTTATCACCGTGGCGGTTCAGCAGCAGGGTGAACCAGAGGGTGAAGACCTGCCAGTCGATGGGGATGTCGATGGTGAGGCAGGTGGAGGTGATGGCGTTGCTCAGGGTTTGAGGTTGCGTGTGCGGTTGCGGCTGCGTTTCCGCGCGATGGGAAAGACGTGTGCCGCCACCTTCACCAAGATGCAGCGTACCCGCCCCGATCCTATTCATGCTCTGAACGGCATCGGGTACAAAACGCGCTGGTATGAACAGCAAATCTCTTAACGCATCCGCAGACGACGCGCGCGTAACGATTTCCGCCAATGGATTCAACGCAGCCAACGCAATGCGCAATGCGTCGACCTGCTGCGCGCCCACCAGATCGGCCTTGCTGATCACGATACGATCCGTTGCACTAATTTGCGCGAGCCACTCGGGATAGCGCTCGCGTTGCAGCTCGGCATTCACCGCATCGACGACGGTAACGGTCACGTTCAATGCATAGTGACTGCGTATCACCGGATCGGCGAGCAGCGTCGCGATAATCGGCGCGGGCGTCGCGAGACCGGTGGTTTCGATCGCCACACGCGAAAATGCGGGCACGTCCCCCCGCGCGCGCTTCGAAAACAGTGCGGCCAGCGCGTCCTTCAGTTCGCTGCGTATCGAGCAGCACACGCAGCCGTTCTCGAGCAGCACGGTTTGCGCATCCACCTCGCCCATCAGCAGGTGATCCAGTCCGATCTCGCCGAATTCGTTGACGAGCACGGCGGTGTCGCGCGCGGCTTCGCCGGTGAGCACGTCGGCGAGCAAGGTGGATTTGCCGCTGCCCAGAAAGCCGGTCACGAGCGTGACCGGAATAATGTCGTAGGCGAGGCTCACGCGGGCTCCTGATCCAAAGTAGCGGCGATCTTTGTTTCAGCGAACAGGGTCAGCGGATCGAGCGGACGGCCGAGCATACGCTCTGCCGCTTTCCATACCTGCGCGAAATCACCGACCAATTCGCTCGCGCCGGTCGGTGACGACAGCACGAACGATTGCCCGTGAAAGTCGTCGAGACGCAGCCGCAGCGGCACCAGAATCCGATTGGCCAACGAGGCCTGCAACAGTCGCTGACGTCGAGCATCGGGACGGCCGCCAGTACCCGAGCCCGCAGTTGAAGAGGCGGGCGCCGTCGTATTCGACCAGTGATTGCCGCCGCCGAGCAAGCCACACATTCCGCACATGGTGCTTCTCCAGGAGTTGTTCACGAATGCCGCTCAGGGCATCACATCGCCGGAATTCGGGCCTAGCGTCTGGCCGACGAACAGATTCCCGCCAGGGTCCGAAGCAAGCAGCACAGCAGCAGGAGCAACTTCTGAGGCGCGGCCAAAACGCCGCAACGGCAACTCCGCCGACTTCGCCGTTTTCCACGCGGTGCTGATCCCATCGACCAGCGCGGTGTCGATCGGACCCGGCGCGATGGCGTTGACCAGCACGTTGTCGGGCGCGACTTCGAGCGCGAGCGATTTGGTGAAGCCGATCACGCCCGCCTTCGCCGCGGAGTAGTGGGATAACTCCGCGCCACCTTTGATCCCGAGTTGCGACGCGACGTTGATTATGCGGCCCCAGCGTTGCGCGATCATCGAGGGTAACGCGCGACGCGTACACAAAAACACGCTGCGCAGATCGACGCGCATCATCTCGTCCCACATGTCCGTGGTGAGATCGACGCAACGCGCCTGCGTCAGCATGCCCGCGTTGTTGACCAGAATATCGATGCCGCCGAGCGCCTCGATGCAGGTATCGACGATACGATTCGCGTCCGCTTCGACGCCGACATCGGCTTGCACGGTATGCACCGTTGCGCCCAGCTTGCGGCAGGCGTCGGCCTGCTGTTCGAGACGTGTAACGTCGCGGTCCGCCAGCACGAGCCGCGCGCCCGTCGCCGCATACGCCTGTGCAATCGCCGCGCCAATGCCACTCGCCGCGCCCGTGACGACGGCACGGCGGCCGTCGAGTGAAAATGTGTCGCTCATGGTTCGACTCTTCTTGACTCGATGTGCGACTCAACCGGGCCAGCGGACCGTCAAGCCACCGTCCGCGATGATCGCCTGGCCGGTGATATATGACGCGTCCTCGCTGGTCAGAAAACGGATTAGCGTGGCGATTTCCGAAGGGCGTCCGACCCGTTGCAACGGAATGCCGCGCGCCGCTTCGAGCAGGCCTTCCGGGCCGAGCGAGTTGACCGCGTCGAGCGATTGCGGCGTTTCGATCAGCCCGGGAATCACTGCGTTGCAGCGAATCTTTCGTGGCGCCAGTTCCATCGCGACCGCGCGACACAACCCAGGCACGCCCGCTTTCGCTGCGGAGTAGTGCGTATGATTTTCCCAGCCATACACGCCGCCCGCAATCGACGACACCGCGACCATCGCGCCACCTTCCGACATACGCCGGCTGGCGGCGCGGAAGGTGCGCATCACGCCGGACAGATCGACATCGATCATCTCGAACCATTGCTCGTCGCGCATCTGGGTGAGCGGCGCGGCGCGCAGCAGGCCAGCATTGGCGATGGCGAAGTCGATCCGTCCGAAGCGTTCCAGTGCGACGGCAGCGAACGCGTCGACCTGGGCGGCGGATCTCACGTCGACGGGATGCATCACGCACTGGCCGCCGGCTTCGGAAACAAGACATTCGGTGTCGCGTGGGTCGTGCGGATCGCCCGAAAAGTAGCCGCCGACCACCGCGACGCCGATTTGCGCATACGCAAGCGCGAGCGCCTGGCCGATGCCGCTCGCCGCGCCGGTGATCAGCGCGACTTTAGTGCGTTGTGATTCGCTCATGACTTGTCTGCTCGATAAGGGCGATAAATTAATGAATACGTTCCGGGTTGACGTGTTTCGCGAAGAAGATCAACAGGCCGGACAGGAAGCAGGGCAGCGCACCGAACCACAGCGCCGCATGCAACCAGTCCACGCCGTGATTCAGCATCGAGGTCACACCGACACCCGCGAGTATGGCGCCGACCGGACCCATCGCATGGACGATCGAGCTACCTGTACCGCGAATCGCAGTGGGATAGCTTTCGCCGATAAAGAACAGCGCCGCCGAATACGGCCCGATCAGAAAGAACAGACCCAGGCTGTACAGCGCGACCACCACCGCATAGCTGCTCGGTCCCATCAACATCCCGGCGAATGCGAGGCCACCGCACATCCAGCCGATAGCGAGCGTGTTGCGTCGGCCTATCTTGTCGCCGATCCAGCCATGGCTCAGATAGCCGCAATAGCCGATCACGTTCGAGAGGACGAGAATCAGCAGCGAGTTTTCGAACGACACGTTATGCACGCGCGTCAGCACGGTAGTGCCGAGCACGCTGAATACCTGAATCGCCGACCAGTTCAGCAGAATGCCGCCGCCAAGCACTAGCGTCGCGCGCAGCGCGTCGCCGCGAAACGCTTCGCGCAGGCCCGCGCGGCTGTGTTGTTCGTAGTCGACCCGATGTTCGCTGGCGAGCGCGCGCGCGTCCTTGTCCTGACCTTCTTCGCGCAGTTGCTTGATGCGTTTGTGCAGGAGGAATTGCGGGCTTTCCTTCAAGCGTCGCGTCATGAAGAAGATGACGATAGCTGGGAACGTCGCGAAGATAAAGCAGCCTTGCCAGCCGATGCGCGGCAGCAGCAGCGCGGTCAGACCCGAGGCGATCAGCGCGCCGATCGGCCACCCGCCCTGCACGAGACTGTAGATAAAGCCTTTGTTGCGGTTCAGGCGCGGGTCGTCGGCGGCCGAGTACAGTTCGTTCAGATAGGTCGCGTTGACGGTTTCCTCGGCGTAACCGAGGCCCGACAGCGAACGGATCAGCACCAGCGGCCACTGGCCCATCGCACCGCCGAGAACAGTGAGACCCGAGCACAGCGCCGCGCCCGCGACGGTCCACAACAACGCGGCCTTTCGTCCCACGCGGTCGAGCAGGGGGCCAATGCCGAACGCGATGATCGCCGTGCCGATCGCCACGAAGGTCGCGATCTCGGCCTGGGTCGCTGCGTCCCAGTTGTAGTGCTTGCCGATTTCCGGCAGCAGCGTGCCGAACAGAATGAAGTCGTACACCGCGAACACCCACGCGAAAAACGCGACCACGGTGGCGCGCTTCACGTCGACCGGGAGGATCTTTTCGAGCCTGAAGCCGGCGCGGGTCAAGGCACTTTCTTTCATCTCAATGCTCCGATAAGGACGCTACACATAGCGCTTTGAATCGCGCCGGGTTCAGGTTGGTTTGACGCGTGGCTGGCGGCGCAGGAAGTCGTCGGCGATTTCATCGCAGGTGCAAAAGCGAACTCCGTCGTGCAACTTGAAATGCGCGATCAGACGTTCGAGCATCAGCAGCACTTGCGGACGGCCGGATACGTCGGGATGGATCGTGATCGGGAACACCGCGTAGTCGTGCTCGCGATACAGCCAGTCGAACTGGTCGCGCCACATCGTTTCGATTTCGCGCGGATTCACGAAACCGTGGCTGTTCGGCGCTTTCTTGATGAACATCATCGGCGGCAGATCGTCGAGATACCAGTTGGCCGGAATTTCGACGAGATCGGTTTCCGCGCCCCGTACCAGCGGCTTCATCCACGTATCGGGGTGCTTGCTGTAATCGATCCTGGTCCAGCTATCGCCGACCCGGACGTAGTACGGATGGAAGTCGTTGTGCATCAGACTGTGATCGTACTTGATGCCCTTTTTCACGAGCAGTTCGTTCGACACGTTGCTGAATTCCCACCACGGCGCGACATAGCCGGTCGGGCGGCGGCCCGACAGTTGCGTGACGAGTTCGATGCTGCGGTCGAGCACGGCTTCTTCCTGCTCGGGCGTCATTGCGATCGGGTTTTCGTGGCTATAGCCGTGAATGCCGATTTCGTGGCCCGCGTCCGCGACCGCTTTCATCTGCTCGGGAAAGGTCTCGATTGAATGACCCGGAATGAACCAGGTTGTCTTGAGTTTTTCGCGTTCGAACAGCCTGAGGAGACGCATCGAGCCGACCTCGCCCGCGAACAGGCCCCGCGAGATGTCGTCCGGCGAGTCTTCGCCGCCATACGAACCGAGCCAGCCGGCCACCGCGTCGACGTCGATACCGAAGGTGATCAGGATTTCCTTGGCCATCTGTACTTCCTCCTTGTTTCAGATTTCAGAACTGCAGTTTGCGTGGTGTTGCACCGACAGCGCGATGCGCAGCAACGCGTCGTCGTCGTTTTGCGCGCGCATCAGTTGCACGCTGGTGGGCAGGCCGTCGGCGTCGGTGCCGGAGGGCAGCGCGACGGTGGGCGTGTCGAGAAAACTGCCGGGCATGGTCATCGACAGGGTTTGCAGATTGACGCGCGCGAACAGTTCGGGATCGGCTTCGAGCGGTGCGCGCAACGGAGCGACGTGCGGCACGGTGGGAGCGATAAGGGTGATGTCGGCGAGTTCGTCGCGAAACGACGCGATCATCGCGAGACGTTGCTCGCGCAGGAAAGCGCGGCGCTCGGCGGGCACGACTCGGCTCGCTTCGAGACGCGTGCGCACGCGTTGATCGATGCATTCGGCGTCAGGCCAATCGAGCAACGCGCGATGCACATTGAAGGCTTCGAGACCGCCGAGCCAACCGTACATGCGGATCAGTTCGTGCAACTGGTCGAGCGTTGCGAGGCGGCGCGCGTCGACTTGCGCGCCCGCGTCGCGCAGACGTTCGACGACCGCGTCGCGCAGACGTTCGACGACCGCGTGGAGTTGCCCGAGCACCGATGGGCTGACCGCGTGTCGTTCGCTGAACGTAGGGTCGATCACGAAGCGCTGGCCTTTGAGCGACGCCGGCATAATCGGCGCGGGCGAGGTGATGCCGCGTACGGCCGAGTCAAACGCGATGCTGTCGGCGACGGTGCGGGCGAGCGGCCCTGTTGTGTCGAGCGTGCGGGGCAGTGCGAAGGTGCGTCTTTCGGATAGCGCGCGGTGCTCGCGCGATAGCCGACGATGCCGTTGAAGGCGGCGGATACGCGCACCGAGCCGCCGGTGTCGGTGCCGATGGCAAGCGGCACAACCCCGGCCGCGACCGCAACCGCCGCGCCTGACGACGAGCCGCCCGGCGCGCGCGAGCCGCTGTCGAGCGCGCGGTTCACCGGCGTGCCGAAGTGCGGGTTGAGGCCGAGGCCGGAAAAGGCGAACTCGGGGAGGTTGGTTTTGCCGATGCAGATAATGCCGGCGCGGGTGGCGTGGGCGACGAGCCGAGCGTCGGTGTGCGTGGCGACGTGCTTCGCGTTGACCGCCGACGCGGCCGTGATGACGGTGCCCGCGATATCGAACAGGTCTTTCCATGCGACCGGCACGCCGTCCAGCGGACTCAAAGGCGCGCCGCTTTTCCAGCGCGCGGCCGATTGCGCGGCTTCAGCGTGTGCGCGTTCCGGGGTCAGGACGATGAACGCTTCCGGGACGCTGGTGGCGCGTTCAAGCGCGCACTCCGTCACGCTGACGGGGTGGGCGCAGCCGAGGGCGTAGTCGTTCGACAGGCTGAGGGCGGTCGGAAAGTCTGCTGGCATGTGCCGGGTGTCCGTTTCGCGAGCGATTTAAATGTATGTCGTCAACAAGATACGTTTATATTGAATGAATTCAAATTAATGAACGATATGGGGGATTACCCTTATTTGCGCATCCGGGTGAAAGCCGGTGGGGGCGTTTGAGGTTTTGTACTTTGTGGAACCGCCGCGGATGTTTTGGCACATCGCATGCTGCGTCTTTGCGTGGCTCATGCAGGCAGTGGCCCGTCATGCCGCGGAAAACAAAAGCCCCACAAATGCGGTTTCGCGCAATATCAACATCAAGACGCGACAGGGCAAACTGAGGTCGGTCGGAAATGGTCGACGCCAACGCGTTAAGCAGCGAACTGCTTCAGACTGAATCGCACCGGGTTTTCCGGAGGCTCCAACGTTTGAGAGAATGGAGTTATGGAAAACGTAAAGAAGAAGTCACCAAGGTACTCGCCGGAAGTGCGTGAGCGGGCCGTGCGGATGGTGCTGGAGCAGCAGGGCGCCCGCGAGTCGACATGGAAAGCGATTGCGTCGATAGCGGCGAAGATCGGCTGCTCGGGAGAGACGCTGCGAAGCTGGGTGCGGCAGGCTGAACGGGATCGTGGCTTGCGCCCAGCGACGAGCACGTAGGAGCAGGATCGGCCTAAGGAACTTGAGCGGGAAGTTCGTGAGTTACGGCAGGTCAACGAGATCGCGATTGCTGCGGGAAACAACGCTTGCGCGCGCCACTTCAGTGCTTCAGCTGCTACCGGTGAACGCCCGAGGTTCCATGAATGTATGCCGGAAGTACTCGCGCACCGCATGCATCGCCGGACTCAGTTCGGCGCTTCTGCGCCATGCGAGACCCACGCTCATCGGCGGCACCGGATCGCGCAGCTGGACGGTCTCGATGCGCCTGCCCTCCAGCGACCAAGGGCGATACACCATGTCCGACAGGATCGCCACGCCGCTTCCATTTGCCACCATGCTGCGCACCGCTTCAACGGACGATGTGCGTAGCTTCACGTTCGGTCGGTACGGCGTCTCGTTCCAGTAACGCGAAGCCGTAAAAGCCGCTTCGTCGACGGTCAACATTATGAATGGTTCGGCAGCGACATCGGCGAGCGTAACGTTCTCGCGCTTTAACAATGGGTGCTGCGCACACAGCCACAGGCGCCGCACTGAATGAATGACCGGCTCAAGTACCAACTCCGGATTCGCAACATTCGATGTGAGCAGCACAGCCATGTCGTATCGGTCTGCGATCAATCCCTCTTCGATCGACTCGCGATTCAACTCGTGCAACTGGATGGTGAGTTGCGGATAGAGCGTGTTCAGGCGCTGCAAATGATGCGGCAGAAAATAGCCGAGCACGGTATAGCTTGCGGCGAGCGTCAGCGTGCCCGTAAGCGTGCTTTCGAGATTCGGAATGCGCATGGCCTCATCGACCGACGACAGGATCGTGTACGCCTGATTGAGAAAACGTCGCCCGGTATTGGTCAAGGTCATGCCGGAAGCGGTGCGCATGAACAGTTGCGTGCCGAGACTGTCCTCGAGCTCCTTGATGGCATTGGTCACTGCCGATTGCGAAATCGTCAGTTGAATAGCCGCCTGCGAAATCTGACCGAGTTCGGCCGTGGCGACGAAGTACTTCAGTTGCCGGAGAGTCAGCGCCATGGGGCCACCTGAAAAAATGATATTGCACTGCGCAATATCTTAATCCCGCAAGTGTTCAGAATGGAATCCGCCTCCGCTTCCCTTGACCAGTCCGCAATAAGCCCGATTTCCGCTCCTCCTTGCGCCGCTGAAGCTATCGAAAAAACAGATAACGTGCCATATAAAAATAGAACTATTTTGGCAGCCGGCGAGCGGATAACGTTCCCTTAACGGGTCTGGCGCGCGTCCTTCAAGCTGACCAGGCTGTTGAACCAGGAGAGATCTAGCATGAACAAGCGCAGCGTCGATTTGAATTCCGACATGGGGGAAGGTTTCGGCTCATGGAAGATCGGTGATGGCGTCGATGAGGACATCATGCCCCTCATCAGCTCGGCCAACATCGCGACCGGGTTTCACGCAGGCGACCCCAACATCATGGCGCGTACGGTGCAACTCGCGAAACAGGCAGGTGTCGGTGTCGGCGCACATCCGGGATTTCGCGATCTGGTGGGCTTCGGACGCCGCAACATCGCCGAGACGCCGCAGGCGCTCGTCAACGACATCATTTTCCAGCTTGGCGCACTGCGCGAATTCGCGCGCCTGTACAACGTCAGCGTGCAACACGTGAAGCCGCACGGAGCGCTTTATATGCTCACCGCACGCGACGAGGACCTGTCGCGCCTCCTGATCGGGACGCTTCAGACGCTGGATCCGACGCTCCTGCTGTATTGCATGGAAGCGTCGGTGACGTATCGGATTGCGCGCGAACTCGGCCAGCCGGTGATCCGCGAGTTTTACGCCGACCGCGACTACGATCGCAGCGGCTCGATCGTCTTCACCCGACGCGTCGGACGGCTCGATCCGGCTCAGGTGGCGGCGAAGGTGTTGCGAGCCTGCGTGGAAGGACGGGTGGCCACAGTCGACGGCGACGACATCGATATCGATTTCGACTCGGTCTGCATTCACAGCGACACGCCGGGCGCCCTCAAACTCGTCGAGGCCACTCGCGCCACACTGGCCAATCACGATATCCGTGTGGCAGCCCCCTTATCTGCGGCCGCCCGCTAATTCCAGTTACCCCAAAGAGACTTGAGGAGCATCCCTATGGCACTACACGATATCGTCAGCCCCCTGCCTGGCACCTTCTATCGGCGGGCGTCGCCGGAGGCCGCGCCCTACGTCGAAACAGGCGCATCTGTCGAAAGCGGCGCGGTGGTTGGACTCGTCGAGGTGATGAAGCAGTTCAGCGATGTCGAAACAAGCGTGGCGGGCCGCATCACCGATATTCTTGTCGACGACGGCGAGCCGGTCGATGCAGGACAAGTCTTGATGCGGATTGAAGGGTGAACAGGATGAACACGTCAAACACGGGCGGCTCCTCAGGCATGTTCTATCAGCCGAAGCGAATCCGTACGGTGCTGGTTGCCAATCGCGGCGAGATCGCGGTGCGGGTGATCCGCGCAGCACACGAACTGGGTATGCGGGCGGTCGCGGTGGTCAGCGATGCCGATCGCGATAGCCTTGCCGCGCGCATGGCCGATGAGGCAATTCACATCGGCCATGCGCATGCGGCGAAAAGCTACCTGAACCCCGCGGTGATTCTCGCTGCCGCACAGCAGTGCGGGGCGGATGCCATCCACCCGGGATACGGCTTCCTCTCCGAAAACGCGGCATTCGCAGCGCAGGTAGAGAACGCCGGGATGATCTTTGTTGGCCCGTCGTCGAGCGTCATTGCAACCATGGGTGACAAGGCAAATGCACGGGAAACCGCGCAGCGCGCCGATGTACCAACAGTCCCGGGCAGCGACGGTGTCGTCCTGTCGCTCGACGAAGCGCGCGAGATCGCAGCAAGGATTGGCTACCCGGTGATGATCAAGGCGGCAGCCGGCGGCGGCGGACGCGGCATTCGGGTGGCACACGACGCTGCACAACTCGACGCTGAATTGCCCCTTGCACAACGCGAGGCGCATGCGGCGTTTGGCAACGGCGGGGTGTATCTCGAACGATTCATCGCACGCGCCCGGCATATCGAAGTGCAGGTACTCGGCGACGGCAACGACGTTGTCCATCTGTTCGAACGCGAGTGCTCGCTGCAGCGGCGCCGCCAGAAGATTCTTGAAGAGGCGCCGTCACCCTCGCTCACGCCGGCGCTGCGCAATGCGCTGTGCGCATCCGCGACGCGGCTTGCAAAGCAGGTGGGCTATCGCAGTGCCGGAACGCTGGAATACCTGTTCGATGAAACGCGCGACGAGTTCTATTTCATTGAAATGAATACACGCATCCAGGTCGAGCATCCGGTGACCGAGGCCGTCACCGGAATCGATCTGGTGCGTGAGACGCTGCGTATCGCGGACGGCGAACCGTTGCGTTTCAGCCAGAATGACATCGTGTTGCGCGGTGCCGCGCTCGAATGCCGGATCAACGCGGAAGATCCCGAGCAGGATTTTCGTCCGAACCCCGGCCGCATAGACGAACTGGTCTGGCCGGCGGGCCCAGGGGTGCGCATCGATTCGATGCTCTACCAGGGTTACACCGTCCCGCCGTTCTACGATTCGCTACTCGCCAAGCTGATTGCCTTTGACGAAAGCCGGCCTGCAGCGCTCGCGCGGCTCAAGCGGGCGTTGAGCGAACTGCGCATCGTGGGCATCAAGACCACCGCGACGCTGCACCGCGCGCTGCTTGAAGACGACGACATTCGCGCCGGCCGCTACGACACCAACTATCTGGAAGCATGGATGACAGACTGGCGCGCCAAACGGGTGGCCGCCACGGACCTGAACGAGGAGGCTGCATGACGATCCGATACACATTCGGTGGCGACGAGTTCATCTTCGTGGAGATCAGCGAAGACATGTCGCTCGAAGCCTTCTTCAAGGGGACCGCGATCACGCGCGAACTGCAGCGCCGCAAAGTGGACGGCGTGACCGAAATCTGCCCCGCTAACGCATCTTTCCAGGTTCGTTACGATCCAGACGTGATCGAGCCGGACACGCTCCTCGCGCTGCTCAAACAGATCGAGGCCGAGGTCGCCGGCGCGACGGAACTGGACATCGCCACACGCATTGTCGAGGTGCCCGTGCTTTACAACGATCCGTGGACGAACGAGACACTGATGCGTTTTCGCGAGCGTCATCAGGACCCGGCTTCGACGGATCTGGAATACGCGGCACGGATCAACGGGAAGAAGGACGTCGAAGACTTCATCGCAGCACACTCCGACTCCCCATGGTTTGTCTCGATGGTGGGCTTCGTGGCCGGCTTACCGTTCATGTTCCAGATGGTCGAACGTGCGCGTCAGTTGCAGGTACCGAAATATCTGCGGCCTCGCACCGATACGCCCAGGTTGACGGTTGGCCACGGGGGGTGCTTCGGCTGCATCTACTCGGTGCGTGGCGCAGGGGGCTATCAGATGTTCGGCGTGACGCCCGCACCGATCTTCGATCCGGCGCAGCGTCTGGATTACCTGCGCGATTTCATGGTGTTTTTCCGCCCCGGTGACATCGTCAAGTTCAAGCCGATCGATCGCGACACTTACGACAAAGCCTTGGCCGCTGTCGATGCGGGGATCTTTTCATTGCGGGTGCGCGATGTGAATTTCTCGCTCGGCTCATTTATGCGCGACCCTGAAGCCTACAACCGTTCGTTGATCGAGGTGCTCAATGCCGACTAACCCTCTCCATGCCATCGAGGTCGTCAAGCCCGGACTGGCTACATCGGTGCAGGATACGGGCCGCCAAGGGTATTACCATGTCGGCATTCCGCCTTCCGGCGCGCTGGATCAGTACGCCTTGCGTGCGGCCAACCTCCTGGTGGGTAACCCCGAAAGTGCGGCCGCACTTGAATGCACGCTGCTTGGTCCTCAGCTGCTGTTTCATGCGGACGCGCTGATTGCCGTGACGGGTGCTGAAATGCAACCCAAGATCGACGGCGTGGCCCAGGCATGCAACGTCGCCCTGCTAATCAA
The DNA here is from genome assembly GCF_046026985.1 of Paraburkholderia sp. RL18-101-BIB-B. Lineage (NCBI taxonomy): Bacteria > Pseudomonadati > Pseudomonadota > Betaproteobacteria > Burkholderiales > Burkholderiaceae > Paraburkholderia > Paraburkholderia sp. RL18-101-BIB-B. The sequence goes on from NZ_JARESV010000053.1 coordinate 38,489, forward strand.
GGCAGGCAGCACGCTGACGTTCGATTATGTGAAAGGCGGTGCGCGGGCCTGTCTCGCGGTGGCCGGCGGCGTTGATGTGCCGATGGTGCTCGGAAGCCGCTCCACGTACACGCTAGGGGCTTTCGGTGGCCACGAGGGGCGGCGCCTGCAGAAAGGCGACCGGCTCGGAATCGGGCGTACCCGAGGGCCCGCTCGTGAAGGCACGGAATTGCCAGAACGGTTGCGTACGCCGCTCGCTCGGGAAGTCGAATTGCGCGTGCTGCCTGGCCTCTATCATCACCGTCTGACGGATGAGTCAGCCATCACGTTTTTCGAAGACACGTGGACTGTCGCCCCTGAAGCAGACCGTATCGGTTACCGCTATAAGCAGGGCCGGCCACTTAAGTTTCGCGAGCGCGAGCAGCCGTTCGGCGCGGGCTCCGATCCCTCAAACATTGTCGATGCCTGCTATCCGATTGGCTCAATCCAGGTCCCTGCCGGACTCGAACCGATTATTTTGCACCGTGACGCAGTGTCCGGCGGCGGCTACGCCACGATCGGCACCGTCATCAGCGCCGACATGGATCTGATCGGGCAAATGCAACCGAACCATCAGGCGCACTTCCTGCCCGTCACCATGACGCAGGCGCTCGCTGCCCGCCGCGATGCCCAACTGCGGCTTGCACGGTTGCGCGAGGTGTTGCTGCGCTAGCGCGCAAGCAGCGCATTCTCGGGCCGGTTGAATTGCGCGCCCGGCCCCGTGATCCCTAAGTGCATTTTCGCGAATCAGATCGTGCGGCGCCATGCGCCGCACGCGGACGCACACGTCCGTCATTTTGTGCCGTACCGGTTGTCTTTCTTTCACTCGTCGCCATGGCACCGAACACGGTCGCTATCACGGCGTCGTTCCCAAACCTGCAGATGCATTGAGGAGCACGATCATGGCCAATCTGGCCCAGGAACCCGCCGAAAGCGATCTGGATCAATCGACCATCGCTATACAGGAGAACGCCCGCATGCCGGCGTTTTCGCTCACGATGGCCTGGTGGGCGGTTTGCAGCGCGGTGTTCTACATTGTCGTCGGCGCAACGCTTGCACTCAATTACGGTGCGCGCAACGCGTTGATCGGGATGGCGCTATCGGTGGTGTCGTACGGTATTGTCAATTCCATCATCAGCCGCTACGCGGTTCGCACCGGCCTGTCCGTCGCGCTATTTTCGCGGGTCTTGTTCGGCAGCGCAGGTGCGGCGCTCGCCACGTTGATCTTCTTCGCGACTGCGATCTACTACGCGGTATTCGAAGGGTCCGTGATCGCTGTTGCGGCGCACAGTCTTTTTCCTGTGCTCGACTACCGGTGGGCGGCGCTGATCGTCGTTTGCTACAGCGTGCCACTCGTGTTCGGCAGCGTGCAGCACTGGCTCGACAAGTTCAACGGCGTACTGTTGCCGTTCTATCTGCTCGGGCTGGTCGCTGCCGTCGCGCTGGCTACCCATGAATATGGCTACAACGCAGCGTGGCTCGACTTCGGCCCGAAAGGCAACGCACCGGCCAACGGCTGGTGGAGTTGCTTTGTCTATTACATGGGCGTCTGGGTGCTGATGATGTTCACTTTCGACTACGCCCGTTTTGGCCGCAAGGAGGACGCGGGTTACCACGGCCGCTTCAACTTTGGCATGCCGTTCTATCTGGTCACGTTCCTGCTGAATGGAGCGGTCGGCATCTATCTGGTCAGTACGATTCCAGGCCTCGGCACACTTTCGGAAGTATCCGTTGTGCTTGCGCTGCTCAAGCTGATGGGGGTCTGGGGTCTGCTGTTCGTGTGGGTAACGCAGTCGCGCATCAATACCGCGAACTACTATCTCGCGGCCATCAATATGCAGGCTTTTTCTCAGAAAGTACTCGGCCTTCGCGCGCCGAAGTTCGTGTGGGCGCTGGTTGTCGGCGTGGCTGTTTATGCCTTGATGATGGCCGATGTATTTTCGAAGATCCTGCAGGCGCTGGCGTATCAGGGAATCTTCGTGGTCGCGTGGGTCGGTGTGGCGCTCGCACACATCCGTTCGACACGCTACGACGAACTGATCGGCGGGGAAGTCGAATGCCGCGATTCGCACGTGCCTGCTTTCAATCCAGGCGGCCTGACCGCATGGTTTGCAGGTGCGTTCGCCGGTCTTGTGTTGATGAATGTCCCGGGACTTGTGCAGTCGTTCTCCGCGCCAGCAAGCTTTCTCGTCTCCTGGCTTGTGTACCGGGGCATGCTCACTTCGGCCAAACGAACGTGGTTCGTGCGTGGCTAGAGCGCAGGCAGACATCGAAGGCGGTGATCTGCCTTTGCGTCGGTACAGGGTACCTAGTCGCCAGGAGCAGATGATGGCCAGCGGAGTGTCGCTGGTCTAGCGCCGCATTGTGTTTTGGTACGCTGTCAGGAAGACTCACAGCCGGCGCAGGTCCGAACATCCATTTGTTTCAAACCAAATACCGAAGTCCGCCGTTATCGCCTGCGATCTGCATCAGCGACCGACCGCACAGGCCAAAAGACTCAACATGAAGGCCTCACTGCCCACCATCTCTCATTGGCCGTGATGTGCCCCGTGGCGGGCAACTCGGCAGAGGTTGAGGTTCTGGTGCAAATAGGCGGTCCGGGTCGTTGTGTTTCGTATAACTAAGTAAGTCTTATCGAACCGTCAGGACGGCATCCCACACAGCGGGCGCAGCGGTATCCTTGAGGCTTAGCTTCGCGAGGTTGAAGTGTCCTTTGCAAATGCGATGCATGAACTCTATGCCTGCCAGAGTGATGAAGCACTGTTCGATGGCGTCGGCCGTCGAGCGCTCGGGCCGGAATCCATAGGAATTCGGGGCCGCCAGTGTCTCCGCCACCGGTTCCAGAGCGAGCTTCCATAACGCCTGCATCGCCCGGCACTGCATACAGGGAATTCCCAGCGGACGCTTCTTGCCGTTACTCTTTGGAATGTAAACGCGTCGCAGCGGCATCACACGATAGCCGCGATGTCGAAGTGACAACATTCCGTTCCATCTGGCCGCCGGAGATGACCATATCCTGCCGTCCACCCCCAGCGTTCTCTTGCCGCGATTCTCCGTCACCCGCTTCACGGCTAACATCTTGCCGCTATGCGAGCGGGTTAGCAGACGTTGCAATGCATTTACCTTGCCCCATCGGCCTTCCCGAACTGCCTTGGCGATACGCACCTGAAGTCGTTTTACATCTGCCTCGACGTGCGACCAGTTTGCCTGATCCCACATCTGTGCAGCGCGCGAGGGCGCACCAGCCCCGGTCGCTTTCGCGCCGATCGCCGTCATCTGCCTTCCCTCGTATAACGATTGGTCAAGGTTCTCTCGCCATGAATGACCGCAGGGAAGTCTGCCCGCTTTCGCGTCGAGCGATGTTGCAGCCCGTATCCCGTCCATTACAGCCGGGCATTCGCTTTCTCCGCATTCCTTTACCCACAGCGCCAACAGCGTTCCTTGCGGTTCGCCTGCCGATGCCGGCAGCACTATGGGCTTACCCTGTTCCGCATGAATCTCCGAGCGGGGCGGACCCTTCCTCTTCGCCGGCGGCTGATTGTCCATGGCGGCCCAGTATTCAAAGACCACTCCTCACCGCGTACCGTTTTGGTTCAAGCCTGTCAGCACGTTTGGCTTGTTCAAACTCACGACGTTTAGCGGAAGTTCACATATGTTGGTCGTATCCACTCATCCCTTGCTCCTCTCCGCCTTCGTGCTGGCAGATTCCGCCTTGCCTCGCGGCACGGCGTACCGGCTACCCGGCGGCTACGTTGTCCCCGAAGCTTCACACCGAGCTGTTACCAACTCCGCATGTCCGGGTAGGGAACGGTTGATGGAACAACCGGTTTCATCAGGTCATACCTGCACCTGTGAGACAGAAACTCACGCGACTTGCAGGTCGCACGAATACCTGTTTGGCGAGATCAATGCCGAGAATATCGATTTCCATGATGAACCTCCATCCAGACGTCCGGTTGAGTCGATTAGTGTCCCCCGGGGGAGGCGTCGGGTCCATCTCAGTAATTTCTGGCGCTCATCGCCCACAGAGCCCTGTCCAGCAAGGATCTCCTGTGCTGCAACATTTCCCCGAAACACGGATTCACCAAGCCTCTGATAGATAACCGTTTTTAGACACTAACTGTCAGAAATTGAACGAAAAGGACGATTACCTCATTCTCGCGCCGAGGCGTTCCGTACTCGCGTTATTCCGACCGTAGTCATGCATCTAGCCATTGTCCGGCGGAGCGCCGTCCGGTGAATCCGCGAACAGTGTGTGATGCACATTGCGCAGATGCGCGCGCATCGCATTTTTCGCCGCGCGCGCGTCGCGATTCAGGATCGCCTCGCCAATTCGTCTATGGTCCGCGTTCAGCGCGACAGGAATGTTCTCGTCGGCATAAAAGGTCTCGAGATGAGTGAACATGGGGCTGTAGCGCTTGTTCCAGAGAACCGTCATCACCTCGGTCAGCACCGCGTTACCGGTCATTTCGCTGATAAGCAAGTGAAAGCGCTTGTCCTCGTCGAGAAACGCGGCGTTGTTCACCGATTGCGCCTCCAGCATGCCGATGGTTCGCGCCAGCGCTTCTCGCTGCGCATCAGTGCCGTTTTTGGCTGCAAGCGCGGCGATCTCGCCCTCGATCACCGCGCGCGCGGACAGCAAGTCCGCCGCGCTGAACTCCGCGTCCATCAGCGCGGGCTCGATGCGGGCTTCGCCGGGGTGACGGACGAACACGCCGGTGCCGGTGCGGATTTCGACCCAGCCTGCTATCTCGAGTGCGATCAGCGCTTCGCGCACCGACGACCGGCCAACCCCAAGTTGTTTCGACAGTTCGCGCTCGGCCGGCAATGCCTGCCCTTGTTGAAACGTGCCGTCCTTGATAAATCCGATGAGCAACGTCGAAATCTTCTGGTACAAGCGCTCCGCTTTGAGGCTCGGCAGTTCCATCTCTTCACTCCGTCAACTGAATTGCGCGCCCAAAAGTAAGCCGCTATACTGTTTTTGCGGTCTAGTGGCCTGACCACCCGACCAAAAAATTGCTTTTTGTAAGCATAGCATCCCTTCGGGACGGGTCCTTAATAGGCAACGGCATGAAGATGACTTTTCGGTGGTTCGGCCGGGACGACCCCGTCTCGCTGGACTATATCCGTCAGATCCCGGGCATGTACGGCATTGTTTCGGCCATCTACGACGTGCCTGTCGGGGAAGTCTGGCCGCCCGAGAAAATCGTCGAACTGAAGGCCACCGTCCACGCGGCGGGCCTGGCAATCGATGTGATCGAGAGCGTGCCGGTTCATGAAGACATCAAGCTTGGCAAGCCCTCGCGGGACGCATTGATTTCGAATTACGCGCGCACGCTGCGCAATCTGGGCGCGGCCGGAATCAAGGTCGTTTGCTACAACTTCATGCCGGTGTTCGACTGGACCCGGACCACGCTTGCGAAGTGCCTGCCCGACGGTTCGACCACGCTTGCGTTCGACGTGGACACGGTCGCCAGCATCAATCCCGACGACGGAATCCAGTTGCCCGGCTGGGATTTGAGCTACGACGCAGGCCAATTGCGCGCGCTGCTGGCCGAATATGCGTCCTGCAGTGAAGAGCGCCTCTGGGCAAACCTCGAATACTTCTTACAGCGCGTTATTCCCGTGGCGGAGGAAGCCGGAATCCGCATGGCAATCCATCCTGACGATCCGCCGCGACCCATTTTCGGCTTGCCGCGTATCGTCAAGAATCGCGCGGATCTTGAACGCGTACTTTCCATCGTGGATAGCCCGGCGAACGGGCTCACGTTATGTTCCGGCTCGCTCGGCGCAGATACCGCGAACGACGTCGCCGCGATGGTCCGGGAATTCGCCGCCCGGGGATGCATCCCGTTTGCGCACATGCGCAACGTCAAGGTGAACGATAAAGGCGATTTCCATGAGACCGCGCATCGAACGGCTGATGGTTCGCTCGACATGGCGGCGATCATGCAGGCCTACAGCGATGCGGATTACACCGGGTATATCCGTCCGGACCACGGCCGAATGATATGGGGCGAGACGGGCAAGCCAGGTTATGGCCTCTACGATCGCGCCCTCGGCGCGGTCTATCTGAACGGGCTCTGGGAAGGCATCCGCAAGGCAAGGGAGCTGGCCTAGCCCCAACTCGGCATCAAAATCGGAAACGCTGTCATAACAGGAGACAAATGGATGATCGGTTCAGGAAGGCATGTGTGCGCCGTGCTCGCGCTGGCGTCGTGCATGGTGGCGTCTTCGGCGCACGCACAGGTGGCGGCTGGCGATACGTCGCAAAAGAAGATCGCACTGTCCAATAGCTTCGCGGGCAACGCCTGGCGGCAATCGATGCTCAAGAGCTGGGCTGCGGTATCGACTGTTGCGGTGCAGGAAAAGAAAGTCGCCGCCGCGCCTGCGTTTACGACCGCCGAGAACCAGGTGACGGAGCAGGCCCAGCAGATCCAGAACCTGATTCTGCAGGGCTATAACGCGATCGTGATCGACGCCGTCTCGCCCACCGCGCTCAACGGTACGATCAAGAAGGCTTGCTCCGCCGGCGTCGTCGTGGTGTCGTTCGACGGCATTGTCGATGAACCGTGCGCGTATCGTGTTAATTTCGATTTCCGCGGCTGGGGCGAGGCGGGCGTCGACTATCTCGCCAAACGTCTGAACGGCAGGGGCAATATTCTCGAAGTGCGAGGCGTGGCGGGGATCTCCGTCGATAACCTCATGCACGAGGGTGTGCTCGCGGGACTGAAGAAGTACCCGGGCATGAAGCTCGTCGGTTCGGTGAACGGCGACTGGACGCAATCGGTGGCGCAGAAGGCGGTGGCCGGCATCCTGCCGACGCTGCCGCAAGTCGATGGTGTGGCGACCGAAGGCGAGATGTCGTTCGGCATTGCGCAGGCCTTCACGGCGGCCAACCGGCCGGTGCCGCCGATGATTATTGGCAGCACGTATGCGGAGCTCAACTGGTGGAACGAGCAGTCGAAAAACGGCTATCAGTCGCGTTCACTGTCGAATCCCCCGGGCGCGGTATCGTTTGCATTCTGGGTGGCGCAGCAGGTGTTGGCCGGCAAGAATATCCCGAAGGACGTGACCATCAATGTGCCGCTCCTCGATATTTCGCAGGAACAGTTGCAGGCGAAGCTCTCGGCGACGCCGCAGGGCGGCATCAGCGACGTGACCTACACGTTGCCGCAAACGGTCGCGCTGCTCAGCAAGAAGTAAGCTGAATGCGCCCGCCCGCGGCGGGCGCATGAGCCCGACCCAGGCGGTTATGTGGTGTCGGAACCAGACATGCGGAGCATGTGAATGGGCGAAATAAAAAATACGCCAGAGACGGAAGAGACAGGGCGCGAGGCGCTGATCCGGTTCCATGGCATCGGCAAGACATTCGGCCGCGTGCGCGCGCTGACTGACATCAACTTCAGCTTCCTGCGGGGCGAGTGCGTAGGCATCGCCGGGCATAACGGCGCCGGAAAATCGACGCTCATGGCCGTGCTCGCGGGCGTCTTCGAACCTACGCAAGGGCACATCGAGGTCGATGGCGAGTCGTTGCCGGGCTACGACGCCAACGCCGCGCGCCACGCCGGCGTGCGCTGCGTGTTCCAGGAGTTGTCGCTCTGCGCGAACTTGAGCATCGCCGAGAACATGTGCATCGTGCATCCGCAACTGCGTGGGCGCAGTTGGCGGCGGCGGGCGACCGCTCTCATGCGTGCGAAGCTGGAAGAAATCTTTCCCGGCAACGGATTGAGCGGCAACGAACTGGTCTCCGACCTCACGCTCACGCAGCGGCAGATGGTCGAGATCGCCCGGGGTTTCACTATCACCGATACCTCCGTGCGTCTCGTGATTCTCGACGAACCCACCTCGTCGCTCGATGCGCATACCGCGGAACAGTTGCTTGCCTTCGTGCGCAAGGCTGCGCAGGGCGGCATCACGTGCCTGCTTATCACTCACATGCTCGGCGAGATACAGCGTGTGGCGGACCGCGTGATAGTGATGCGCGACGGGAGCATTGTCAGCGTGCTCGCGCGGGACAATCTCAGCCGCAAAGCGATCATCCTTGCGATGGGCCAGCACCTCGAGGTCGACAAGGCGTCGGCCGACCAGCGTGCGCGCCTTCAACGCGCCGACGGCCCGGAGTACCAATGGGCGCTCGGCGCGGGACGGCGAACGAAGATCGACGCTTCGCGCGGCGAGGTGATCGGCTTTGCGGGGCTCGCGGGACAAGGGCAGACGGAGGCGCTGCTAGCCATCTACGAAGCCGCTACCAGCCGCGGAGCTGGTCGCGCGAAAGTGGCTTTCGTGGCAGGCGATCGCGGGCGCGACGGTGTGTTTCCCGTTTGGTCGATCGCGCAGAACCTCGACCTCCGCTGGTTGAGCGGCGGTATGGCTGAAGCGGGCAGGGCCGGGGCGAAGCGCTTGCCGATTCGAGGGCTCGTGGATTTTGCGGCGGCGCGCGCGGTCGTCGAGGCGTGGCGCGTGAAGATCGGGATTCGCGGTGCATCGATGAACGCGGGCATTCTCTCGCTGTCCGGCGGTAACCAGCAAAAGGTGCTGTTCGCACGCGCGCTCGCTTCGGATGCCGATCTGATCCTGATGGACGATCCCACTCGCGGTGTCGATGTCGGCACCAAACGAGACATCTATCAACTCGTGCGCGACGAAGCGGCGAAGGGCCGCACCTTCATCTGGTACACGACCGAGAACGAAGAACTGACGTATTGTGACCGGACCTATGTGTTTCGTTCGGCATCTGTCACGCGCCTGCTGCACGCCGACGAATGCACGGAGGAAGCACTCCTGGCCGCCAGTTTCGAGGAGCATGCCCCTTGACGTTTGCGATTACCCAGGCGCGATTGCGCGCGTTGCTTCCGGCCATCTCGCTGGTCGCCGTGCTCGTGCCGATCCTGTGCCTGCAGCCAGCAACGATGAGCTATTTCGGTTCGAGCCTGTTGCTGAACCTTGCCGTGCCTATCGTGCTCGCGACGCTCGCTCAACTCGCGATCATCACGGTCAACGACCTGGATTTATCGATCGGGCCATTTGTGAGCCTCGTGGCCTGCATTGGCGCGACCCTGCTGGTGAAGCAGCCGTGGCTCGGCGTACTGACGCTGGTGGGCTGCGTGCTGGCGTACGCAGCGGTCGGGGCGCTGATCGAGCTGCGGCAGATTCCATCGATTGTGGTGACCCTTGGCCTGGCGTTCGTCTGGAGCGGGCTCGCGATCGTGTTGCTGCCCTCCCCGGGCGGCACGAGCCCCGAGTGGCTCGGCACGGCGATGAACTACCAGACACCGTGGATCGCAGCACCTATCGTCTGGTCCGCCCTGATCGCAGTGCTTGGGCATCTGTTACTGATGCGCACGTCGGCGGGCGTCCGGATTCGCGGAGCCGGGGGAAATCCACGCGCGATGCGTCGTTTCGGCTGGTCGCTCGTGCGCAGCAAGGCGACGCTTTACGGCATCGCGGGTTTGTTCGGCGTTTTGTCGGGTTTGTCGCTTCTGGGCCTGACCACCTCTGCCGATGCCAATCTCGCTTTGCGTTATACGCTGCTGTCGATTGCGGCCGTGATCCTGGGCGGCGGGGAATTCGTCGGCGGGCGCGTGTCGGTGATCGGTGCGGTGCTGGGCGCGATCACGCTGACGCTTGCCGCGTCGTTTCTCGCATTCCTGAATATTTCGTCGGACTGGCAAGTCGGCATGCAAGGGGCGATCCTGATCGTCGTGCTGTCGTTGCGCGTGATGCTGCAACGCGGAGACCACCAATGAGCCCGCAAACATCCAGCGAAGTGCGCAGCGATAAAGAAGCGACCGTTGCGCTGGTGCCCAGATCCGGCTGGTTGGCCCGGCTCAAAAGCGTTCAGGCGCCGTGGGCCTGGTCGTTCGCGGGTGCGGTTCTGGTCTGGCTGGCCATCGTCTTGATCTTCGGGTTTTCGATTGCGACCAACGTGGCCCAGACGGCGCTGGTGTACGGCGTTTTCATGGTGCTGGTGGGTCTCGGGCAGATGCTTGTCATCACGTCCGGCGTGGGCAACATCGACTTGTCGGTGCCGTCCACGATCGCACTCGCGGGCGTTGTCAGCATGCACGTGATGAACGGGTTGAACGGCCAGATCGTGCTGGGCTTCGCGGCGGTGCTCGGCGTGGGTATCGCGGTCGGGCTCGCCAATTACGCGCTGATCCGCCTGCTTCGCATTCCGCCGATCATCGCGACGTTGTCGTCCAGCTTCATAATCCAGTCGCTGGCAATCACGCAGGGGCGTCAATTGCCGCCGCCGCCTGCTGCGCTCGGGGCGTTTGCAGCCGGTCGCCTCGCGCAGATCCCGTACATTGCACTGGCGGCGTTTGTGTTGTCGCTTGCGCTCGCGTTGCTGCTGCATCGTTCCATCTACGGCCGCCGGCTTTCCGCCATCGGACAGAACTCGCGCGCTGCATGGCTCGCAGGCGTCGATGTGCATTGGACGCGTTGCATTGCCTACGTGCTGTCATCGGTGATTGCGGCGGTCACCGCGCTGCTGCTCGCGGCGGTCTCCGGCGGCGCGTCGCTCGACATGGGCGTGGAGTACATGTTGATATCGATCGCCGTTGTCGTGATCGGCGGCACGCTCGTCACAGGCGGCAAGCCGACCATCGCCGGGGTCTGGGGTGCATCGATGTTCCTGTTTCTCACGAATGCCGTACTCAATGCGGTCGGCGCCGATTCGGGCGTGCGCTCGGTGGTGTACGGTTTGCTGATCATTGTCGTAACGGTCGCGGCCGGCGGCAAGGCGTTGCGATAAAAGCGCGTTCAAAAGGACAAGATAGTGAAATCTGACGAACTTGAAGTACACGATCCCCGTTTTCGCACGCTGGTCCAGCCTAATGCGCCACTGCAAAGGCTCACCGACGAATGCCTGTGGGCCGAGGGGCCGGTGTACTTTCCGGCGACCGACTTGCTGATCTGGAGTGATATCCCCAACAACCGCATGTTGCGATGGGCGCCGGGCATGGGCGTGGGCGTCTACCGGTCCAACTCCAATTACAGCAACGGCAATACGCGCGACCGCGAAGGACGCCTGTTAAGCTGCGAGCACGGCGGCCGTCAAGTCACGCGCACGGAGCACGATGGCAGCGTTGTCGTGCTCGCGTCGCATTACGAAGGCCGGCGACTGAATTCCCCGAACGATCTTGTTGTTGATTCGCACGGCGCGATCTGGTTCACCGATCCTGACTATGGAATCCTGAGCGATTACGAAGGCTTTCGCGCATCGAGCGAAATTGGTAGTTGCAATGTGTATTGTGTTTCGCCAGACGATGGACGCGTGTGCCTCGTTGCCAACGACTTCGTTAAGCCTAATGGACTTGCGTTTTCGCCGGACGAAGCACGTCTGTACATTGCGGACTCCGGTGCGTCGCATGATGTGGATGGGCCGCGCCATATCCGCGTCTTCGACGTCGCCAGCGGCGGAGCGTTGCGCAACGGACGCATATTCGTGGAGATGGAAAGCGGCGTGCCGGATGGCCTGAGGACGGACGAACACGGCAATGTATGGACGAGTGCGGAAGACGGTGTGCACTGCTATGCGCCAGATGGCACCTTGCTCGGCAAGATCCTGATTCTCGAAACGGTGGCCAACCTGACCTTTGGCGGCCTGAGCCGCAACCGGCTGTTCATTACAGCGAGTTCATCGGTGTATGCGCTGCATGTTGGTGTTCGGGGCGCCGCACGCTGAAGCAGAAACAACGTACAGCGCCGGCCAATCAAGCCGGCCGGCGCTTGTGGATTCGTTACTTGCCTGCCACGACTGCAACCACTTCCTCGCGCGTGTATTCCTTGTTCGCGAGCGAGCCCGGCGGCGTTTTTGCCAGCACGGCGTCGAGCTCTTCCGGCTTCACTTGGAGCACGGGCATACGGATGTCGTGCGGCATCTTCTTGCCTGCCAGCAATTGCTGCGTCACCCAGAATGCAAACGTCGACGCACCCGGCGGAATGGTTACCGACATGGTTTCATAGCCGCTCTTCTTCTGATCGGCCCACCACGCGAGTTCTTCCTGGCGATTGCCGAGGATGATGATCGGTGTCGGCCTGCCGGCTGCCTTCAGCGCCTGTGCTGTGCCGAAACCATCGCCGCCTTGCGTGAGGACGCCGTCGATTTTCGGCAACGTCGGCAAGATGCTCGCCACTTCTTTCTGCGCGACTGTTTGTGTCCAGTCGCCATGTACCGATCCGACTACCTTCAGACCCGGATACTTTTTGAGCTCCTCGACCATGCCTTGATGAATCTCGTCGTCGACCGACACGCCGGCCAGTCCGCGGATCTCGAGCAGGTCGCCCTTGCCATTGAGTCGCTTCGCCAGATAATCCACCTGCATTCTGCCCACGCCCTGGAAGTCGACGGCGATTCGGTATGCGCAAGGCTCGGTTGCGATGCCGTCGAACGACACGACCGTCACGCCCGCGGCGCACGCCTGCTTGATCACGCCGTTAAGCGCGGTGGGGGACACAGCGTCGACCGTTATTGCCTTGAAGCCCTGGAGAATCAGGTTCTGGATTTGCTGGACTTGCTCGGTCGCCTGGCTTTCGGCCGTGGTAAATGTGGGTGCGGCTGCCACCACTTTCTGTTTGACTGCGACGTCCGCGACGTCGGACCAACTCTTGAGCATCATCTGACGCCAGCTGTTGCCGGCGTAGTTATTCGATAGCGCGATTTTCAGTGACGATGTATCGCCTGTTGCCACTTGGGCTGACGCCGACATCGCGAACCCGGCAAAAAACGCGACGCTGAAAATCTTGCAAGCCAGTCTGCTTGATCGCACGTGCTGTCTCCTTTCGTATGTAATGTGATTCAAGCGCCGACGACGGTTCGAGCCGCGCTCGTCACTGCATCATTTTGCCGGATTTGAGGGCATACGTGCCATGACTATCGAGGTATTTCGGACGCCGGCACAAAGAGGGCGATGAAAGAAAGCCTGCGAACTCACGTGACGAACCGGCCTTCTCGAATGCGATGCACCAGTTCGATGCCTGATTGATATTGTCAAGTTGAAGAACGGTACGCACGGTCTGCGAGGCTTGCTGACGGAGTGCGGCGAGGTTATGGGCTGCGGGCGTGCGACTCTGGACAAGGCGATACCGGAAGTGTTCGGCCGTATTGCAGAGCGCCTGCCATCGGCGCTGATCAACACGTTGCGCGAACAATGGAACGGGCTGGCAAAGCTGGACGAACAGATTGCAAATATCGAGCGGCGTATGCGCGAGTGGAAGAAGGAAGACAAGGCTGTGAAGGCGATCAGCGAGATTCCTGGCGTGGGACTGCTTACAGCGCCGGTAGCAGCAGCGATGATGGATGATGCGAAATCGTTCAGGTCGGGCCGTGAGTTTGCCGCATGGGCAGGGCTCGTACCGAAGCAAACCGGCACCGGCGGCAAGGTGACCCTGCACGGGTATTGTCGGGTAGCTGGGCGCGGTTACCCGCGTCCAACGGGTCGTGCAGGCAGTGTCGCGTCGACTCGGTTCAAACCGCTTCGACGCATGCGTAGGTGTCTATCTGACGGAGAGCCACAGCACGCCGACCGCGATGGTCAGGACGGTCAGTGGCGGGCCCACCTTGAAGTAGCTCCCGAAGGCGTCCTTCGCTTTCACTCGCTCCGATAACGATATGCGCCATCACGTCGACAGTCAGCGGCAACGGCGATGTCGGCGCCGATCCTAACAGGCTCGTTGTCATTCGAGACGTACTCCGAAGTATCGATTCGTCTGGCGTTGCCCGTCGGAAGTTCGTCGCTTTGCGTAGTGCCGGATGCGTTGCAGGTGTGCTTGCGGAAAAAATAGCGATAAAAGAACTATCGTGGACCGAGCCAACTTTGGTCAAGGGAACGTGCCGGAAGGAGCCGAGCGTACAGGTCATCGCAAACTACGCGGATGGATCGCCCGCGAATGTGTTCTGTGCTCTTCAAAGGTGAGACCTAAGGGGCCGTCGCACTGCACGTTGGTGCAGGAACGACGGATGTCCGGCCAACCTACTAGAAGCGCGTTCTCAAGCCAATACGAGGTATTTTGCGTGGAGCGCCTTCGTGGCTGCCGTCGATCGAAACGACGTGAAATTTCTTGGTGCTCAACGCCGGCTCGTATCGGTTTCGGCAACATGTCCGTGCCACCAACTGGTTATTCTTCACGCCAGATTCGCCGGGTTCGTGGGAGACGTCTTCAGTGATTAGATTGGCAGAATATCCGTACGTGTCCAATCGTGACCGTATCTGAACGCGCGCGGATGTGAAGGTGCTGAACGCGATTTATAGTGGGTTCAGATGACGTCGGCGTGAAGCCGATAGGCAACGACCCATGGCAACAGTTCGTCGGTGCGATTGACTCGGTTGACGGGATACTCTGCAATGAGAATATGCGCGCGCTTCCCGTGCTAACCCTTTGAGTGGGCGTTCCATCGGGGTAAGAGGG
>NZ_JARESV010000054.1:0-52392 GCF_046026985.1 Paraburkholderia sp. RL18-101-BIB-B
GGGGTATTCGTCCTTTTCGTGCTAAATCTGGCGGTTTTCCTGGCTTTTTCTCTAAAAATCAAAGACTTATGCGGTCATCAATTTCTTCCGAAGGTCAGCGCCTTAACGCAAAATCTGGCGCTTCCATCGGGCCGTACGGCGAGCGCAGGTTCGAAGGTGACAAGCAAATCCGCACCATGCGCCCGCTGTTCGGGTCCACGCTTCGGCTCATCGCACGCCTTGGCGACCAGACGCGCATTGCCCAGGTTGAACTGCCTGATCTCCCTCTGCGAGACGACCAGTCCAGTATCGAGGTTCATCGTCACTCGTTCTGCCGCGCCGCTTCACTATCCGGCCGTACGCTGCCAACGTGCCGCATCCAGTAGCATGTCGCGATAACGGTCAATCGGAAAGCTCAACGTACCGCGGAAATTGACATGCGCGAAGTGCGCCGGCCCCAGCCGCCGCAACCAGTCGTCGTCAATTCCCTGTCCTTTGCGTTGCCAGTCATCAAGAGTGGTCTGCATCCGCTGCGTGTTCCACGCAATTACCAGATTTCGCGACGAAACTCCAGGTTGCTAAAGTAATCGCACAGGAATAGCGTGCGCAGTAGCTTGCCAAGGTGGTCCGCCGCCCGGTACACCGGGTCACCCTGCGCGGCGCTGCCGAATCGCTGCAAAGCGATACTGGCGCTCACGCGTCCCGAATGAATCGACGCGACGACGCGCAGCAGTTCCTCCCAGCCATCCCGAATTGCCTTGATGGATATTTCGTAGGCAACGACCGATACCAGCCCGTCGGGAGCGGCCACTCGTCGGGGCAAATACAGTTTGCGTTCCGAGAGGTTGCGAAGCCGCGGGCATAGATCGAAACCGAGGAGCTTCGACACCGCCATTCCTACATTCGTGTACCCATGCGTGTCTACCGAAAGTCGCAGCAACCCGCCGTCGTCACGGTTCTCGTTGTGACGGATCACACCCTCGATCGCGACTCCGGCCTGACGTTCGTTCAGCACAATCGGCTGGTTATAAACAATGCCGTGCTGGTCCAGCACGTGCGTATACATACCCACCGCATGAGTGCGACGTCGCGGATCGACCCGCGCATAAAAGAGGTGCCTTGACGTATCAAGACTCATTGAGTCGCTTGATGCCTGCCGTCCGGTGCCCCAGAGTTCCGTAATCGGATGGCTGCGCTGGAATTCAACCACGCGGTCGTTTGCACGCGGCAGCCGACCGGGCATCTCAAGCAGGCGCATTGCCGTCGAAATGTGCGCAGGGTCCAGCTGCGGGATCATGGCGGCAACGTTCTTCGCGTCCATTTCCGTGCCGTGGGCGATCAGCGCAGCGTACAGCGAGACGAGTTCGTTTGCATCGCGCGCCTTGCGTGACCGGAGCACTTCACTGAAGCCCGTGTGGGCATCCGTCTCCATGATAATGTCGGCGAACTGCGCGGTGCCGATCTCCTTGAATATCAGATCCCGCGTGCGTTTCGGTATGCCGTCGGTCGGCAATGCCTCGATTGGGGACAAGTGCAGCGCGCCGTCGGTACCGATTGTCACGCGATCTGCCTCGCGCGCCTCCTCCAGCGCAGCAAGGCCTGCCTTCAGGTGTTCCGTCAACCGTTCTAGAAACGGCTCCGCGGTCCCCGGCAACCCGAGCGACGACAGATAGCGCTCGCGATCGCTTTCCCATTGCGTGGGCGGAATCAGCAACTGATCACGCTCCCGGAATGACAGGCTGTGGTTGATCCAGACCGAGCCGCGTCGAAGCCCCTTACGCAGACCTGTGATTGCCGATGCCTCCAGTGCCCGCAACGCGCGCGCCCGATCGTCACCCTTGACGAGATCGCGCCAGGCGGCGCTTACCGGCACATCGCAGTTGGGTGGCAATTCGGTCGCGCCACTGTCGTGCAGTGTGCCGATAAGTTCGAACTGTTGCAGGCTTTGTTCTGCTTCGCGGCCTACGAAGCCTAGCTCGCGTAACGGCCCCAGCAGGTTGCGGATGCGGTGATGATCGTCGGTGAGCGCTTCGCGTACGTAGGCTGCATGACTTGCCGGCGATTTGTCTGCGAGGCCGTCCAGCAGTTTGCCTATATCGTCGAGACGTTCTTGCGCCGGACGCTTGCCATCCTGAACCAACGCCTTGATCGCGAGCAGTTGCTTCCTGTATTCGACAGCCGAACGTGCCTGCCGGACCGTCGTACGGTCGTAAGCCTGCCGCACAAGGTCCGAGACCCTGCGTCCTGCCTGATAGAGGAGGGCGTCAGTCAACTCGAGCAGCGTGACCCGCAGGAAAAAAATCAGCTCAATGGTGCGGGTCGACTCCTTGAGTTCACGAACCTTCGCAGGACGGCGAGCCTGAATGCGCTGCGCGTATGCACGCTGCTTTTCGATCGGCACGGCGTCGAGTACCCACGTGTGCGCACCGAGTTCCTTGAGGAACCGAACCTTCGCGAGGGTTTCGGTAAGCGTCGTCGGGCTGTGTCGCGCGGGCGGCGTCTTCAGCCATTCGAGAACTCTCATGCCGGAGGTCCCATGCTGGGCAGAGAGGACAGAATCGGCATGCATTAACTGCGTTTCCGTGACTGCTGCTTTGATAAGTGCGAGCAGACCACGCTCAAGGTCCGACCAGATCTTGCGGCCGAGATCCCGCAATTTCCGCTCGGAGGGTATCAGGATGCGACGCTCATACAGCCAGTAATGGACGTGCTGGAGCAGCTCTTCAAGGGTAAGTGATTCGGCGGCATCCTGTCGCATCCACGCTTCCAGTGCCGCCCAGTGGTTCGGTTCGATCGACGTCAGGCCGAGATATTCGCAGGTCCAGACCTGATGCTCGTACAGCGTCTTATAGCGTTGATAAAGTGTGCGAAGGGAGGCGATAGTTGGGGTAGGAAGGCCAAGCCGCTCGCCAACGTAGTGCAGTAACGCGCGCGGCAGTGTGCCGACATGATCAAGGGTGTGGCCGCTGGCACGCAAAAAGACTAGTTGGATGGCAACGCCAGCTCGGCGATCGCGCCAGAATCGCTCGTTGATCGCGGCAATGTCGCTGTCAGTCAGCGCGAAGTAGCGCTCCACGTCGAATCCCGAGAGTCGGGAGGGCAGGCGATCCTGCCCCACATAGCGAAATTCCAGGCCTGGCATCTCCTCCCTCCCGTCAAGGTGGCGCGATCTGTAATCGCGGGCGGGTACGGTATCGCAGACGCTTTTGGTCCTTCGGACAAAAGTCAGATCCCCATGGCAGCTCACGAAATAAAGCTCTGAAGGGAAAACCGCCAGATTTAGCACGAAAAGGACGAATACCCCGGGTCGCAGACCGTCACCTGATAATCGAGGCCGACAGCGATATTGCACAAATAGCGTGACAACTGTCCGGCCCCGATTACCAGCATCCTGTAATGCGGTCCATGTGTCGTCACCAGACGCCCGTCGCTGAAGTTGACGCCGTCTCCCGAGTTTGCCTGAGCAAGACGTACCGCGCCCGTCTCCATATCCAGAGTCCGCGCAACCAGGTGACCATCCTTGATGGCTTCGCACAGCTCAGCTATGCGACTCGACTTCGTAAGCGGCTCCAGCACGAGCTGAATCGTGCCACCGCATGGCAAGCCTAAACGGCATGCTTCTTCTGCTGTGAGGCCGTATGTTAACGCTTCCGGTACCGAATACTGGGTACCGTGCTGCCGCACGTAGTCAACCAGGTTTTTCTCAATGCAGCCTCCCGAGACCGACCCTACCACCGCGCCGTCGTCGCGCAGAGCGAGCATCACTCCCTCCGGACGCTGCGAGGAGCCCCACGCCTTCACCACCGTCACCAGAAGAGCACTGTGCCCCTGGTCAAGCCATCGTGCGCCAGTCTTAAGAACCTCTACATCCACGCTTTCCATTATGTGCCTGCATCAGCTAACTCGCGGACGTCGCTACCGCATCTACATTCTTAAACCGATCCATGTTCGCCCCCGCTTCGGAGCCGACGCTACACCGGCCAATGTCATCACGCGTAGCAAGAGCAGTTTAAAAAACTGTCCCTGTCGGGGCTCTCGCTCCGCACATTGGCGCGCCGACCATCATGCGGTAGCGCGTCGCCAGCCTTCGATGACGTTGTTTCCTTGCGGTCGCTATAGTCTCACTCAACGCATCCCAGCTTGAAAAAACCCACTGTTGCGCTGAGATCCTGCCCCTGAGAGTTCAAGGACGCAGAAGCCGCCGCTATCTCCTCAACCAACGCGGCGTTTTGCTGCGTTGCATGATCCATCCCCGATACTGCGGTGTTCACCTCACTGATCCCATGGCTTTGCTCGTGCGCCGACCTGGCAATCTCGCCGGTGATGATCTCAACGTTGGAAATCGCTTCCGTCAATTCAACAATCGTCGCGCCTGCGCGGTTCACCTGCTCCGCCCCAAGCTGCACATTGCCAACGGAAGCCTCTAGCAACGCCTTAATTTCCTTCGCGGCACCAGTCGATCTCTGGGCGAGGTTACGTACTTCTGCCGCGACGACAGCAAATCCTCTTCCACTTTCGCCGGCTCGCGCGGACTCAACGGCGGCGTTGAGTGCCAGGATGTTAGTCTGGAACGCAATCCCTTCGATCATGCCAACGATTCCGACGATTCGCCCGGACTGTTCCCCCGCAACGCTCATAGTCTTCGCAGCGCTGGTCACCGCTTCGTTGCCACGCCGCGCAACTTCGACGGCACCTGCAGCGACCGCGTTGGCGCTTTTTGCCTGGTCGGCGGTACCGCGCACCGTGCTTGCGAGTTGTTCCATATTCGCAGCTGTTTGCTGGATCGACGCGGCCTGTTGCTCGGTCCGGGCTGACAGGTCAAGATTTCCAGCCGATACTTCGCTCGCCGCGAGTTCAAGAAGGCGACTGCTGACCATGACCTTTTGAAGAACGCCGTGCAATTTCTCGACGAACGCGTTGAACTGCCCCGCGAGTTGCCCCACTTCGTCACCGCTAACTATGGGCAGGCGTCGGGTGAGATCGCCGTCGCCTACTGCAATTTCGCGCATGGAGTTGGCCAGACTCCTGATTGGCGCGGTCATCCGACGCCCCAAGACTGCAGTAGCCAGGATTGAAGAAGCAAGAACCAGCATACCCGCCGCGATAAGCGTCCAGGTAAGAACGTTCGCGCCAGCCATTACTTCCGATTCGGGTACAAGAGCATAATATTTCCACCCGTTCTTTGGCGAGGTATAGACGTAAGAACGGTACACCGCGGCGTCCATCAACACGCTGCCCAGTCCATCTCCTGCAAGCGCCAGGTGCTCATATCCACCGCCGAGTCCTTTAAGTTCCTTGAACTCATGTTTTTTGTCATGGGGGTCGATCAGAATTTTTCCGCTGCTGTCCACGACCAGGAGGTAGCCGGTTTTGCCAAACCGGATACCGCTTGTCAAACGTGCGAAATCCGCTAGCGAGATGTCCTCCTCGATAACTCCAACCGCATCTCCCATGCCGTCCTTTGCTATGCGTGCAAATGAGATCATGGCGTCGCCACCGGCTGCGGCGCTTTGATATGGTGCGGGTCTCACGACATGGTCCGGAGTCGCCGCGGCTTGCTGATACCATCCCCTGGCACGGGGGTCATAATGTCCGGCACCGAGGCTTTCCATTGGCCACTGGATATATCCCCCCCAACGTGTGCCGATATCAAGATAGCGCAGGTTGGGGTGTGTATCGCCAAACTGCTTGAACAGGACAAAGATCGCCTTCTCGATCTCGCCATTGGAATCCGGCGTCATCTGACCGCCATGACTCAGGTAATTGGCGATGCTCTGGTCAGCATCCTTAACTTGCGTCGTCTGCGCCAGATAATTCAGATTCTGCTCGACCTCCGTGAAGTTGGCATCGAGCGACGCGTCGGCCTGAACAATTCGCGTCTGGCTGGAACGCGCAAACTCATCGACTGCCTGTTTTCGTACATTCAAAGCTCCGATCGTCGTGAGTAGGAAGACAGTAACGGCTAGTGCGCCGCCCGCTACGCCGCTGAACTTGAATGCGATTGAGTTAGTGAGATTCACAAACTGCCCCCGATGTGACTTCGAACGATCATCCAGTATCGCCTTGCATCGCGCGTGTTTCGCCATCTTCCATACGAGAGGCGCAATACATCTCACCTGACGCGCTCCAGATGGGCTTCATGATGGTGTGAGAATTCAGCATCGTCACGTCGTCCGTCACATGAATCATGCCTTCACGCATCCAGTGCGGCATTTATGCCGCGCCTTCGTCTTGCAGACTTACCGCGCGCCTAGACTTCCCATGCGAGTTCCAGGATGTTTCGCAGATCCTGTTCGGTACGGATCGGCCGGACATTGTTGAGCGTCACCATGGGGTGCTCCAGCGCCGGTTGAATCATTTTCTCAACGTGTTCCCGGTGAAGCCCCAAATCACGGAGCGACATTGGCATGCCAAGCTTGCGTAACAGTTCGGCAAGAATCTCGTGAAAGGGCCGCGTCGCCTCACCCAACGCCGCACGGAGACGCGCATGCTGTGGTTCGGCCCAGTCTTCTAGCCACTTTGCCTGCGCAAGCATCATGACGCATGCCGCGTCACTGTGCGCCACGCCACCGTAGGGCCCGATGATGTGCACCATCCAGTGACTGAATCCGTGCGGCACTGACATCTGACCCATTCCTGTGTACCAGGTAGCAAGTTGACAGTTGGTCAAGGAATCACGTGAGGGCCTGCTCTTCAGTTGGGGAAGGTTCTGCATATAAAGCCGGACTGCCTCCTCCGCCAGCAGCCCGGCAAAGGGATGAGGCAACGTCGAGCATGCGGTATTGATTGCATGGTCCAGGCCGCGGATACCCGTGGACAGCAGCAAGCTGGAAGACGTCTGCCCGAGAATCTCTGGATCGTAGATCACGGCACGCGGGGAACCATCTGGCACGACAAAGCGGGCCTTAAGTTTCGTCTCGTCATCAATCGGCGTACTGACCGGCGTCCACTCAGCGGTGGACAAAGTCGTGGGGATCGCTATTTGACGAATCCGCGCGCTCGCTCGAGCGGTCGATAACATTTCTGTCCCGTCTGGCGACAGCACGAATTGCAGCTTGAGCAGCGCGGCACGGTCGTACGCCTGTTCGGATACGCAAAGCTGGATGGCCTTGCACATATCCATGACTGAACCGCCACCCACCGAAACAATAACGTCTGCCCGCAGATCCCTTACAGCGATAGCAGCATTCAAGACGTTCGAAAGCGGCGAATGCTCGCCCACTTCGTCAGTCACTCCGACCAGTCGGTCTCCAAGGCATTCCGTCAATTCCGCGATGATCGTCGTTCTCGTTTTAATTGTCCGCGAGCACACGATAAACACGCGTTCATAACCGAACGTGTCAAGAGCCTGGGGCAGCTTCCCGGCGGCAGGCGCGTCGTGGTAAACACGTTCATGCCCGCTAAATCGATAACGCGGCGTAGGTTGAATGCACATTTTATTTGTCAAGATGCTCACGAGTTATATGCCCGGCCACCAACGCTTTCGCAGCGTTAGTACCGTGACACGGCAGCGGAGGCTCCATCGCAGGGGCGCGAAATTGCTGGCGTTGCAGGGGCCCCGCACCAACACGGTAATACACAAAAAAGAAGCGCCCAGAAGGCGCTTTAACTTGGAGCACCGATGTTATGCCGGCATGTCGTTGCCTGATGTTGTCAGCGATACGAGATGCCCGTTACCGATCCCGTACGACAGCGGGCAGAGGCCTATCGTAAATCAGCGATTCACAACCGCTTTTGGCATGGCAAGCGCGAGAAGCGAGCCCACCAGTACGATCACGCCAACAGTGACCAGACCTGCCGTCATGCTATGGGTGAGGTCCTTCAACCAGCCAATGAGGAAGGTGCTGGCGAAACCGCCGAAGTTAGCCACCGAACACATGAACGCGATACCGGCCGCAGCAGCTGTTCCTGCAAGAAACGTGGGCGGAAGCGCCCACACTACGGGCATCGCGGCCGCGACGCCTGCATTCGCAATCGAAAGCAGAATGATTGTGATTGCAGTGCTTCCCGTAAACATTGTGCTCGCGATAAGACCAAATGCAGCACACGCGAACGGCAATGCGATGTGCCAGCGGCGCTCACGGAATCGATCAGACGAAGACCCGTTAATCAGCATCATTACGACGGCCAGCGCATTGGGAATAGCCATCAGCAAGCCGATAACCAGGGCACTTTTCACGCCCGATTCCCGAATAATAGTCGGAAGCCAGAAACTGATGACATATGTACCAAGCACAACACAGAGGTCAATCAGTCCGACCGCCCACACCTTCAGATTGAAGAAAGCGTCTCTCATGCGATGCTGGCGGCCGGTCTGGGCGTCTCCTGCCAGGTCGGATTTCAGACGCGCTCGCTCATCATCGTTCAGGAACGGCGCGTTCTCTGCGCTGTTCGGCATGAACGCGAGGACAATTGCACCCAGTGCCACCGATGGCAGCGCCTCAAGAATGAACAGCCATTGCCACCCTCCGAAGCCATGCACTCCGTCGAAGCCAGTCATGATCCAGCCAGAAAGCGGCCCACCGATAAGGCTCGACAGCGGGACGCCCATCATGAAGAGTGCGATGATCTTGCCGCGACGTGCGCTGGGAAACCAGTTGCTCAGGTAGAGAAGAACGCCGGGCAGAAAGCCCGCCTCTGCGACGCCAAGTAAAAACCTGGCAATATAGAACTGGGTAGGCGTTGCAACAAATGCGGTTGCACCAGACAGGATGCCCCACGTGATCATGATTCGCGCGATCCACACCCTGGCGCCGACCTTCTGCAGGATGAGGTTACTGGGGACTTCAAAAATGATGTACCCGACAAAAAAGAGCCCAGAACCCAAACCGTAAACAGTGTCACTAAAACGCAGAGCGTCAAGCATCTGTAGTTTCGCGAGACCCACATTGACGCGATCAAGATACGCGAAGAAGTAGCAGAAGCACAGCAATGGGATGATCCGCCAGACTAGCTTCCTGTACAGATCACGTGCAGCATCCTCATGGACGACGCCCTGCGAGGAGTTTAAAGAAGGGGTCGACATAACGTCTCCAATGGTCAAAGGTAAGTCAAAGATTCGAAAGTTAAAAGAAGTTTGAGTAGGAACCCGAATTATTCAAAAGCGACGTCGTCGCGTGTGCCGAGTTACCAGACAGCGAGCGCGTTTTTCATTTCCGGACAGTTTTCTCGACCGAAGACTACGTGACATCCAGGCGCCCGTGATCCAAGGCAGGTATGGAGTGATCATAGTCAAAAACAATTCCGTGTACAAACTAAATTTCCGCTGCTCCCGGACTCGTTTACCCGTACACAACATAGCCTTACGGACAGAAATTTAGCGTCCGCCAAATTGACGCCAGAGCGGGACGGCCCCGCCACAGTATCTAAATCGACTTTGAAAAGATCAGGAGATTTCGGCTCCGTAAGTGCCGGGCGCGGCACGCACATCCACCGCGGTGCGAGCCGGCAAAGCAATTCGGAGTATGAGAAGGTGCGAGAGCAGCTGCGGGAAGACGTTAGTTCTTCCCACGCGCGGTCTCAAGAGGGAGAGCAAAAAGGCAGGGACTATTGCGTTGCCAGGTAGCGGAGCGTAGCGCGCACCGAGGAGTGAAAGGTGGCGGATCAATTGACGCGCGCAGCCGACTGCTCGCCTGCGCGAAGCACTCAGCCACCAGTATGGGTAAGCTTTTTCAGTAGTGCCAGCAAGGCGACGCGCTCGACGTCATTCAACGGCGTGAGGATTGCTTCCGTAATCTTACAGCCTACTTCGACCGTCTTCGAAACGACATCACGTCCTTCATCCGACAGGGCAATGATGACCTTTCGCTTGTCGCTTTCTTCAGAGGTAGTCTCAATAAGGTTCCTATCCCGAAGCCTTTCGACGACGCCCGTCATGGTGGAGCCGTCAATCGATGCGAGTTTGCTGAGCTTGCTCTGAGGCATTGGTCCGTGAGTCGCGAGCGCAAACAACATCGATATCTGAACTGACGTCAGCTGAGGTGTGGCGCTGTATTTTTGGAAGATCGCAGATGCCTGCTGGTTTGCCTTCCGCAGCAAATGACCGACCTGGTCCGAATAGATATACCGATCTCCCGCGGAGTTTACGAGCAACGCAGTGTCCCCTTTTTTGCCAGCCATAGTTCCTCAGTCGCGTGTCAATCGATTGACAGTCTCAGGTGTGAATCCGGAGCAACGAGACCTGCAATTTGCAGGTTCGATCCCGCAGCGAAGGTTTGTCCAGCCAGCACGCCGGCGGCGACCATCAAGCGACCGGCTACCAGCAGCTGATCCAAAAAACTTCGCATACGGAGATTCTACCGCAGAATAGCTGCGGCGGACCAATGGCGTAGTTCGGGAATCAGCGCGCAGTCTTCGACCAGCCCCGGTCGACAATGTATGCGTTTCCGTCAAGGATGCGCCGGGCCGTTCGCGAGAAATGAACCTGACGAACGCTCCAGCCCGATGGCGTGTGTTGGGTCTCACCGTAAATCGAGATGAGTCCGCTCGGGTGGCCGACCTTGACGTCCCGAGGCGTGGTAGCGGTCGAGCTGCACTCGTGCACAACGGTGCCGTCGATCTGTGCAGCGATCGAGATGCAGATCGATCCCCCGCCGGGAAACGCTTTGTGCATTCCGACGCTCGGCACGACCATGCGGGCCACAAAATCCATTTCCTCTGCCGTCACCTCGCGGTCCCCTGCATAGGTTACATAGGATTGCGATGGCGCGACGAGAATGGGAAATGGAGTCAACGTGTTGTCAGCGGGCAGACCGCACATCTCCGCAACCCTGCTCCTCACTTCCTCGATCACGTCGATCTGTTCGCTCGTAAGGTCGGTGGGCATTTCTACACCACTCATGTTGAGGTCACGAGCCCGGACAAATACGCTCAGTGTGCCAATGTCCACGATCGAGACGTCGACGTCTTTGCCCAACGAACTGATGTGAAGCGTGTTCCGGGGCATCCCAGTCGGCAGCAGGTGGCCGGTTGCGCCACCACTTGTGTCCGAGTAGTCAAGCTTAACCGCGGCGCCGGTTCCTGGGACTCCATCGATAGCAAAATCCCCCTGTACGCGCGGCTGCCCGTCGACGACCTGGACGATGATGTGCAACAGTTTTCCGGTGTTCGTGTTATGAACCCGGACTGTGGTCTCGGGCTCAACGGCAGCCACTAGCCCCTCCTCAATCGCAAAGACGCCGACTGCGGAGGAAATGTTGCCGCATACGATTTCATAACTCACCGTCGCATCCTCGATTCCAATCTGGGCGAACGTGTAGTCGAAATCCGCATCCGGTCGGGTTGCCGGGCCAATAATCGCGCATTTGCTGGTGAGCAGGTCCGCCCCGCCCAGGCCGTCAATCTGTCGCTTATCGGGACTTCCGAACAGCGCGAGAAGAAACTTGTCGCGTTCGCCGTCATCGACAGGCACGTTTTCCCGCATCAGAAACACCGCCTTACTCGTTCCTCCGCGCATGATGGTGCACGGCACCTTTATCTGTTCTGCCATGGGAATATATCTCCGTTTAAAGCCAAACGTTCGTGATTCGAGAGCGCACGCGAAAGAAATACGTCACGGTAGTTCCACACCTCTCAGTCACCTTTAAAGATCGGCCGACGTTTTTCAGCGAATGCAAGTCGGCCTTCAATCCGGTCCTCGGACGATAGAAGCATCGAGAACGATTGACGCTCAAGCTCGAGACCAACAGGTAGCGGAACATCGCGACCGGTCGTCGCCAGTTCCTTAACTGCGAGCACCGCGAGCGGAGCGTTTGCAGCGATACGGCTCGCGATAGCGTGCGTGGTTGTCGCCAGTTCCTCAGGCGGAACCACCCGGCTGACGAGCCCGATCCGCAGCGCTTCCTGAGCGTCTATGCGATCCCCGCCCAGCAGCATGAGCATCGCATCTGAGGTCCCAACTGCGCGAATCAGCCGTTGCGTGCCTCCCGCCCCGGGAATACTTCCTACAGAGACCTCAGGCAGTCCGAACGCCGCATTTGAAGACGCGATCCGGATGTCACACTGAAGGGCGATCTCGAGCCCCCCGCCCAGAGCGAACCCGTTGATGGCCGCAATCACAGGCTTCACGCAACGCAGGTCCGAAGGTACGGGAGAAGGGGGGATACGTCTGAAATGGCGCCGAGGCGCGCTCCCGGAAGGTGGCCTCGTCTTCTTCAGGTCTGCGCCTACACAGAAAGCGCGGCTGCCTGCGCCCGTCAGAACGATCACTCGAACTTCCTCACTTGCTGACGCCTGCGTCCACGCCTCGAGCAGCGCGGCACCCGTCTCGCTGTCAATTGCGTTGAAGGCTTCCGGCCGGTCGATCGTGATGGATGCAACGTGGTCCTTGATTTCGGTCCTCACACTCATGTCCCCACCTGCTTTTCAAGTCCACTCGTCATACCTGCAACGTTCAGTTTCCTTTCCGCCAATTCCTGAAGCAGCTCGGCGGTGTGCTGACCCAGAACAGCAGCCGGGCGGCTTCCGGTCGACGCGTCAAGTCCGAACCGGGCTCGTGGCAGGCGGCTTTCACCTGCCACAGGATGGGTGAGATGCTCTGTGACATCAGACGATTCGAACTGGGGACTCGTTACCAGATCCTCGTAGTCATTGATCGGTCCGCAAATGATGTCGACGTCGGCAAACGCTTTGAGCCAATGGCTCCGGGTACGAGTTCGCATTCGTGCCTCTAGCGCGCCAACAAGCGCCGGTCTGTTCGCAACTCTATCGGCAAGTGATCTGAATCTCGGGTCTGTCGCAACGTCCGGAAGCTCAAGCACTCTGCACAACGCATCCCATCGCGCGGGATGGTAGGCTGCCACCATCAGCCAACCGTCCTCGCACTGAAACGCTTCGTTCGGCGCCGCGTAGGGTGCGGCGCTGCCCATCGGAACGGGAACGATGCCATCCGACATATAGCTTGCCAAAGGAATCAGTTGAAGGGCAATCGCGCTGGAGAACATGTCCACGTCGACACGTTGGCCGCGACCCGTCCTTGAACGCTCCTGGATCGCACCGAGCACCTGAATTGCGCCCAGATATCCGGTGACCATGTCGACGATCGGCGCCTGGACCTTGCAAGGGCCGACGCGCGTGTCGCCGGTGATGCTCATTAAGCCGGAAACAGCCTGAATCACACCGTCAACCCCTGGTGCCTTCCTGAATGCCCCCCCCTGTCCGTATGACGAGAACGACACATAGATTGCCCTCGGATTGACGCGTTCGACCCACTCGTAACCGACTCCGAGGCGATCCATGACGCCCGGCCGAAAGCTCTCGACCACGACGTCGGCAGGGCCAATCAGTTCCCGCGCGACTGCAACGTCACCGGTGTTCTTCAGGTCGAGTACGATGCTGCGCTTGTTTCTGTTGAGTGCCATAAACGGCACACTCTCTCCATTCACGTGCGGGGTCAGTGCACGACCGAGATCACCGCTGGGCGACTCCACCTTTACGACGTCGGCGCCCATATTCGCGAGCATCATCGTGCAAGTAGGCCCAGCGGCGACCTGCGTGAAATCAATCACGCGCAATCCTTCCAAAGCCCGTTCCAACATCGCGCTCTGCCTTATAAATCAAATATCCCGACTACACGGCTCTCGCCGTGTTCCATTACCCTAGACAGACGGGCTGCTGAGGCTTCTTCCGCCGCACACGTATAGCAACTGACCTGTTACGTAGCTCGTCTGCGGCTGAACGAGAAATACGACTGCATTGGCGACGTCCTGCGGCATGCCGATGCGCTGTACAGGAACCGACTTCTTCAGACCGTCTTTCACATCGTCGCGCAGGCTGTTGAAAAGAGGCGTGTCGATAATGCCCGGGGCAATTGCGTTGACCGTGATGCCGCTGCGCGCATACTCAAGTGCCAGACTGCGCGTCAGGCTCACGACGCCACCTTTAGCCGCCGAGTAGCTAGCCTGTCCCCGGTTGCCCAACCAGGCTCTCGACGACAGGTTGACAATCCGGCCAAACCCGCTCTCGACCATATGCGGCAGCACCGCCTTGCAGCAGATGAATTGCGATGTCAGATTGGTATCCACAACACGCTGCCAGAAGTCCAGATCCATCTTTGCAACAAGACGGTCACCGCCGATGCCGGCGTTGTTCACAAGGATGTCGACCCCACCATGCGACGCGGTGAGCTCTCGAACCGCCTCCTCAACCTGATCAACGACGGTCACATCGAGCGCGGTACCAGTGACGTTAGCGCCCAGCGCCTTCAATTCGTCGATCGCCTCGACCAGGGTGTCCTCGTCGTAGTCCCAGATCGACAGCCGATAGCCTTGCCTCGCCAGCTCCTTCGCAATGCCGAAGCCTATGCCCTTTGCTGCACCCGTCACCACCGCGGTGAGCGTCTGCGGAGCTCGAAAGGCACTTGTGAGGTCTTCATTTGTTTCAGTCATTTCGGTGCCCATCACGCCGCAAAAATATGAATGGAGCACGCCGCGTGGTCCATGCCCCAGATGCCGCCACCGGTGACCTGCGTGAGTCCAATCTTCGCGTTCAAGACCTGTCTGCGCCCGGCACGCCCTTGCAGTTGCTCGCAAATCTCCACGATCTGAGCTACACCGGTACCTCCCGGCGGATGCCCTTTCGCGAGCAACCCGCCACTCGGATTGACAGGGATGCGCCCCCCCAGACTCGTTGCGCCACTCGCGAGAAGAGCAGCGGACTCGCCGCGCCCGCACAGGCCCAGTGCTTCGTAGTAGAGAAGTTCGGAGATCGTGAAGGCGTCGTGCAGCTCAATTACATCGAGGTCTGCCGGACCAATACCCGCCTGCTCGTAGGCGAGCTTTGCCGCGCGACGTGTGATCTCAGCCTCGGTCATATCAACAGATTCCGTCTCGAACAGCCCCGACTGAACAACGGATGCGAGGACCTTGACGGGTTCCGCATTTCCCTTGCCCCACGAATTCGAAATCACCACGGCCGCAGCGCCATCGACCACTCCGGGGCAACATTGGAGAAGCGTGAGCGGCTCTGCGACGGGCCTCGATGCCAGCACATCCTCTCGTGTGACTTCTCGGCAGAAAGTCGCAATCGGATTGAGCAGTCCGTGCCTGCGGTTTTTTACCGACACATCTGCCAGATCTGATTTCGAAAGGCCGTATTCGGCCATGTAGCGGGTTGCGCGCATCGCGTAGAGTGCGGGCATGATCATGCCTCGCCTGTTATTCCAGTCGTCGCTGCTGAGCGGCAATGCACCGCCGCCGAACGCACTAAGCTTGTCCATGCCGAATACAAGCACAGTGTCGTACTGCCCCGACCTAACGGCCTGCAGGCCAAGCTGGAACGCAGTCGCGCCGCTTGAACAGGCATTGTCGACGTTGTACACCGCCTGCCCCCGCGTATGCAGCTCCCGCAATGCACGCTGCCCAGGCAGCATCCCACCAAACGCGTTACCGCAGTAGAACGCGTCGATCTCTCCGATCTCCAATCCCGCGTCTGAGAGTGCGTCTGAAATCGCCACTTGCGCAAGAGTCTCTTCCGGCAACTCAGGGAAACGCCCGAAATCGGAGATGCCAACACCAACAATTCCTACCTGTTTCATAAGTCTCTCCTTAAACGATCGCGAACGCGTAATCCTTCGTTCCATCGGGAAACTCCCATGGCACTACCTTGACCGCCCTCTCGAGGACAATCGTCGACTCCGGATCGATCAGCAGACGTCCGAATACGCGTACCTGTCCGGGGAAGTCAACCATCGCGAGCCCGTACGGTGCGCGATCCTTACCTGGGTGAACAATCGTGTATGTGTAGAGGGTTCCGCGCGACCCCAGGGAAACGTCCTCGTTCTGAATCCCTCCTACGCCGTATTCGGCGGGTGGGAAGCGGGCGTGCTCGGCACGCGACGACACGCTACCAATCAGCTCGAGGCTGCCGTCCAGTTCACGAAAATGCGATCCTTCTCTTTTTGACAGATTCATACCGTTTCCCTGTTTGCCAACATCGCGCAGTTGACTAGCCATCACCAACCGCGCATTTACAATTCAAGAATCAGAACTTGTGATCGATACCAATCGCAATCTGGTAAGCCGACCTCGCTCCTGCCCTAAGAGGAGTGCCAGTGTCCAGCGTGGCTCCATTTGCGTTGAACCGTTCAAGCTCGAAAAGTCCGATCAATTCAGTGCGTTTTGACAGGAAGTATTCCGTTACGAAATAGCCCTTGTTCGCTATGCTTTTTGGCGATACATCGCTGGTCCGCTGTCCGCGGTAATACGCCAACGTCAGATCCAGAAATGGAGTCGCAAACCAGCTCACACCGCCCGAATACACCGAGGTCTTCAGGTTGGCGTAGCCAACGCTTCCGCTGTTAATTTTGTTCTGCGTCCATGTCGCCCGAAGCTGGACTGTTCCGAGGCTTACGACGCCACCCGCGGCGAACGCGTTAAGATCGACTCCCGCAGCGTCGCGAAATTGCATTGCTGCACCCCGCAGCGTGACAACGCCACCGTCGTAGCCAACCTGCCCACCTGCCGAACTGTTGCCTCGAAAGTTTCCGCCAATCCCGCTGAATGCGTACATCGCTTCAGCCGTTACGCCGTGATTTGCATAGGCATACTTGATCGAGTTATCTTGGCGATCGAGGCTGTTGCCGGTCGTCGTCGCGTCCGCTCCGAAGTGGGTTGCGATTGCCGATCCCGGGATTCCGAGGTAGCCGAAGGCGACGTTCATGTTCGTTGCCGCATTACTGGCGCGAAGCGGATCGGTCGCCCAAAAAAGCTCGGCGAGCGGCGTGTAGTTTCTGCCGAGCGTCACCGTCCCGTATTGATCGTTTGATGCCCCGACATACGCATTACGATCGAACATCCTGGAATTGTTTCCCCCAACTCCGTTCGCAACGTTGATTGTCGATACAAGGCTGAAAACTACCTTGGTACCCCCGCCAATGTCCTCGTCGCCCTTGATACCCCAAAACGACGGTGACCAGAAACCCGATCCCAGCGTGACCAGACCGCCCCCGCCCCCGGAGCCTGCCTGATTGCTTCGGTACACCACTCCGGCGTCAAGTACGCCAAACAACGCTACGTCTGAAGCTGCGTGTGCAGCCGTTGCGACCGTCAGCAGCGCTGAAAGCAAGACAAAACCCTTCACACTCCCTGAACTCATCACCAATTCCCCTTTGTCGAAAAGAACACCTTATACAAGTCCGTCGGCACCTTTTTATTTTGTAGTACTTATCGAAAGCAACAAGCCCAACGCTCCAAGATCTTCAGGTGTTTCCTTGCGCTTTCTTCTATCTTCCGGCCTTGCCAGCTCCTATGCAGCCAGACTACGACCGGTGTTCAGCATGAGTGACTCGTGGACCATTTCTCCATTCGCGAGGATTCGCACGTCGTCAAGCCACATTGAACATCCCCGCATCGGGACGTCGACGTGGCAAGGCGTGTCATTCAGCCCGCCAACCTCCCGGTTCGGACCAGTCGAGAACAGAACGTTCCCATAGAATGCCAACGCGTCCATGCCGATCTCTTTCTGAGGGTCGGCAATTGCCATGTGATGCCACTGTGCGGACTCGTTAAGTCCCCAGCCGATATGCGATATGGCGTAAGCTTTTTCGTCAAACGAAGCCATGTAGTCCCGCAGCAACGCGGCGTCCAGACCACGACCCTCAATCGAAACCACGTAGCCAGCTTCGATCTCAAGCGTGATGGGCTCTTCCACATACCGGCGGAACGCGCAAAGAATGTCGCCTCTATTGATAACCACGCGGCCGTCGACTCCCGCGTCATTGCCTTGCGTGAACAGGAAACCCGATGGCCAGTGATCCCATCGACCGGGCGTGTCTGTATAGCCGTACTCAGGGACTACCGGATACTGGCCCAGCTGGTATACGACATCCGTCCCGGCATCCGAGCGAATTTTCAGCGTCTTTGCAGCCGAGAGCATTTCGGTCGCACGTTCCACGCGTTTTCGGACACTCTCAGTGGGAAACATGCGCGCGAGGACTTCGGGCGGCTCGATAACGAGCAACATGCGCGCCCCAGCAGCAGTGATCTCATTCTGCTCATCCGAGAACAGCAACGTAACCAGATCAACGACCATGTCGGCACGCTTGAGCGCTTCGATGGCCGGACGGTTACCAGCAAGCGATGTCTGCCCAAAGTTCTGCATCACGCCGCCGTACGCCGGTCGTTTTGGAAGATTCATCTGATAGGCATGACCGCCAAGTTGCTGCGCCGCGAGCAGAAATGCTTCCGCGTAATCCGCACGCTCTCCACCTTCTGTAAGAATCGCGAGCGTCTGGCCGGGCCCGAATTTTGATAACTCGAGCTGCGCGCGAAACATCGCTACGAGATCAATGGTGTTCATTCTTTTCTCCGGAGTTATTCGGGCCGGGCCGCCTCGAGAGCAAGGCGCACATCGGGCAAACGCATCACATCCGCGTACTTCTGCTGCATATCGAAGATGCTGTTGTCGTGCGCGGGGATCGAGCGATCGCCACAGCAATCTTCGACCACAACGGTCCTGAAATTATGACTGACAGCGTCTACAACGGTCGCGCGCACACAGCCCGACGTGGTGCAACCCGCAACGATCAGGGTGTCGACCCGATGGCTCACCAGCCAGGCCGCGAACCCCGTGCCAAAGAAAGCCGAGGGTTCGGTCTTGTGAATCTCGAGTTCCCCGGCAATGGGCGCCATTGAACCGACAAATTCAGACGCGGGGTTTGAAAGTGTCAGAGTGGCCAACGATGGTACTTTCGTCGCCAGGACGCCAACATTGCTTCCGTCGGCGTGGTAGATGATCCGCGTGTGCGCGATCGGGAGATGCAGATTCCGGGCGTGTACCAGTAGTTCAGACGCCGAGTCGACTGCGCCGGGGATGTTGCCGCCACCGAAGAGTCGCGGATCGTTGAAGCCGACTGTGATGTCAACGAAAACGACTGCGGGCCGTCTGCCAATTCCGACACGGTTCCCGAATCCCTGCGTCTGAAAGATTGCGCTGTCGTTCATACAGCCCCCACGCGTTTCGTAAGGTCACTGGTCGCCTCGCGAGCACGATCGACAAGAGGAACATTAAAGACGTCATAACCGAAGACCCAATCTGGGTTGGTGTCGTGACGAAGCCAACGGTTCAGAGACGATTCGTGCTGGATCGCTGTCGCCCGATCAATGCGGTTTTCGCGGTAAAGCGAGAAAGCTGCGTCGTACTCGTCGGCTCCCGTTTCCTTGAGGCAACGCACCAGCATGGCTGCGTCTTCAATGGCCATGCAGGCACCTTGCCCCATGTGGGGCTTCATCGGGTGACAGGCATCACCCAGCATCGCGACGCGCCCACGACTCCAGAGCGGAAGAGGATTACGCTCGTAAAGCGCCCACTCACTTACGTCCGTGCATGCATCCAGGATCTTCTGCACCCGCGGCTCAAAATCCGCGAACGTCTCGCGCAAGGCGGAAATACTTCCTTCGCGCGATGACGCGCCGGCGTCCCAATTTTCAGACGGCACACCGGTAACGAAATACAACTCGTCTCTGGCTCCCGTCAGGAAGTAGACGATGATGTGCCTATCCGGCGACCACCACTTCGTACAGTCATCAAGCGCCAGGCCTTGAGCTGCGTTGGCCGGGAAGATAGCCCGGTGCGCCAGGTAGCCCGTATAGCGGGGCGCTTCGGGGCCAAGAAGAATCTCCCGGACTGTCGAATTGACGCCGTCTGCGCCGATAACCAGGTCAAAGACTTGGCGCGCCCCATCCGAAAAATGTAGCTCGACTCCGCGCTCATCCTCCTGAATTGATACCAGACGCTTGCTCATTGCGATCGAATCCGGGCGAACAGCGTCAGCGAGGATGGAATGAAAGTCGCCGCGATGGACGGTGAAGTACGGCGCACCGTATTTCGCCTCGATTGCGTCGCCCATCTCGAGTCGAAAGGTCTCTTCACCCGTGTCGAACATCCGACTGATAAAGGACCGCGGCTGGACCGCTGTGCCCCGCAACTTCTCGTCGATGCCGATGGCCCTGAGAATCCGCGTAACGTTCGGACTAAGATTGATGCCGGCACCAATACGCGCGAGCGCCGGCGCCTGTTCGAAGACCGTGACCTCGAATTCCGCCTGCTGCATCAACGCGGCGGCCGCCAGTCCTCCGAGCCCACCTCCAACTACTGCAATTCTCGGCTTTGATCGACTATTCATATTTCCTCTGTGCTTTTCCTGTAGTGGCAGCGGGCATCGACGTGGCTGCATCAACCGTAGAAACATTGTACACGGACTATTTTCATTCGGCGCCGCCTCGTGAGTCATGGATAACCCTATCAAAATGCGTTATTTTTTGTGATTCCGGGCCCGCGACGGCACCGTTTTGTCAGTACACATGCGATTTAGTCAAAGAGTGGCAGGACTGAGGGCTCGGGCACGATTTTCATCCCTGGTCGGGCGGGCGTCCGCACGAACCGTTGTGGCAGGTCCGCGGACACTGGTGAACCAGGTGCACAAAGAGAGTGGCGCCTGTATTCCAGAAAAAGCAGACCGCCTTGCCGCGGTGGGCGCTGGGCACACCCCAACTTCACCCGAGTTCACATTCATATTTCAACTCATTCAGCGCGAGCGCTTTGCGCAGAAAGTTTCAGCCTCAGTCCGAGGTTTCACGAGGCCATTTACGACGGGGAAATCGGTTGCGGCACCCGGCGCACGGTCTCGGCTCGCGTTTTCCCGCCGGGCGGGCGGTCCGGATCGCACTGAAACGTTGGCACGAGGCAAATAATACTTTGTACACAATCTATATTTATACATACAATGAGACTGCGCGGGTGGTTTGCGAAAGGATTGGTGCTCGGTCGAGGCGGACATCGCACGCATCGCCCGGCGCGTGAGTTCCAATTCCAGGAGAGCAGGATGAGTTCTACGGTTCGGGGGCGCCACGTCTTCGTAAATGGCATTCGATTGCACTATCTCGAGTTCCCGCGCGATGCGCCGGCACTTATCGTTCTCCCCGGCATCACGATGCCGGCCGCCACATGGGAGTTTGTCGGACACAGACTCGCGCAGAACTTCCACGTGATTCTGATCGACAATCGTGGCCGTGGCCTGTCGCAGGCAACCCCGGCAATGAGTTACCAACTCAACGATTACGCGAGTGACACGTTGGGGCTTGTGCGAGCGTTAAAGCTTGAAAGGCCTGCAGTGCTCGGACATTCGATGGGCGCGCGAATCGCTACGAGGTTTGCGGCCATGGCACCCGGCAGTTGTGGTCGACTCGTGCTTGCTGATCCACCCATGACTGGCCCGGGCCGGAGGCCCTACCCGGCCCCGCTCGACTGGTATCTCTCGTCAATGGAAAAGGTGTCTCGCGGCGAGGGCTTCGAGGAGATGCGCGCGTCACTAAACTGGCCGGAAGACCAGCTTAATCTCAGAATGCAATGGTTGCCAACTTGCGACCGCAAGGCAGTAACTGACTCCTACAACTCATTTAACGACGAAGACATCTTTTCGAGTCTGCCTAGGATCGAGTCAGAGACTCTGCTCATGTATGCGGAACACGGCGACACCGTGCGAGACGGTGAAGCCGCGGACTTCGTTGGCAGATTGCAGCGTGGTCATCTATGTAAAGTGGAGAACGCCGGGCACATGATTCCGTGGGACAACCCCGACGCGTTTCACGAGACCGCTGCCGCGTTCATCCAGACGGGCCGACTCCCGTAGATCCGCGTTCTGACCTGCCATATCGTTTAAGTAGCCACAGAGGCACACCACCTCTGCGGCCGACTGAAAGCGAGACACGCAGCCGCTGGCAGCGCCTCGACCTTGAACCGCATCCTCTTGCGCCGACGTCCAAAGCCAGGCTACCGGGATGGGGGTTAGCCAGACAGGTCCGGCTTCGGCCAACCACAGCGGCCCCCGACAATCGTTCTGCCGAGCTTGCATCCCGGCCACCTTGCAGATTAGCAAATTACCACGCGTACTGAGTACTATCGATTCTCAGCGACTGCCGCTTGAGTCTCTTTGCAGAAATACCCGAGATTTCCCGCCTCCTGCAAGCACATAGGGGGAAATCCTGTTCGAAATCATTTTTGACATACTTTGCATACGGACTTTATTTCCTCTAAGATGGGTTCAGGCAACCCTTGCATGCCAAGCATCTGCTCCCGCTGCGTTGTAAGTTCTTGCCGGATTCGGCCCTTGGCGTGATCTTTAGGTAGCGCCCTTCCCGATCCATAGAACGCCGGCATTGAAGCAAATACTTGAAGTTCCATGGACGGGTTCGGGGGAGACGTTTCGTTTAGTCTACGCGTGCCGATCTTCCGGCAAAGGAGCGCTTGCAAAAGCGGCAGTCAACGGGCGCGTGAAAGGCAGTACAGCGACTCAACATCGCAAAGAGAAGTGGATTAGCCATCGTTCGTCCGGCAGCCGCAGGAGATTCCGCGTTACATCCACTCAGTTTTTTCCATCAACCCTTGCAACCCACAAAAACGAGAACGCACGTGAGACATTCCTGCAAGATTATTTTATCGGCGTGTTTGCTTAGCACTACATATGATGCCTCCGCCCAAAGCTCCATAACTCTCTACGGTATCATCGACGACTCCCTTCAATACGTTCACAACACGGATGGCAAGAGCAATCAGGTCGGGTTGCAATCGGGACAGTACTCTGTCAGCCACTGGGGCTTGAAAGGCAACGAAGATCTGGGCGGTGGCCTG
Organism: Paraburkholderia sp. RL18-101-BIB-B; assembly: GCF_046026985.1. Classification (NCBI taxonomy): domain Bacteria; kingdom Pseudomonadati; phylum Pseudomonadota; class Betaproteobacteria; order Burkholderiales; family Burkholderiaceae; genus Paraburkholderia; species Paraburkholderia sp. RL18-101-BIB-B. Next base: position 22,603 of record NZ_JARESV010000054.1, read on the forward strand.
TCCGCCGTCTTTACACTCGAAAGCGGGTTTGATGTCAACTCCGGAGCACTGACGGGGAGCGAATTCGGACGACAGGCGTTCGTGGGTCTGAAATCAGACCTGTTTGGGACTGTCACGGTCGGACGGCAGTATGATGCCGTCGAAGACCTGACCTACGAGGTGCAGCCGAACGCCTACGGCTACTATTTCACCACTCCCGGCGATGTCGATAACGCCGATGCTTCGGTACGCATCAATAACGCCATCAAATGGGCCAGCCCTGTGATGGCGGGATTCCAGGCGGAGGTCACGTACGCATTTGGAGGGGTTGCGGGAAGCACGGGATCCGGTCAATCGTACACGGCAGCGGCTCTTTACACTCATGGACCGCTCAAGGTGGCCGCCGGCTATCTGCACATCGATAACGGAAACGCCACAACTTCGTCGCGAGGCGCAACTACCGCGGGGAGCCTTTTCTTCTCCCCCGTCAACGAGGCTTATGCGTCGGCAAGTTCTATCAATATTGGCCGAGCTGGTCTCAGCTACACGCTCGGACCAGTCACCCTCGGCGGCTACTATAGCTACGCCGAATACCTTTCCGATGCGAACTCGAAGTTCTCGGGTGCGGAGCGCTATAACAACGGATCGGTTTATGCAGTCTGGCAGGTGAACCCTGCGACGCTCCTCCAGACGGGCTACGACTATCTGAAGTCTCATGGAAATTCCTCTGCAACGTATCAGCAGGTCACGGTGGCGGCCGATTATTACCTCTCCAAGCGAACCGATGTCTACGCGTCCGCGTCATACGGCCATGCGTCAGGGAAGAACGGCATCGGCAGCGCCCAAGCCGTCATCGCTGATTCGTACGCCGCTGCGGGAACAAATACCCAGGAACTAGTGATGCTCGGCATACGTCATCGCTTCTGATTGCGACACTTCTCTTCTAATCAAGATCGAAGTGTTTTATTTCGTTATACCAATCATATTGCTTCAATACAATGAGGTCATCATGTACAAGCAAGACCGTCGGACGCTCTTAAAATTCGCTGCCGCAGCCACCGTGACAGGTAGGCTCGGCGTCGCGAGCGCTGCAGGCAAGGCAGCAACCGGGCAACCTTTCAGACCAGGCAACGATTCTGTAATGATCGTCGTCGACATGCAAAATGACTTCCTTCCTGGCGGCTCACTCTCTGCAGCGAAAGGTGGTGACGAAATCATTCCTGTCATCAACCGCCTGGGTGCGGTGTTTCCTAACATCGTTATCACACAGGACTGGCACCCCCCGGGACACATCTCGTTCGCAAGCAGTCATCCCGGGAGTAAACCGTATCGGACGATCACGCTACCATATGGAGAGCAAATGCTGTGGCCCGACCATTGTGTGCAGGGTTCGCGCGGCGCAGAGCTAAGTAATAAGCTCGAACTCGCCACGGCACAACTGATCATCCGCAAGGGATACCACAAGAACATCGACAGCTATTCTGTGTTCGAGGAAGCTGATCACGAAACCAAGACGGGTCTGGCCGGTTACCTGAAGCAACGCGGTATCAGCAAAGTCTTTTGCACGGGAGTGGCGACCGACTTCTGTGTGGCGGGGACGGCCATGGATGCACGCAACGCCGGTTTCACGACCTACGTCATCGAAGACGCATCGCGAGGCGTCGACATCAACGGCTCACTCGAAAAAGCCTGGGATGCGATGACGAAAAAAGGCGTCCGCCGCATTCAATCCAGCGCCGTGCTTCCAGCCTGACCAACCTCAAAATCGGTTAATGCGACGCCCTGTGAAGATGGCGTCGCAGCGCAGCTGCAAACCGCGCCCGATCATTTGATTCAACGCCGTCTCCCAGGATTTTCGAGACAGACGGGCGTCGTCACGACGCATGATACGGATGATGCACCCGGGCGAACCGCCAAGTAGGCAGCCCGTGCTTTGTAAGCATCGCGCCGACCAGCGCGCAGATGCCTCGGAGCGCATGTGTGTCCTGTACTGCTTGCCAGGCGACGTTCAATGGTAGGTGGTAAATCATCGCCTTGTCGGCAAGCGTCACGTAGACACCGCATGGCGTAGCAGATAAATGGTCAGATTGTAGTTTAGCCAATGAGTGCCAAAGTGATAGACGTTCCCATTTCCGACGAGACGTGGCAGCGTGTCCGCTATCTCCTGCCTGAGGATTCGAAGCGACGTTTCGGCCGCCCACCGCGGGACCCGCGAGAAGTATTGAATGCGATCCTTTGGGTCGTGATTCACAAGGAGAAATGGCACCGGTTACCGTCTGATTATCCACCGGCGCAGACGTGCTATACGAAATGGCTCCAATGGAGACGCGATGGTCTCATGTCGAGAATACTTGATGAGTTAGAGATTGATCAAAGCTAGGTGGCCTCAGCCAGAACTGCGACACCCGATCGAAGCAACGAAGCTTAGGGACCGCCTACAGGTAGATGAGGCCAGCGGTTAGTCCTTTGTGTCGCTCGATCGCGCCGATCGCCACGGCCAATGTGCAAGCCATGCCGGACGCTCCACAGGCAACGAGTCCCCCGGACGCGGCCCGACCCAGCGCAGCGCTCGCATCAGGCGTTCGTGGCCGGAACACAGGGACACGTGTCCGATGAGTACGCGGTAGAAAGTGATCTGATTTCGGTGTTGTCGGCGGACCGGAAAAATAGACCCCACGCGCCGCGAATGTCGCGACGCGTCGAGCCGACAATGCCTGTGTAGTCGAAACGGACGTCTTATAGGAACAGAATCGTTAAATTGAGCCTTGAGGGGCCTGCTTTCTCGTGAACCTGCCGATCAGGCGCTCAGGTAATTGCTTTGCAACACGTCGTCGGCCTTCAGCTCGTCCATCGAGCCTGCGTAGCGAACCTGGCCTTTTTCCAGGATGACAGCCTGATCCGCGATAAGCTGGGCGAAGTGAAGATTCTGCTCCGAGATCATGATTGCCAGACCTTCCTGTTTCAAGAGGAGGATAGCCTTCGCCATGTCCTCTACAATCTTTGGCGAGAGCCCCTCCGATGGCTCGTCCAGTAACAGAAGCGACGGGTTTCCCATCAAAGTCCTGGCGATTGTGAGCATCTGCTGCTCCCCACCGCTCATCTTGCCGCCGCTGCGATTGCGCATTTCCCCGAGGTTGGGAAATATCTGGAATAGCCTTTCCGGAGTCCAGTGGGGCACCCCAGCCCGGCGCGGCTGCCTGCCAACTTCCAGATTCTCCAGTACTGTCAACTCCGTGAAGATTCTTCGATCTTCAGGAACGTAACCTATTCCATTCCGGCAGATACGGCTGGTCGAAAAATGATCAATGCGGCTCCCCTGAAAAGTAATCTGGCTCGAGCACGGCTTGACGAGACCCATTATCGACTTGAACGTGGTCGACTTCCCGGCCCCATTTCTGCCAAGGAGCGCAAGGACCTCCCCCCGGTCGAGATCCAGCGCAACGTCGAAAAGGATGTGCGCCTTCCCGTAAAAGCTGTTCATGGCTCGAACAGAAAGCAGACTTCGATTCGAACCGTTGAGCGGGGCGGGAGATTGATGTTTGCTATTCATTTTGCGAACACTGAGCCGTCACCGAGATAAACCCGGCGCACGTTGGCGTCGTCCCGCACATCCTTGGGTTTCCCATATGCGATCACGGCCCCTCGGTCGAGAACAATAATGTTGCTTGCCTTGTTGAATACGATATCCATGTCATGTTCCGTAAAAAGTACAGACATATTTCGTGAATGAACGATTTCCGCCGTCAGTGCCATAAGGTCCATCCGTTCCCCGGGTGCCATGCCTGCGGTTGGTTCATCCATTAATAGAAGTTTTGGATCATTCGCCAGCGCAACAGCAAGTTCGACCCGCTTGAGGTCACCATACGCGAGCACAGCGCACGACCGATTGGCGTGAGCATGCATACCAACTGACCGAAGCAACTCCATCGCTTCATCAATGCACAGCCTCTTCGCTCTTTCACGCATTGAAAGCAACTTTCGCTGATATGAAATCAAGGCTGTCTGAACGTTCTCCAGGACGGTCATGGACGAAAAGGTCTGCGTAATCTGGAATGTTCGCCCAACACCCTTTTCCCAGATTTTTTTTGGTGTGAGGCCCGTTATGTTTTCTTCGCCGAGCATGACCGTACCTGCATCCGCTCGCAATTGTCCGTTCAACAGGTTAAAGCATGTCGTTTTGCCTGCGCCGTTTGGCCCAATCAACGCGAGAAGCTCACGAGGCCCGATGTCGAAGCTGACATCCTTTACGGCGCGGACACCCCCGAAGCTTTTCTGCACTCCACGAACAGTCAGGACATTCATAGATCCTTTCCTTAGAAAAACTGTGCCCCGTCGCCGGCTCACCTTCGGGGTGCCGGCGACCGGACAATTGCAGACGACGGGCTGGTTGACTAACGGATGCATGGAGTTTTGATACATGCATCGCCCGCTACTAACTCCGCTGTCCTTTCCACCGGGTCGAACTGCAAGGCCGTTCGGGCCCAGCAACGGCGTGTTTAACACGTCGTACCCGAGCAACCCCACCCGGATCGGCGCTGCATCTCAGCCGGCGATTGAGGCACGGCTCAGTCTGAGCATCACATGCGCGGTCGATCTGACATGCTCAGTGTTCTGGCATCTGGCGGACTCGGGTAACAGCTTGCGTAAGGTCGGACCATGCTGACCTGTCAGGCGCAAACCGTTTCCTCATGTAGCCGGCGAGTTCCGCAATCTGCTGGTCGCTCAAACTTTCTCTGAATGCGGGCATGTAGCCGGTCTGACGTGAAGGAGGCTGGTTTATGCCGTCAAGGATGATGCGAATCAGATTGTCCGGTGCGGAACTGTGGAGATTGCTGTTCAGCGCAAGTGGCAGATTTAGCGCATTGCCCGCGGGCCCGGGGCCGTCGTTGTGGCATGCGCCACATGCAGAATTGAACATTCGTTGAGCGCTGCCTCGCAGCAGTTGCCCTTCTTCGCGGGTGCGCGCGACCAGCGTTTTGGTGTGTGCTTCCGCCTGTTCAGTCGTCAAAGAGGGGTTGAACGAAGCCAGGTAATGGGCCATCGCCCGAACGTCTGGGTCAGGCAAGACACCAAGTTCACTCACAACTGAAGCCATTGGACCTGACGCGCTCCCGTGCGCCGAGCTGAAGCCCGAACGAAGGTAGTCGTAGAAATGGTTCTCGCTCCAAGGCAGCGCGGCGGCCTTGCCGATCAGTCCAGGAGCTTCCCAGCCGCCCGTCACCGCGCCAGACAGGTAGGCGAAGCCCGCTTTCTCGGCGCCCAATGCGTTTCGGGGCGTATGGCACGCGCCGCAGTGGCCCGGGCCATTCACCAGATATGCTCCACGGTTCCATTGCGCGGAGCGGGAGCGATCTGCCTGCTCTGGGCCTGGTTTGAGATACAGCGCATTCCAGGCAGCGAGCAGTGGCCTGACGCTGTACGGAAAGGCCAGCGAAGTTTGCGGTGGCTGATTTTTGACCGGCGTCTGCGCCATGAGATACGCGTAGAGAGACGTCAGGTCGTCGTCGGTCAATTTTGTAAATGCCGTGTAAGGAAAAGCTGGATAAAGCAGATGCCCGTCGCGCGACACACCTTCGCGCATTGCCCTCTGAAATGCTTCTAGCGACCAACCACCAATGCCTGTCTGCACGTCTGGGGTCAGATTGGTCGAATAGATTGTTCCGAAAGGCGTGTCCATTGAACGGCCACCGGCGTTTGGAATGCCGCCCTTCGCTGTGTGACATCCAACGCAGTTTCCGACGGCGGCCAGCAGTCGCCCGCGCTCGATGGTCGCTGGGCTGAAAAGCTCTGACGGGTTGGTTGTCACCGGCGCAATGGTCGAACGCATGCCTACAAGCGAAGACACGATACCGGTCGCGCCGAGCAACAGCGCACCGACCATAGCGGGAAAGCTCTTACGGATTTTCGGTGGTGCCGCAGCGCGCTGGTCCTTCGGTAACAGCTCCGGCAGTACAGTCTCCGGAGTGAACGGAGGCTTTCTGAAACGCACACCGGTCGCGTCGAAAATGGCGTTGGCAATCGCAGCAGTTCCAGGTACAGACGCTGACTCGCCGGCTCCGAGAGGAGGCTCAGTCTGACGAGGCATCATCATGACTTCAATCACTGGGACGTCACGAAAGCTCAGGATTGGATACGAACCCCATTCCTTGCTGGCAACGACGTTCGTCTTGGGCTCGATTTCCACCCTCTCCAGGAGAGTCCTACTGGTCACCTGAACGACATTTCCGTGGATCTGATGCTGCACGCCGGCCGGGTTAATCATCATGCCTGCGTCGTGGCCTACCACGACTCGCCGCACGTGTACCTCTCCAGTCCGGCGATTGACTTCAACATCCGCAACCCACGCTGCCCAGGCAGCACCAAAGCCTGGAAAAGTGCTGTGGATATAACGCGCATATGCAAAACCTCTGCCGCGCAGAAAATCGCCATCTGACGCCTGCTGTTGCGGTCGGGTGTGCGGCATCCATCCGGCCCGCTCTGCAGTCGCTTTTACAAGGTCAACGGCGCGTTCGTCGTTTAGATAGCGCAGGCGAAATTCGACTGGATCGACGCCGGCCGCTGTGGCGAGCTCGTCGATGTAGGACTCGTGCGCAAAGGAACTTGGGAGCGCTGAAACGCCCCTCAACCACGCAGCGCGAAGGATTGCCGGCATGTCATTTACAGCAACCCGCATGTTTGAGTAATCGTATGGAGGAATTGCCGTCCGGTCGCCCAACGGCACAGCCTGGGATTCGGGCTTGGTCACCCCCGTCAGGAGCAGAGCAAGCGTCGGGGCCATGTTCGATGGGTAAGAGGTCTGATAGTCGTAAGCGGCAACTTCACCATCGGCGGTGAGGCCGCCATCGACTTCCATGAGTTGAGCAGCCCCTTTCGGCTCCCAGAGGTGCTCCTGTTCCCGCGTCAACTGCACTCTTACCGGCCGCCCTACCGCGCGCGAAAGTAATGCAGCATCCGCGGCCACGTCATCAGCGCAGTTTCGTCCATAGCACCCCGACGCCTCCATCCTGATCACATCGATCGCGACCTCCGCCAATCCGACTAGAAGAGACAGGTCTGCGCGCAACAGGTGGGGGTTCTGCGTCCCGGACCACACCGTGAGCGATGTTCCTCGCCAGTCGGCCACCGCACACGACGGACCGATAGATCCATGCATCTGGTACGGCCAGAGATACGTTCGCTTCAGCCGTTGCCCGGCTTGCACAAGTGCAGCATCAACGTCACCTTTGTCAAGCAGCACACGCTTCGTACTGGGATTGGCGCTTATCGCCCGCTCCATGTCGGAAAGGTCAGGCATACCAGGCCACGGCTTCCAGTTCACCTTTAGCTCTCGCATCGCCAGCTGCGCGTTTTCCTCGCGCTCAGCAACAACACCCACAAAATCCCGAAGCACGACGACTGCTACAACCCCGGGAATGTGCGCAATGGACGCTTGATCAACCGATTCGAGAGAGTTACCGACGAACTCACCTGAATCCACACCGGAGTATGGTGGCCGAACCACGCGTCCGTGAAGCATCCCAGGAACCCGCATGTCGTGCACGAAGACCGTTTCCCCTGTCACCTTGGCCGGGATATCGACACGCGGGATGCTCGTACCGACAAGCTTGTGTTCGTCCGGCCGCTTTATCTTCACATCGGCGGAAAGCACGAGCTCCACATGCTGTTCACGAAGCAAGTCACCGAACGAAATCGCTTGCTGCGATGCGTGACCGACCGAAACTATCCCGTCGGTAACCTCAAGCTCTGACGCCGAAACATCCAGCCGTCGAGCAGCCTCCGCCAAAAGCCATGCACGCGCCTGCGCAGCCGCATGCCTAAGCGGGACAGCAGTCACTTGAATGGTCGAACTCGCGACGGTAGGGCCCTGGTCCGGGACGGAGGCCGTGTTACCCAGAACCATCGTGACGCTGTCAAAGGAAACGTCCAGTTCGTCAGCCACAATTTGCGCGAGCGATGTCTTGATGCCCGTACCGAGGTCGACATGGCTCGACAAACACGTGACGCTGCCGTCGTCCCATACAGCCAGAAGTATTTCCGGGCCTTCTTCAAGGTTTGGTCCGCGAAACAGCAAGGTAGAACCCTTGGGCGGAGGCGGAGGCGCCACGGGCTGTCGCATAACGAGCAGAACACCTTCCGCGCGGCGGAAGTCTGCTCTCGTCACGGGGACCTCGGACCGCTGACTCATTCCTGCACCTTTCTATCCTTTGCGCCGTGAGCAACTGCCGCCTTTACAGCATCAAGTATTTCCACATGGGTCCCGCACCGGCAAAGGTGATTGTTCAACGCGTCGCAAATCTGCGCGTGGGTAGGTGCCGGATTGCGGCTAAGCAGCCCCACCGTTGCGATGACCATTCCATTGAGACAGTAGCCACATTGTGCCGCCTGCGTGTCAACGAAAGCCTGCTGCACGAAATGAAGATTGTCCCGGGTGCCAAGGCCCTCAAGTGTCGTAACTGTTCGACCGTCAACACCACATACAGGTATGACACAAGAGCGCTTCGCAACGCCGTCGACCAGCACCGCGCATGCGCCACACTGCCCGAGCCCACACCCGAATTTCGGACCGTTAAGTCCTAGATCGTTACGAAGGATGTAGAGCAGAGGCACCTCACCTGGCACGTCGATCACGTGCTTCGTGCCGTTCACGCTCACAGTGACAATCAAAGACGTAGCGTGCTTCAAGATGACCGATACCTCCGACATCTCGCGATGGCCGGCGCACATGCTTCAAACAATCCCGCAATCCCCTTTGGAAGCAGCATCACGAGAAGCAGAATCACAACACCAGTGACCGCTCGCCACGCTTCCGTCGAGAGTTGGATCCACGTCTTGAGGCCGTGATAGATTGCCGCGCCAACAATCGGCCCGACGATCGATTGCATTCCCCCCACAAGAGTCATAAGGATTGCGTCGATCGATGTCGTCACACTTGCAACTTCGGGATAGACACCACGCTTCAGATAGGCCATCAGTCCGCCTGCCAGTCCCGCGAATGCTGCGGAGACGGCGAGACCTAGCCACTGCTGCATGCGCACGTCAATGCCGATTGCAGCGCTTCGTACTGGAGCGTCGCGGCCAGCCCGCAGCCCATAACCGAAGGGCGAAAAAATAATCCATTGAATCGCCAGCGCACCAACTGCCGTCACGACTAACGCGAGGTAATAAAAGTCAACAGTGGACGATAGCCATCGCGTCATGTGAATACCCACCAGACCATTTTCCCCACCCGTTAAGTCATTCCACGAATAGACAATCGACCATACAATCTGCGCAAATGCCAGTGTGAGCATGGCCAGGTAGACGCCGGACAATCGCACGCAGAACCAGCCAAAGATCAGGGCTGCTGCGACCGCCGCCACCGGGGCGCAGAGCAGATTAAAAAATATCCCGGTACCGATGGATCTGTCCATCAACGCGACCGTATAGGCACCGATAGCAAAATATGCGGCGTGTCCGAAGGACGGCATACCGCTCGGTCCAATCAGGAAATAAAGGCTGCACCCAAAAAGCGCAAAGATGAGTATTTCCGTTGCGACCACGACACCGAACTCGCTCAGGAACAATGGCAGCAGGACCAGCGCCAAGGCAACCACGGCCGCGACATAGCACTGGTGACGACTGAACGGCCTGAGCACCCACTCCGCCGTGGTTCCAGCCGCGCGCACGGCAAAGGCTGGCTTACCAAGCAATCCGTTCGGTCTCACCGCAAGCGTAATCGCCATGATCACGAATACGAGCACAATCGCTGCCTTCGGAAGAAAGATCGCCCCAAAGGACAAGAATACGCCGACAATCACCGACGCAAGAAAGCAACCCATGAGACTGCCCATCCCCCCGATGACGACGACCACGAAAGCCTCGATAATCGTATTCAGGTCCATTCCCAGGTTCGCGCCCTCACGCGGCACCTGAAGCCCTCCTGCGAGTCCCGCCAGGATCGAACCGAGAAAGAACACTGATGTGAACAGCCATTTCTGGTCGACGCCAAGCGCTTCAACCATCTCTCGGTCTTGGGACGCCGCTCTCATCAGGGTTCCCCAACGCGTGTAGTTAAAGAGCAGCCACAGCCCACCCAGAAGCAGCGGAGCAACGATAATGAGGAGCAGGTTGTATTCCGGAAAATTCCGGCCAAAAATATTGAGTGCGCCTTTCAGATAAGGGACGCGCGGGCCGATGAGATCCTCTGGTCCCCACACCTTTTGCACCGCATCCTGAGCGATAAGAACGAGTGCGAATGTTGCGACCAGCTGCAAAAGTTCTGGCGCCTGATAGATGCGCCGCAGAACGAGAATCTCAACCAACACTCCGAGTGCGCCAATCGCGAGCCCAGCTCCGACCACGCTGAGTACGAACGCCCACAGCGTTGTCGGAAGAGCCGAGTAAATGGAGTACGCAACGTAGGCACCGATCATGTAAAACGACCCGTGCGCAAAGTTGGCGACGCGCGACACGCCGAAAATGATGGATACTCCGGCAGCAACAATGAACAACATTGACGCCGCGACGAGACCGTTAAGCAAAACAATGAACATCCCGGCTAAAGAAAAGCTTGCCATTGCACACCTCTCGAGATAAGACGCCTGTCGGTCTGGTGGCTACTGGCTAGCCGTTGGCGGTCTGAGCTTCGCGGCATCCGCCTCGGAGGGCAGGAATCCGGCCCCATCGAGAAACTTCCAGTTGGCCATATAGCCTTTTCCGTCCTTCTGCGCGAGCGTCCCCACCCATGCGCCCGTAGTGGCCTGATGATCCGCAGCACGAATGGTCACTTTGCCCATTGGCGACTGGAATTGAAGGCCTTTTAGAGCAGATACCATTTTTTCCGTGTCAGTAGAACCGGCCTTGGCAATCGCGTGGGCGACCGCCTGCACGCTCATATACCCGATCAACGAGCCAAAGCGCGGCGTGTCACCGTATTTCTTCTCGTATGCTGTCCGGAATGCGACATGCTCGGGCCTGGGATCACCGATCACGTAACCGGTTGTCAACCAACCTTCTGGCGTCTCCTCCTTCAACGGACCAAGATACTCCGGCTCTCCAGACAGGACGCTGACGACAAACTTGTTCTTAAAGAGGCTCCGAGTATTGCCTTCCCGAACAAAACGCAGCAAATCCGGCCCATACGTGACGTTTAGTATTGCCTCTGGATTCATTCGCTCAAGGGCGTCCACTGTCGGTCCTGCGTCCAGCTTGTTTGGCGCCGGCCATTGTTCGCCGACCCAGACAATATCGGGCCTCAATGCCGACAATTGCTTCTTGAACTCGCGTACGAATGCCTGGCCGCCTTCAAAATTTGGCGAGACAGTTGCCCAACGTTTTGCCGGATTAGCGGCAGCCTCCTTTACGACCATAGCGGTCAGCATGTAGATCGAACTGCGCATCCGGAAGACATACTTGCTGCCGTTTTTCCAGACAAGATCGTCAGTTAGCGGCTCGGTGGCAACGTATAACTTTCTCTGCCGCGTCGCAAAGTCATCAAGCGCGAGTCCAACCGAGGACGAAAAGCCTCCCATCAGCAGGTCGACCTTTTCGTCAAGCACCAGATCGTTCGCAGCCTTCACGGCATCAGCCGGACTGAGGCTGTCGTCGCGATAAATAACCTCTAGGGGCCTTCCCAACACACCGCCCTTTGCATTGACTTCCTGCACCGCGAGCTCGATACCTTTCTTATAGGGCAGCGTGAAGGCGCTGCCGCCGGTGTAGCTGTTGATTTCACCAATTCGGATCGGCTGCCCTTGCGGCGTCTGGGTTTGAGCCACAACCGTTGTCATTGAAATGACGGCTGCAAACGCAAGCGCGCCTAGCCTCAGTAGCGGCCGGTGAAAACTACCAAAAATCGAAGACATGTAGCGCTCCTGAGATACCTGCATTGGTGATGAAATGCTCGGGACACCGCGGTGAGTGAAGTCGATCTTAGTAGAAAACAATTCCGTGTACAAACTAGTTTTTACCCTCTGTCACGACCAGACCGTCCTTCTACGGATTAATTTCGGCGACATTTTGGCAGTCTGCGAGCGCAGGGTTTTAAGTGATGAAACGAATTCCCCCTTGCCGGTAGCGCCACCGGGCAGGAGGTCGGAACCTCCGCGCGCTCAGAACGCTTACGCTACGGCGGCAGTCAACCGGGGGGCGCAGCCAAGTGGGAGGCAAAGGCAATGGAGTCCGCCCCAGGCAGCCGCGAACGTTAGTGCAGCTATGTGGTGCGTGGCTCGCGTGAGGATTACAGCTCGGAGCGTTGCGTTGAACCGGCCGTTCGGTTACCCGATCGGCGCGCCTTCGCGCAATCGGCACGCAGCGGCATGTGGTCCGCGACAGGCCCGTCGTCCTGTCGTGCCGGGCACGCACCGGGAGAAGTCGTCTGGGGAATCTGGACCGTGCACGGGCCAGGACGCTGACCGCGAAACGTCAACTCCCGGGTTCTGCGCGGGAGGTCCTGTATTTCCCGAGGGTCGACCGGCGCAGACCGCCGGGCATGTCTCTACGTTTGCAACGTCTTCTATTACGCGTGGCCGCGCGCTTCGCGGCTGCGGTCACAAATCAAGTCCCGCGTCCTCAGGTCACGGTCTGCGCACCGCGTCACTACCCCATGATGCGATCCGGTGACGCCGTCCGGCTCATACCAAGACGATTGTCCGCAAATGAAGCGGTAGATAGCTGTGAACTATCGTAGACCGACGCAAAAGTGTCAACGTTCCGGCAGTAAATGTGTCAATCTGCCTAAACTTCTTACTCACAGGGGTTTGGCCATTGTTCTGGTGCGTGCCAACAGGCGAACTGGCATGTCGCCGACTCGCTCCGGGCGCATTGACAGCCGAAATTTTCCCGGACGTCGCTGGTGCCATCGAACGAAGCGAGGCGTCAAAGCTCGCTTGGGCCACTACAGTAACCCCCGCTCGATATAGACGCGCGTGATCGCCCGTCGATGCTCCCCCGGCATCGGTTGTACCCTGTCCGGGGACCATTTCTTACTGCCGTACCTTGCGCCGCAGTCTGCACAGCGATATGGTGTCTCGAGAAGTCGCACGTTTAGCAGATATGGCGCTTTATACCCGCACCTCCGGCATGCCACCTCGAGAGGCAACGAATGCGCAGGGCAAACACTAACCCTTTCAATCTGGTAGAGCGCGCTGTGGTACCCGCAAGCGATGCATCGGCGGCAGTAGCGGAATGACTCGCTGCAAGGCCGATGCTGAAGTGCCGGCAGGAGCGCAGCACGCAGTGCTTTCACCGGCAGATCAAGGGTGCTGCGTAAGCGTTCAAGCTCGATTGCTTCCAGTTGCGGCACCACCCCTTCGTACGGATCCACACGCGGCCCCATCAGTTGGGCGAGAGCGTACCCGGGAAGGGCGTTGGCCGTCTTGAACTTCCACAGGATCGAAACGATTGACTCGTACGGCTCGAGCCATTTCCTGTTGAAAACGTACCCGAGCGCGGGCGTTAGCGAGCGCTCCTCAAGCGTGAGAATTGGAAAACTCAGCCGCGTTAGCTTCGCAACGCTACGCGGCGGCGATGAGGACGCGACCGGTTGCATGGCGTGATTGAACATAGCCGCAGTGATGTACCGCGTAGGCCCACAAAGCGGGTTCCGGACAATAGCCGAGCCCGTCCTTGAGTTCGCTTTCTTTCAGGACGATCTCAACGACGCGTGCGAACGACTCCATCGGGATCTCCAGGCGCCCAGGTAGACTTGCCTTGTGGTGCGCCGCTTCGAACGCCCGCCAAAGCGTGTCGGCATCACTGACAAGACGATACCCGGCGTCGAACGCCTGTGGAATATAGAACCGTGTGAAGCTCCACTCGCTTGCTTCAGGGTACGCGGTCTGGTCGTATCCGTTCAGGCACGTCGCGACATCCCCGGCGTTGCGGATACCGTGGAATGACAGCTCCTCGACCATCAGGCGCGCAACGATCTGGGTTTTGGCTGCGATCTGCAGCCCGGTCTTCTGCGCGAGCAGTTCCTGCTGGCCGACGAGGAACGTGAACAGTTTGATCTGCTGCCGGTCGAGCGCGTCGTGAACATCTCGCAACCACTCGTACTCGTTTTCGTTGTAGCGCTGGGCCTCGTCGCAAAACAGGAGCACCGTTCCGCTGCCAGCGCTCGCCGCTGCCTCCCGTATCCTCAGCGACAAGCGCATGCGTTTTGATGGATTTGTACCTGCGTTGGGATCCGGGTCGCCGACGGCCTCAAGCAGGTTTGCAAAGAACGGCCCTTCTGCGTGCCGCGGTTTATGCTCGCACTGCGCGTGGTAGCTCGTCATCTTTGGATGGTTCTGCGCTAACAGCAGGCGAACGTATTCAATCGCGCGCGTTTTGCCGATCCGGGACGGGCCGTAGATCAGAGCGCCCATGATCCGGTAGCCCAGACAGCGGATGACCAGCTCATAGAAGGCCTCAATGGCGGGCGTGGCGATACGGTAATTGCCAGTCACGAGCGGGTGGAGCGACGGGTCGATCGGGCGCGGTATCTGAAGCGACATGACTCACCTCCCAAAAGCAAAGTCCAGAACTAAAATACCTGACCGGTGCCGATTGACAGTTTGCGGGGTCGGGCCGCGGTGCCTTGTGTACGATCAACGACACCGTCGGTCGGGGCGGCGAATGTCGCCGTGGCTTCCAGCGCAGGGGCGACGACTGTTTCAGGCTGGCGCGCCGGGCCCGGTGGAGTTTTCGCAGTCGACGCCGACCCAATCAATCGGTTGACGTTGGCAAGTTCTGTCGCCGCCTTCCGCGCTGTCTTTGCACCTGCCAGCTTTTCCTTAACATAGGCTTCGATCGGGTCTGGCGCGCCCGCTCCACGTTGACGGCGTTCGCCTGCCTGCTTCAGGATTTGCTGGCGTAGCTTGAGGTTGTGCGGAATCAGACGCCATGACCCTTGCACGTCAAGCACGCCCAGTTCAGCGCCATCGGACAGAAATGCCCGGACGCAGCGCAGATCGTCCGTGTTCATGTAGACGAGCAACTGCTGGCCGATGAGGTGCGTGCTAGTCGCGAGCACGCGGTTGGTGTAGCGGGCACCATGCAGATTGATGTGAGGACGCACGCCCTGGTCGAGATACGCCCGAACGCGACACCGCCGCGCCGACTGCATCAGGCAAAGAGTGCGACGGTGATGCTCGGCTAGCCACGTTACCAGCGTCTGCCTGCCGCGCACGAAATACCCGATCGCTTCAAGAGGCGTGACGTTGTTCAGGCCGCCGTGTGGCGTACCGTTGTAACTCGCGATGGCATATTCGACCAACTCTTCAAGCTCGTCGAACGAGACATACAACCGCAGATTACCCTTGGGGTCGCTCAGCGCTCTGCGCAGATCGCGTGGGTGGGACCCTGTGTAGCCTGGCAGGCGGGAAGACAGCCGACTTGCGATCGTGCCGAAGAACCGTTCGATGTAAGGCCGTTCGTCCGGGCTGTATTTTGGTCCCGCGTCAACAAGACACCCGATAAACTCACACAACGCGGTCAACGTCTCGTTCGCGAGGTTAGCCCTCCCGTTGTCGAGCTTCATCCATTCCCAGGTGGCATACGCCAACTCCGGTAGCCGTTGCGACGGAAAGCCGTCCTGCGGCCCGTATGTCAGGCCCGCGATGGTGAAACTTCGCTCACGATGTGGCTCCAGAGCCTTCTCGATCGTCTTGATGACGTCGTAACGGCTGTATTCTTTCCCAAGTGCAACGTGACATCCGAGCACGGCGCGTGTGCAGACATCGATGATGACAAGGAGCCACGCCCGGTCGATCTCGAACTCATGCTCAAAGCCAAGCGGGTCACGCGTGACCACCTTAAGTCGGATATCAAGCCGGTGGCCGTCGAATTCGACCACCTGATACGGGCGGCTCGCTGCGGGGACACCCGCGTCGGTCGGGCGTGGCAAGCCCTTGAGATGCGAAGCGCCTGCCGATCGCGCTGCTGTGTCGAAGCGACGCAACAACTCTGCCTTCACGCGTCGCGACAGGGAACGGATCGCGTTGTCTGAGGTGTTGAATGGGTAATCGCCGACAGTCAGTCCGACCGTGCGACATTGGCGGAGAAATTCATCGTGCAACGCTTGCAAACCGCTTAGACGGGTTCGCAGCCCCGAGTCCGTATGTATCTTTACGAGCAGTACCTTGCGTTGCTTGAGTTTCAGCAGCAGCCAGCCTGTCAGGGCCGGGTATTGCTCGAACAGGAGCGATAGCGCTCCTGCTGCCCCATAGCCACCGCAATCGCGACCGGTCTCCACGGCTCTTACCCGCGTATATTCCGCGATGCGCGTGTAACGCACGAGAGCGCGGAAACCATACGGTCTTCCATCCGGGTGCGGCAACGTAGCGCGTTCAAGCAAGCGGTACAGCTGACGACGGTTCACCCCTGTTGATAGCTCGATCGATTTGACCGATTCTCCGGCGGCATAGCGCACCACGGCCTGCCTGCGTTTTTCGAAAACTCGCCGCGCGACCTCGTCGAGTTCTGTATGCGCAACGGTCGGCCAGACGCTCACGTCGATCGCCTGCAACTCGGTCTTCCAGTGGTTCAAGATCCTGCCTCCGTCTCTACAAATGACGACAACAGAGACAATGGCCGGGTGTGAAGCTCCGGTGCCTTGACTCGCCCGCTGTACAACAAGCCAAACAACGCCGCACGGCACAGAACCGGATCGCCGGTCGAAAACTCACGCTCGATGGCAAGGAGTCTCTGAGGCACAGCAACGAACCGCACGATCGCCTCCGACAGCGCCGGTGAGATAAGGCCATGGTTGGCGACAACATAGGGCGACATGCGCTGCCAGTTCTCAATCCAGACCCGTTCGGCGGCAAGCTCAGCCGGGTCGACTCGACGGATGGCTAACGCGTTGCCATCGATTGAACGTTGGGAACTCATCGCCTCGCACACGCTACTTTCAGTATCACAGCCTGTTAGGACTGCAAATTCATCATGGTCAACGTAACGAACCAGAAAATCCGCGAGCCGTAGGCGCCCTTCCATCTGTATATAACCGGGACGCTCGCAGAAAGCGACCACCGCCGGATCCGTCTCTAACAGCACCCACAACTCAAGCAGGGAATGTCGACAGAACGTAACACGGCGCTGCAGCTTGGCGCTGAATGCTTCGAACCGATGCGCGCCTCGTGGTCGCACGAGCGCGATCGGCTTGACCAGCGGCAAGGACAATTCCATGAGATCCACGCCTTCAAGACGGGATTCGAAGTGTAGGAGGCGAATTGATAATCATTGAAAGGCCTCCTGGCCGCCCAGGAAAGGGGCGGCCAGGGTCTACAGTTGAGAGGCAAACGATCAACTGACCCGTTCAGGAGGCTGAAATGAAGTATAGCGGCATTGATCTGCACTCGAATAACGCCGTGGTCGCCATAATCGACGACCAGGACCGGGTGCTGTATTGCAAACGGCTGACCAATGATCTCCGACTGATTCTGGCGGCGCTCGCACCTTATCAGGCTGAGCTGGAGGGAGTGGTGGTGGAGGCGACGTTTTATGCACGCCCCGGGATTATGCATGGTTTGTCATTGAGCGGATTGGATTGCGCGGCGTAAGTGCCAATGTGAACTGCAATGCAAACCACGCCGCGCGACCCATCCGGATGCGCGAGCCTCACGGCCTTCGCGGACCGCACGGGCTCTTTGGGACGTGCATAATCACAGCCCATCGAGAAACTGCAGCAGGCGGTCAGTCGGCCGGTAGCGGCGCTGCTTGCTCTGGGGCGCCTGGAGTGCACTCAGGGCTCGTTCCTTCATGGCCAGGTCTGCTTCTATGTACATGTGCGTAGTCGCTGGATTCTCGTGACCCAGCCACAGCGCGATGACTGTCAGGTCAACGCCAGCCTGGAGCAGATGCATGGCAGTCGCGTGCCGCCAATGTCGTTGGAGACATTGGCGACACACGACCGCCGCACATTTGCTGCAGGCTGGCATCGACATCAGTATCATCGCCCTCTGGCTCGGTCACGAGAGTATCGAGACAACACACATCTACATCGACGCCGACCTGACAACAAAGGAGCGAGCCCTTGAGAAGCTCGCGCCCACAGACGCAACTTCGCTTAGGTTCAAGCCCACCGACAGCGTGCTTGCCTTCCTGCAACAGCTCTGATTATCTACAGTTGGTCCGCCGGCAATCCAGAAGCATCGGATCGTCAGCGGTCCAACTGTGTACAACCCGGAACTGTGCCTAAACGCGCGAATTCCTATCATAAGCGTCCAGGTTATATAAACCGGAAAGATCATACCGTTTCAGGGCGGTTCAGCTGGAACACTATCTTTCCGCGAAGGCGTTCCGGAGCTGGTGGGCGCGCTTGACTTCGTCGCTGTGCAGATAGATCGACGTCGTCGCGATCGAGGCATGGCGCAGGTTATCCCGTACCGTGGTCAGCTCAGCGCCGCGAGCCAGGGCGTGAGTTGCATGCGTGTGCCGAGTCCAATGCGGACTCGCGCGACGCAGCTTTTCCGCGAGCACCGGGTTGTCAGCCTCGATGACTTCGGCCGCTTTCGCAAAAAACCTCCGTGTGACCTCCCATAGCCGGACACCGCTGATGCCTGCCGCGCTGTCCTGCTCGAGGCTGCCGATGAGAGGCGTATCGGGATGCCAACGGGTCGGCGTGACCGGCAGCCTTCGCTCCACCAGGTACCGGTCCAGCGCACTACGGGCCAGTGGTGGCAGCGCGACCTTGCCCGCCTTGCGCCCTTTCCCGATGATGCTCAGCCAATGATCGCCCCGGGCGTCGGTGTCGACGTTGCCGAGACAGGCGCCGACCAGTTCGCTGACGCGCAAGCCGGTCGCATACGCGAAGTCCAGCACGAAGCGCAGGCGTTGCCCAGCCGGTGCTTCCCAGCCATATGACCACTCAAGTCCGTCAGCAATGGCGCGCACGAGCATCCACTCGCCCTCGGTAAAGGCGTGGGACGTGTCGAGCACGGTTGAGCGGCTGGTGCCGCGTACCTTGACGCCGGCGAACGGATTGGCCAGCAGATAGCGCTGCTCGATCAGCCAGCGGAACATCGCGCCGAGTACGGACAGCGCGTAGGCGGTTGAGCGGGCCGACAGCCCACCGGAGAATGGTCGCCACTCCGGCGAGGTGCGCGGGCGCATGGGTCCCACCCAGCGCTCGCGCGGCGTCGGCCGACGCAGGAAACTCCGGTACGCAATGGCATCCTCCGTCGTCAGCGACGACAGGGGGCGCTCACGGTCCACGATCGCCCAGAGGATTAGGCGTTCAGCTTCCTTACGGTAGGCTCGCTGCGTTGCGGGGGATTCGTGCAGTGACAGCCATGCCTGCACGGCTGCGTAATCGTTGTTGGCGTCGAGCGTGCAGGTGTGCCGGGGCGCGCGAAACGCACCCGACGAGCCATCGACCTCATGTGGCAGCCGGAGCGACTCCCACGGGACGACAACGCCAGGACCGCAGACCGCTATCAGGGCGTGCGCCCGCTCGGACAGTGCCGGATGCGCTGCGAAGAACGTTTCGATCCGCCGGGCACTCGCCGGGCCGAGCCCGGCGACAGCTTTCCACCACTGACGCCGGCGCGGAATCCGCACAGTGAGGTCCGCCAGCGTCGCAATCTCATGTGCTTGCAGCACAGAAACGGCACGAGCCGGCAGCCACAGAGCGATGTCGTCACTGATCTGCGGAGTCGGCGGGTCTGCATGTCGCAGAACTTCGATCGCGTCCGCGGCTGCGCTCGCTTCCCGTAAGCGCTCACCGTCGACGTGCTCGAAAACAGCGACGAGATCCGGCCGGCAGGCCTGCTGAGCTAAGTTCGCCAGTCGCCGTCGAAGCTTGCCGAGCAGGCCGCGCGCCGACTGCCCTGCCGCGATTCGATCCGGCACATAGCGCTCCGCGGCTTTGCGAACCGGCATGCCGGCGTACCAGGCTCGGAGCAGGGCGAGCTCGTCAGCATCGGGAAATTCCACGGGGCGATTTTCAGGCGAAGGTGTCGAGGTCAGGCGCGTTTTCATGACAACGAGTTTAGTCAAGAAACGTAGCCACAGAGATAAGAAAAGTTATCTTAATGGACCGGCCAGCAAGCGCATTTGTACCGGGACCTCACATCCCATGAGCCCATCGCCGGGTCCGTGAACGGCCGCTGTCGGGATGGCGCGACCGCCCCTTGTCGACCCAAAAGCGACTTTCGACCTTCAGACTCGCAGCCGTCCGTTGGCAGGCGTCAAACGGACATTCGGGCCACTAGCTGGAGGCTGTACATTCGCCGAACCCACCGGCCCGGTCCTGGCGGTTGGGTCCATCAGGAGTGTCCTTTGAAGGTGCCCAAACTAATGCTCTTGACACGACGGGGACTTCCGGGATGGTATAGCGCAGATGGTGGCGCGCTCTGAAGAAAGCGTATAGACGGTCTCAGTCGACTCGCATTGAGAGCACCGCCCGCGCTCCCAGCGCGCACCTCCCCCCCAGTAGGCTGCAGCGGCGCCATTGCCTGGTCCTCGGCCGTCACCTCGATTCGCCCCTCTCTGACCTTCTCTTTGTGCTGGCGCTACCTGCCCCGCGTTCGGCTGTCCCACCTGGCTGCCGCGTCCGCCACGTCATGGCCTGCGTTCTGGTTTATGCCGGCGCGCCCATTTCCATGCCGTCCCGAAAATCGTCAATCGCATCGGCCACCGAGACGCGGCGTCCCAAATGGCCGACGCGATCCTCCAGTCCTTCGGCACGAAGGATATCCCGCACCTCGGCGTGCGCTGCAACGAGTCGCAACCCGATCCCCTCTGCCTGCAGTGCCTCGTGCAACGTCGCCAGCATGCGCGCGCCGGCGAGGTCCACGGCGGGTGATGTGGACAGATCCCATATCACCAGCCTGACCGGTCCGGTGGTCGAGCGCATTTTCTGCCAGACCGCAGCGCGCACGTGCTCGACATTGAAGTAAAGGAGCGACGCCTGGACGCGGCACACCAGCATACCCGGAACGGGCTCATTGTCCGGGTGACGCTCGATGTCCGAGTAAATCCGGGTGCCGGGGATGCGACCAAGGAAGGCCACATGCGGATACGCGGCGCGCCGTATGAGCAACAACATCGAGACGAGCACCGCCACAATGACGCCGTTCAGGATGCCCAGCACCAGCACGGCGGCGAAAGCAACCATTGCTACGCAGAATTCGTAACGGCTTACCCGCCACAAGTGGCGCAGTTCGCGAATGTCGATCAATCCCTTGACGGCGACCAGCACAATGGCCGCAAGCACCACGTTGGGCAGGTTGCCCAGCAAACCAGTCAGGTACATCAGACACAGCCCGATCGTGATCGACGCGAAAACCAGCGCGAGCGGCGTTTTGGCGCCGGCCTTGTCGTTCACCGAGGACTGTGACAGGCCGCCGGCAACCGGGTAGGCCTGGAAGAGTCCCGCGGCCAGATTCGCCGCGCCCAGACCGAGCAGTTCCTGACGCGGATCAATCTCGTCACCGTGCGCCTGCGCCAGGGCACGCGCTGCGGAAACGCTTTCCACGTACGACAGTAACAGACAGGCGAACGCCAACGGAATCACGCCGTCCACATCGCGCACCCGCAGCCCCGGCAGGCGGAACTCAGGCAACCCTTGCGGTAACGCGCCGACGACCTTGAAGCCGAGACCACTCAGTTGAGTGACTGACAGCAGAACGATGGAAATCACCACCACGAATAGCGCGACCGGGCGGCCCGGCAGGAATTTTTCGCCCAACAGCAGCGCGGCGATCGCGGCAAGACCGAAAGCAAGCACGGCGAGGTTCGTATCAGGAATCTGCCCGGCCAGGACGACGACGCGTTCGAAGAAGTTCTCGCCGCCACCCTTGACCCCGAACAGCTTTGGCAACTGGGTCAAGGCGATCGTCAGTGCCGCGCCGGCCTTGAAGCCGAGCAGTATCGTCTCGCTGATGAAGTTGACGAGGGAACTCAGCCGCAGCAGCCATGCCAGCACACACATGCCCCCTACCAGCAGCGCCGTTAGCGCCGCGATGGACGCCCAGCGGACCGTATCACCGCCTGCCATGTCCGCAACCGTGACCCCGACGAGCAACGAGATCGCGGAGGTGGGTCCAATTGCAAGCTGGCGCGACGAGCCAAACAGCGCGTAGAACAGCCCGCCTACCAGATAGCAGTAGATGCCGTACTGCGGTGGCAGCCCGGCGAGCGATGCGTAGGCGAGAGACACCGGGATACCGTAGGCAGCAAGCGTCACCCCGGCTATGGCGTCGTGCGCCAGCCACTGCGGACGATAGGCGGCCAGCCATTGTGCCGGGGGGAACACCGCGCGCCACCCGCGCACGGAATCACCGCTCCTGACTTTACCGGCGTTGGGAGGTGCTTCGCTCACGGACTCGCTCCTTCGAAGGTCGACTCAACAAGGAAACCGCGCAAACCAAACACTCGGGGTGCGAACGCCTTCACACTATTGCCTGTTCCACACCACTAGCATAGGGCGTCCGGTGACCAAAGAAATTGGACCTTGGTCTAATGGACTGGTCCGCGGGAAGCAAGGGCAAGCTGCCCAGGAAGAACCATGAAAAGGCATTGAGGCGGCTCCACGTGGAACTGGTCAAAGCTGCCGCGACAGGTCGTGCGCAAGCGTCTGTCGCGTGTGTGTGGTGCAGCGCGCTACTCCTCGATGAGGGCTTCCAGCCGCCCGGCATGTACCGCCTTCACCAGCGCCGCGTGGTCACGCTCCGTCTGATCTGCATAGGCGAGCGAAAACGCGCTGATGGCCTCATCAAAAGCGTCGTTCTTGCCCAGATAGCCACTGATAGTCGTGGCATCCCCGGACTTGGCATGGGCGCGGGCCACGGTCCAGCCGCAGAGCTGGGCATAGTGTTTGATCTGCGCGGCGGTGACTTCCTCGACGGGAGCCGACATCTTCATGTCCCGCAACTGGCGCACAAAGAAGTCATGCCCTCGCTGTCCCCGCAACCATCCCAGGAAGATGTCGCTGGAAGACTGCATCAGCCGTTGTCCCATGACGACACGCTGCCCCTGATTGTCATAGTGGCTCTTTCCCGCGTAGGGTTCGAGGACCGACCGGCGCTGTTCCTTGAACTGGAGAATCAGGGGATGGTCTTCCTCGTCGAAAAACAGTCCGATGAAGCATCGGGTGCCGACGCTGCCAATACCCACGACCTTCAGGGCGAAGTCCTCCAGGTGGTAGCGATCCAGGAGGACACGGCGCTCATCGGACAGCGACTGGCGATAGCCGGCCAGTGCCTCACGAACCCGCTCCTCGAAGCCCGCATCAGTGACGTGATAGAGAAGCGGTGGTTGATCGACCAGGCGGCGGCGTCCAGCCACTTCGCCGGCAATCTTGGGGAAGAGGTTTTCGACAACACGCTGGCGGGCTTTTTCTGCCAGTCGCTCGCGGGTCTTTTTGACCTTTTCATCGGGAGCCATCGCAATGATGGTTTCCATGTCCAGGCGGGTGTACCAGACTTCCAGAGGATTCATCCGGGAATACTCCCGCAGGCGCTGCCGATAGGCGCGTGTGCACTCCAGGACGGCTTCCCGAGAATCCGCATCCGGCAACTGGTTGTCGCGTCCTGCGACCGTGAAACTGACGGCCAGCCGTTTCAGATCCCATTCCCAAGGCGCCGGCAGCGTTTCATCAAAGTCGTTCAGATCGAAGACCAGATTGCGCTCCGGCGTGGCAAACAGGCCAAAATTCAACAGATGGCAGTCTCCACAGGCTTGCACCCGAAGACCTGTACCTGGGGTAGTCGCGAGATCGTAGGCCATGAGCGCCGCCGAGCCGCGCAGAAACGTGAAGGGACTGCGGAGCATCCGGCCGTAGCGGATCGGTACGAGTTCCTGCAGTCGATCCTGATTCGATTCCTCCAGGATCTCGATGGGGTCCCGGCGTTGTGCCGACGGTGTCCAGTCGGCGTGGCTGCTGCGCGGCACCCTATTGCGCAATGCCTGACCGGCCGCGAGACGCTCTGCGCGGGAGCGAAGAACCGGGACGTCCTCCGCGACGTTACTGCGTTTGGCCATGGCCTTCCCAGGCGCCTTCATCACGGTTTCCATGCTCGTCTCCTCCTGGTCCGGCTCGCGCCGCGGATTGTACTTTTGCATGACGAATCGTCACGGTAGCCGGGATGGCTGGCGAGCACGCACACCACGATCGGCCCTGGCGCGCCGTCCTGCCCCTGGTGTTCGTGCTGTCAGCTGTCGTGCGGACCCGGTATGTCACATCGACGCATCCACACGTGCAGGGTTCGGGCATTACGGAAATAAGCCCAGCGCCGGTGAGCCGCCTAATTAACAATAGCAGGTAGGCTGCAGCGCACGTAGATCGAAATCAACAGCAATGACAGCTCGGGGCCATGCGTGATGGCTCCGCCATGTCCGTGGCATGTCCGGTTAATCGTTCGGAGACAAGGCTGGCGTATGAACAATGTGGTGGACTATCCATTGCTGGTTTTCGTGCTCATTGTTCGCAATGTGGGTCTCAGTGCGAATCGGGGCGTCCCTGTCTCAGACGGCGGCAAAACCTGGAAGCGACCGCACGTAAAGAGTTTGCCGTTATCCAGGGCGCCACGCTGACGCTGGAGCAATCGTCAAGAGTGGTGTACGCGGGTCTGTCGGCATGATCAGGCGGCCAGCGCTTGAGGAGCCGGTGTGCTTTCAATCATCGGGGTTCCGTCCTTGAAGGGGATACCCTTCAGAAGCTGTTCGATTTTGTCGACACCGCGGATTCTCCTCCAGGACTGCTCAGCCGCTTCGATGAGTTTGAATGCCATCGCGAGGAAGGTCGAGCGCGACAGACAGTTGCGCGTACGGCTGGTGCGATGACGTACCGTCCCAAACGTCGATTCAATCGGATTCGTGGTGCGCACGTGCTGCCAGTGCTCGGCCGGGAAGTCGTAGAACGCGAGTAACGCATCGCGATCCTTCGTGAGCTTCTCGACCGCCTTCGGGTACTTCGCCGCGTACGTGTCTACAAACCGGTTGAACGCGATAACCGCATCGGCGCGTGTCGCGGCATTCCAGATTTCCGCGAGCGCCGCCTTGGCCTTGCCGTGCTGCGACTTTGGCATCGCATTGAGGACATTTCCGATTTTATGGAACCAGCACCGCTGATGCCGTGTCTGCGGGAACACCTCGTCAAGCGCCGCCCACAGTCCCATTGCGCCGTCGCCGACCGCGAGCAGCGGCGGTGCCTGCAGACCACGCGATTTCAGATCGAGCAGCAGGTCGACCCACGATTGCTTCGATTCGCGATAGCCGTCGCTGAGCGCCACGCGCTCCTTCCCGCCGTCCGGCTTCACGCCGATAATGACCAGCAGGCACTGGCCGTCGGAATCCTCCGTGCGGGCTTGCGTGTGGATGCCGTCGGCCCACCAGTACACCCAGCGTGAGGCCGACAGATCCCGCTTGTTCCACTGCTCGTACTCGTCTGCCCAGGCGGCCTTCAGGCGGCTCACGACGCTTGCCGACAGCCCTTTGGCCTGCTCGCCAAGCAGCTCGGACAGGGCATCACCCATGTCGCCCGTCGAGACACCACGCAGGTAAAGCCACGGCAGCGAGGACGATACGCGCGGTGACTTGCGCACATAGGGCGGCACGATCGACGAGTTGAACTTTATGCCCGAGCCCGAGCGGTCGCGCACCTTCGGCACCTTGACCGGCACCGTGCCCACGGCCGTGACGATCTCGCGTTCTGGCAGATAGCCGTTGCGCACAACCGCCCGTCGACCCTCGATCGACTTCACATTCGAATACTGCTCGAGCATCGCCGCCAGTTCCGCCTCGATTGCCTGCTGGATGATTCGTCGCGCCCCTTGCTGGATCAGATCGTCCAGACCCGGCGCCCCCTTGATTTCCGCTTCCGTCGTTTGACCGCTGTTCGTTTCCTGAGTATGTTTCGCCATGGTGGTGGAGTTCGATTGGGAAAGTGTTACCGTGGAAAGCAACATTCTCCTCCAATCGCCACCGCCTTCTCCTGCCTCCCGCCTACGCCGCGTACACCACTTTCAACGATAGCTCGCTGACGCTGCTCGGCCTGATCATCGCATTCAGCTTTTCGATGCCTAAGTCGGTACGACCTGCGCGAAAGCTACGAGGAGGCAGGGGCGAACGCGATCCACACCGAATACGTCCGGGCCGATCTGTTGCCTGCCGCCGATGCGCTGAAAGTGCGCGCGCTGCTTAAGCGCTACCTCGACCAGCGTGTTTTGTTCTACGAGACTCGCGATGCACAACAGCTTCAGCGGATCGACGATAACGACACGGCCCGACCGCACGCTTTGGCCAATGAGTTGACAGACCTGGTCTGCATCCGAAGGCTTCGCGGCAAACTGATTCGTCGTCGACAGCGAGCCGATAACGGCCGGCCGTACGAGGACTTATCGAGGCGCGATTTCAGAAGCTTGGCACCGCTTACCTATTAGACCAAGGTCCTATTGTCTCGCTGGAAAAATAGGAGCAGATTGATTGTGCGAGATTGCACAACCATGCGCTCCCCAAAACTCGACCAATTTGACGGGATTTGTGGAGGGCTACGGCAGGCAGCGGCCTGCTACGAACCAGCGTGACCAGGCTGCACTGTAGTGGCGTACCAGCGATCTCTGCGAGGACTTGTCATGGACCAACGGGAGCGAGCGATGAAAGTAATCAAGCCATTCAAGCTAATGGGTAGCGCGGTAAGCGCCGGGAGGCTGGAAGCTCTCGTTGAGGAATAGCGTCCTGCACCACTCACATGCTTTGGTTGTCGTTATTCATACATAGGATTTCCAGCGTGCTCGATCTCAGCGATGCGGCAGGCCGCGTTAAGGCGAGGGCGTAGGAGACGATCGTTGCTGACGGGCAGATGGCGCGCGGCGAACGCTGTATCACGGATTCGAAATGCCCTAAGTTTTGAACGGCGGCGGTTTGATTTTCCGGATTGCCGTTCAGATGGGAAGGACATGTCATGACGAGACTTCGTTTTCTTGCCGCCTTGCTGGTCGGGATCTCGGTGCTCTCGTCGTCGGCGCGAGCCGCGTCGGGACCGAGTGCGTCCGCTGTAGCCCAAGCATCGTCGCCCCCGGCTGCTGTCGCGAAGGCCCGCCAGTTGAACCTCGCGGTCAAACCGTGGACCGGCGACTTCGACGCGATGCTCGAGCGCCGTACGATCCGCTTTCTTGTGCCATACAGCCGTACGCTGTACTTCAACGACAAAGGCAGGGAACGCGGTCTGACCGCTGAACTCGCGCGCGACTTCGAACGTTACGTCAACAAGCGCTACGCCAACCAGCTTGGGAAACGCCCTGTGACGGTCTTTCTGATCCCAACGACCCGGGGCAAACTTCTGACGAACCTCCAGACCGGGCTGGGCGATATCTCGGCGGGCAACCTCACGGCAACCGATGAGCGGCGCAAGCTTGTGGACTTCGTTGTGCCGCGTGACCGAAAGCCGGTCCGGGAACTGATCGTGACCGGTCCTCGCGTGCCGGCTATCGCCACTCTGGACGACCTCGCAGGAAAGCAGGTCTATGTACGCAAGGCAACGAGCTACTACGAGAGTCTGACGGCGCTGAACGAGCGGTTCAGGAAAGCGGGCAAGCCGGTCATGCAGATCACGCTGCTGCCCGATGCACTCGAAGATGAGGACACGCTCGAAATGCTCAATGCGGGAATGCTCGACATCGTGGTGGTCGACGACTGGAAAGCAAAACTGTGGGCGCAAGTTCTGCCTCAGATCAAGGTCAGGGAGAATCTGGTGGTACGAAGCGAAGGCTATGTGGGTTGGGCGATCAGGAAGAACAGCCCGCAACTGCAGGCTGCGGTGACCGATTTCTATAACGAGTTTCTCAAAAAGCAGGGTGTCATCGACTATCGGCTCGTACAGTTCATGAAGCGTATTAAGCAAGTTAGTGATGCTTCGGGTGCGGCGGAGCGCAAGCGTTTCGAAGAAACTCTTACCCTCTTCGAGAAGTATGGCAAGCAGTATGGCTTCGACCCTCTGATGCTGGCTGCCCAAGGTTATCAGGAATCGCAGCTGAACCAGTCGGCACGCAGTCACGTTGGCGCGATCGGCGTCATGCAGTTAATGCCGGGAACAGGTAAGGAAATGGCAGTCGGCAACATTGGTGTAACCGAGTCCAACATCCATGCGGGCACGAAATACATGGACAGGCTGATGACACGCTACTTTCCGGACGCGCACTTCGACGATGACAATCGCACATTGTTTGCCTTCGCGAGCTATAACGCGGGGGCGGCCAATATTGCAAAGATGCGCAAGGAGGCCGCGGCCCGCGGGCTGGATCCGGATAGGTGGTTCAACAATGTAGAAATCGTAGTCGCGGAGAAGATTGGCATCGAAACAACGACCTACGTACGCAACATATTCAAGTATTACGCCGCATACCGCTTGATCGTCGACGCGCAGCAAGCGCGCGACAAGGCGATTCGCACGATGAAACCCGGCGGTTAACCGTTGTCGGGCGGAGTCGACGTTCGAATGTCCACGCGAGAACTCCTGCAGCGTTCACGCTATGTTTGCGCGGTGCCTCCTTTTTATCTTGACTCCGGCCGACTAGCTAGCGGGCGCCCGACGTCGGGAAAGCGTAAGCGTCAGTACCGGCCGGTCGCGTGACGAGCGTGATCGGCGCGTGAACGTCTCGTGTCCGGTGCGGAGCCGACCTTGGACAGTCCGCCTGAGCGCTCCGTCGAACGACCGTAACTGGCCGGCAAGCGCCCACTCGCCGGTCATGGCTGTCAGACTTCGGTTTGCTCGGCCATCTCGAGCGCGTCGTCTACCTCGATCCCGAGGTAACGCACTGTACTTTCAAGTTTTGTATGGCCTAACAGCAGCTGAACCGCGCGCAGATTCTTGGTACGCCGATAGATCAACGATGCCTTCGTGCGGCGCATCGTGTGAGTGCCGTACGCCGCGTCATCCAGTCCAATCGAAGCGACCCAACGATGAACGATGCGGGCGTACTGGCGTGTCGACACGTGCGCCGACGCATGCAGCCGACTCGGGAACAAATAGTCGGCGGGCTTGAGCCCCCGCGCGGAAATCCAGGCCGCGACGCTTTGCCGAGTCTGCTCCGTAATTTCGAACTGGACCGGTCGTTGCGTTTTTTGCTGCATGAAGGTCGCTCGCGAGACCACGTGGCTTCCCATAGAGATGTCCTGGACCTGCAGTCGCGTCAAATCGCACGCCCGGAGCTTGCTGTCGATTGCCAAGTTGAACAGCGCCAACTCGCGAACGTTGGACGACATTTGAAGTCTCGTCCGAATCGCCCATATTTCACGAAGCTTCAATGGCGGCTTCTGGCCGGTCAGCCTTCCCTTGTTCCACGGCGCGCGTCGAGCGCCGGAAGAATCAATAACGGTTTCCATATCGACCTCCTCTTCAATGAAGGGAGATAGATTTTGCGCTCCTCAACCGGTCACTCTTCGACCCTTCTCGGTCGTACGGTCGTGGCCGTCGGACGTCTCCTCTGGCGGCATCATCAGTCATTCAATCTTCGCTCCAATTCGCTTCGGCTTCAGGCCGTACGCTGACGGTGGCGCGCGGGAAAACCGGGAAGCCCGGAAACACGCCGCTGCCACGAGCGGCAAACTTCGCCTGTCAACTTGTGAGCCTTGCCGCGATATCGCGCACGAAATCGATCAACGTCTCGGGATTGACCGGCTTGACAAAGTGCCGCTTGCAACCGGCTTCGCGTGAGCGCGCGCGGTCTTCCGGCGCCCCGAATCCGCTGAGTGCAACCAAAACCGCATGTGCGGTTTTTGGTAGCGCCCTCAGTCGCCTCGCCAGTTCGTGTCCGCTCATCCCCGGTAAGCCAATGTCGAGGACGACGATGTCAGGAAGAAATCCTTGTGCGGTGGTAAGCGCCGCTTCCCCATCGGGGGCACATTGAA
>NZ_JARESV010000055.1:0-51728 GCF_046026985.1 Paraburkholderia sp. RL18-101-BIB-B
CGGGATGCCACCGGGCGCCGTCTTGAGCCATTGATCGCACGCGGCCTCGTGTGACGCGTTCCGCTTCGGGACGCGCCGCGAGGCACGCGCTGTCGATGGGCTTTGTCGCCGTGCCACGCCATTACGTACTGGCCATGTTATCCCGCGAACCATTCCGTCATTTGGTGATGACGTACGATCTGCCTCGCTACACCGTGAAGCAACATCGGCATGCGCGTTCCCATCGCGATCCCGGCAATGTCTGGTTGAGACAAACCATTGCCGATCCTATGCCCTCTGCCGTGATGAATCACCCGTATGATCGGCCGCCCGAAACAAATCTCATCTGCGACTTTGAGGCCTTCTTTAAACTCCTCAAGTCGCGCTCACTTTCCGGTGCAAACCGAGGAAGGGACCTTTAAAAAATCCCTTCACGTGTAGCTCCAGCCCGTCGCGAGAGCTGCCTCCCGTATTAATCCGCGGCAGGGAAGTCAAGCGTAGTGTCGTTGATACGGTTGAACAGGTTGGTGAAAGCAATGCTTGCTACCGCCATTGTGACGTCGACAATTTGCGTATCGGTGACACCTGCTTCTTTGACGGCCTCCACCACATCGGCAGGAACCGTGCCGCTGGTGGTGATCAGATGTAACGTAAACCTGGCCAACGCATCATTGCGCGCATCGCCCGACGGCTGCGCCTGACGCAACGCCAGAATGTCTTCGCGGCCCAGACCTATTCTCTTTCCCATCAGTGTGTGTGCGGCCACACAATAGTCGCAGCCGGTAGTCTGGCTGACGACCAGTTTGACGACTTCGATATCCATAGCGCTCAAGCTGCTTTTTTTGAGCGAGGCTTCCAGGTTCAATACGGCTTCCAGCGCAACCGGACTATTGCCGCCAATTCCAATATATGAATTGGGAACCTTTCCGACCGTGCTTTTGACAGCGCTGAATAATTCGGCTGCACGGCCTGTGGCTTCGGACAATGCGATTGTGTAGAGACGGCTCATGATGATTTCCTTTACGTAATACGTCGGTTGAGAAAAATCTGTGTCATGGTTTGTTGTATTGAGAGCGGCTATTTACGCACCCGTATCGGCGATCAACGCCTCCACTCTGGAGAAGCCCGCCAGTTGTTCGTTGGTAAGAACCACCGCACTTGTCATCGCCGGGGCGGGATGCCAGGCCACGAGGGTTTGGCCGTTGGTGTTTTCGCGCACGAGCCAACCAGCGGCAAACCAAGAATTAGATACGTCTTATTACAGGCCGTCGTAGACCATCTTCGTAAATTGACTGCCGTTGAACACAAAATTCCCCCATTTGGCGTCGAAGGCCGCCGTCGGCTTGGCGGCAATAATTTCGTCCAGTGATTTGCCTTGCGATTTCAAGGCTGCAACGTTGTTGCGTACCGTGACCAACATGTCGCGGAATTCGATCAGTTGGGCGCGTGTACCCACTGCGCCGTGGCCGGGAACGACGATGGTATGGTCTGTCGTAAATGCCACAGCCTTGTTGGCCCATTGGATCGCACCGTCGATGTTGCCGCCGTCTTCATTGTCGATATACGGATAGATTCCGTTCCAGAAGGTGTCTCCCAGCGCTAGTACGTCAGCGTTTTCGAAGTACACCCATAGATCGCCATCGGTATGGCCATGACCGAAGTTTTCCACTTCGATGTTCGTTCCTGCGAAGGTGAAGGTCTTTTCATCATTGACGATCAGCGTCGGGCGCGCGCCTGCCGGCACCGGATCGAAGGTCCAATTCCAGGCATCGACATGCGTCGTCTCGGTCAGATGCCTCACGGTATTCTTGTGTGCAACGATGGTGGCGCCAGCTGCATGCATCCATGCATTGCCATCGGTATGGTCCCAATGCCAATGCGTGTTCACCACGTATTTCAGCGGCGCGGGACTGATCTTGTCGAGCGCGGCTTGCAGTTTTTCTTGCGATTTGCTGATGCCCGCGTCAACCAGAAACTTGCCTTCCTTGCCCGACAGGACGGTAATGTTGCCGCCCGAACCCATTAGCACGGTGATATTTTCTCGCAGGGGTTCCACGACGATATCCCCATCGGCACGGCGTAAATACCGGGCGCCCGCACCGGTATGAAAATAGTCGTCTGGCGCGGCGTCCTTTCTTGATGAAGACTGACTGCCGGTTCCGGCGAAGGCTACCGTAGAGGTCAACGGTAAACCGGCAGCAATGACGATCGCTACACACAACAGTTTGGAAAGTGCGCCTGATCTTTCTGCTAACTTGAAAAACGTATTCATGGTTCTTCGCCTTCGTTGAGCAGACTCAATCGTCTGCATGTGTGTCGAGTATGGGGATAGCCGGTTTCGCGATAACTGTGAACTGCCCGACTTCATTGAAGGCAGAGCCTGCGGCATTGCTGCCGATGCGCCGCCAACCAGCTGCCGATCAATAGGGCCGAAAAAAAGGCACCGGCAACGCAAACTCCTGACCAGCCCGCCTTGTAATAAGCCACGCTAGCCGCACTTGAACCGATTGCGCCGCCAAAGAAATAACAGGTCAGATAAATGGTCGTGATTCGGCTCCGCGCGTCTGGAGCGAGTGCATAGATCACACCCTGGTTGGAGATGTGCAAGCCCTGTACGCCCACGTCCAAAAGCAGAACGCCAACGATCAATGACGTCAGCGAGTGCGCACCAAGGTAAATGAACACGAACGACGCCAGAATCGCGCTGCTGAAAAGTCCGGTCGCACGATGTCCATGCCCGCGATCTGCCATTCGCCCCGCCGAGCCGGCCGCGAGCGCACCAGCGGCGCCGGCCAGACCAAACACTCCGATCTTCGCCTCGGAGTAATGGTAGGGAGCGGCATTGAGAAGAAATGTCAGTGCGGTCCAGAAGATACTGAAGCAGGCATAGCCCAGAGCGCCATACAGTGAGCGCAGGCCGATCGTTGGGTGTCGATCCAGCAGTGTCAGCAGAGACCGCAGCAACTGACGATAGCGCCAGGCTTGATCACTTCTTCGGTCTTGCGGCAATGCTCGCAAAAGGCACAAGGTGAGAAGCAGGATCAAAAATGCGGCGACACCATAAACGATTCGCCAGCCCGCCAATTGCGCGATGGTTCCGGAGACTGTTCGTGCCAGCAGGATGCCGAGAAGCAAACCGCTCATCACGGTGCCTACTACGCGTCCACGCTCGTCGTCTGATGCGAGCGAAGCGGCGAACGGAACTTGCAACTGTGCAGCGCACGAGGTGGCACCGAGTAGCATGCTTGCCGCGGCAAACAGCTTGAAGTCAGGGCTCAGAGCTACTGCGAGCAACGCGAGCACCGTGAGCAGAAGCAAGGATACGATGAGTGTGCGCCGATTCAATACGTCGCCGAGTGGCACGATCAATAGCAGGCCACACGCGTAGCCAAGCTGGGTGAGCGTAACCAGGAAGCCAACCCGGGCCGGACTATAGCCGAAGGTACTCGCAATAGCGGCCAATAGCGGCTGTGCATAGTAGATGTTCGCGACAATGACGCCGGAAGCAAGCGCAAACAGTAGCGTCAGCCGTCTCGTCAGATCAGGTGTTCGGGCAGACATGAATGTCCTTGTCACGAGTGGGGGCCGCGTCAGGTGTGGTCGGAAAACCGTCGATCGGCTTTTGTACCGTCATCGCCTCAAGCCAGGGGTTGACGAGATAATGATGGGCGTTGGCTATAGCGTCCAAGATCGGTTTACTATTCGACCAATAAGCATCTCCTATAGTTGAGGCGTCTTGCTACTGCGGCACATTCGCGACTTCCAACACTGTCGCAACGGATCAAGCAGTTGGGATACGCAATGGGTGCGCAACTCCTGGAGCGGTCAGGACGCACAATCCGGCTCACTGATGCAGGCAGAGGTTATGCACGGTACGCCCGCCGTGCACTGCAGGATCCGGATGCCGGAAGGCGGGCCATTCATGAGGTGCAGGGACTGACTCGCGGTGATCTTCGATTGGCGATGACGCCGTCGCTCACCGCCTCTTTGATTGGCCCGTTGGTGGAGAACTTCAACGCGCGCTATTCGAGGATCAATCTCAGCGTTACGGAAATGAACCGGGATCGCGTCGAGACCCTTCTTGCGCAACCCGACGACGCCCGTTATCCATTCGTGAGTTCGAAAAGGAATCGCTCGTGCTGCTGAGCAGCGATTCTTCGACACGTGAACATATAGACCGCTATTGCCAGGCGCAACGCGTCAAACCCCAAATTGCGATCAAGGCGAATTCGCTCAGCGGGATCATCCAGCAACAGTCACCCGCCGCCGACGTCTCCTTTTTCGCGGCGGTTAGCGCTTCGTATCGTCTTGCCTGGAACCCAGGGCCGCAGCAATGCGGTTTTGTGCAGCGACGAGTTGGTCATCGGTAGTCGCCACCAGCCATAGACGTGCGTGCTCCGCAATCTGGCGGTTGTGGTCCTTCAACGGGCCCATCGCGGCGGCTGCCTTCCAGACCACCGAGCCAATTCGGCTTCGCCTGCCCGATGGCGCGCCTACAAGCAGGCAGTACGGTCCCAGTGGAAGCGATACAAACGGAAGCGCCGGACTGGCGCGCACGCGCCAGTCGATGAAGGGTGTCTCGCTGATAAGCAGCGGCGTGGGCAAGCCGTAAAGCACACTGAAATCGTACAGCGCCAGTTGTTCCGGCATGCCGGCGTAACTACGCCGGATGTCGTCGACAACCGCCGCGCGGATCTCGTCCTCGAACATGGGTTCCTGCGCGTAGCGGGCAATTGCCTCTCGCGCCGCCAATTGATATGCGCTGAACAGGCCGAGTTCAACGCAGTCCTGCACTGCGCGTTGAACCTCCGCTACAGAACCAGCCTCCTCTGGCTTGCCCAACTGCGCAGCCCGCAAAAACCGCGCAAGTCCCGCCTCCTGGATCGCAGGCCCATCCACAGATACATCGTCTTGAGCGTCCTTACCAAGGGGCACGTAGGTATATTTCTCGGCTGCGAAATGCAATTTCTTGCCTTCATCAAACTTGATCTCGCCATCGACGCAGTCCAAATAGCGAGTCCCGATTCGACCATGTTCCCAAACCCAATTTTTCAGGAGTGGACGTAGTGGATGCAGTCTGTCGTGATCGGTCATTGAAACCTCCAGGTGCCCCAGTATAGTTCCAAGTTGCGGATTGTTCCGTGGACGACATGGCGATCGTTCAAACCGTTGGATCGGCCCTCTCCAATCAAGCCAGGCAGAGCCCTGCTGGCTCAGCAGCGACCGGCCCGACAGATCAACATCGACCCACGACGGTCCATCAGGTATATGTAAAGCGGCCATTCAATGCTGCCGTTTCTATCTTGAACACCGCTTGGCGCTCAGATTGGGCGTTATCGCGCAAATGCCTGTTTCTTAGAATGGGATTGACTGCATGCGAAACCAACGGTATTTTTTCTGACGGGGCATCACGCCCCCTGCGCCGCCTCACAGTTCATTTCGGTTCCGTGCCGGCTGTGAAGGCTCGTCGGCACGGATACTCGGACCGAAGCCATGCGTATCTACTTCCAGAACGCGTCTATCCCGACGCGGGCCGCCAATCGACTCAAATATCGCCTTTCTCTAAAGGAATCCCAGGCGCGCCAGGTGACCTCCGAAGTCTTCGGCTATAGAGACTGGACCGACCTCCACAGCGAGCTGGGCAGCAAAGCAGCTTCCGCGCTCGACGAGGCGTGTGACAGCGCGACGCTAACCGAGAGACGCGTCTATCAGGTGTCGCAATTGCTCGCATCGTCAGTTGATCTTCACGGCGAATCCGCGGACGACTTCGTTCGCTGGTGGCAACCATCGGCCGCGCATGCGCACGAAGAGGGTCGCAACGCGCCAGAAACGCCGTTTGCCGGTTCGAAGGAAGATCTGAGTTTTCAAGAGGCGCTTAGCACGTTGGCTCACGCCGGGCAGCATTCCGTTGGCCACTTCGAGCAAGCGCTCGTGACTGGCATACACAGAACGGAAAACGAAAGCTCGCTGAGGTTTGTAGAAACGATTGCTGATGAGTTGCTAAGCGGCAACCGAAACCGGGAACCCGAAGTGGCTCGTCACCTCCTTGAGGCTTTGGCCTCGCGAGGACTGCCCCGGTCGATACTTAACCTGGCGACGAGTTTGACGCTTGGCGATGGTGGGCCCAAAGACGAAAAGAGAGCCGCGGACCTGCTTGAGCAGTTGGCCGGATCTGCTTCAACCCCCGATGATCTGAAGCGGATTGCCGAATCACGCCTAGGCACCGCCTAAGCATTTGGCGCTCCGCAGAAACCCAGTGCGTCAATAGCTCTGCATTTGTGGGAGTGAGCGTCGGAGATGGGCGACGTCCCCGCTGCATTCAACGCCAGACCGTATCGCGACGCGCGGTGAAAAAGAGGGATCAACCAGCGGATCCGGCGAAAGCTGCTCGTACCTATCGGCTCGTAGCGGTCAACCAGAAAACCATTTGTGCGATCGCGGGCCGTCGAACGATCGCAAGGGAGCGGGCATTGTCGATTGGGCGCTCCGGGACATGCCGGGACGGCACTCGAATGAAGCGGCAGGCCGCCGATATGGCTGCATTACTCATACGCCTGCATTGCCCGCGCCTGCGTCGTATCCTTGAAGACGTTCGCGACAGAATATGCGGAGACGAGGATGAAGACCGACAACGTATTGGAAGGAGGCTGCGCATGCGGCGCCATCCGCTATCAGGTCACCGTTGTTCCGACCGACGCCGGCTTTTGCCACTGCCGCTTGTGCCAGAAGACCACCGGCGCAGCGGTGACCGCATCCGCGTCGGTGCCGATCGGCGAGTTCAGGTACGTCAGGGGTGAGCCGCGGGTGTATGAGTCGAGCACCTGGGGCGAACGGCGCTTCTGCGGTCATTGCGGTACGCAACTCGAGTATCGCGAGTCGGCGGCGCCGCAAACGGTCGAAATCAACTACGCGACGCTCGACGATCCCACAAGAGTCCGCCCGTCATGGCACGTGTGGTGCGCGAGCATGTTTCCTGGCCTCTCGTTGAGCGACGACTTGCCGAAGTATCAGGACGGCGCGTAGCCCGCTTCGCGGACTCTCGAAAGTCCGTTCGGTCCAGACGGCTCGGGCGGTTCACGACGCCTGCGGCTCAGACATGCTGCATCAATGCGGCCGTCAGAAAGATCAGCGATGCGGCAAGGCTCGACACGCTGCGCACTGCATGAAGTCTGCCCCACTTCTCGAGCAACGCCCTCGTTTCAGCCGATGCGAGATCACGCCCTTGCGCTAATAGCTGCGCGTTGGTGGGCTTAATGATGATCAAGGTGAACGGTACGACACTGCCTATGAGCAGCGCACCGACTAGCCATAATGCGGTTCCCCCGAGCCACCATGCCACGATACCGGCAATGCAACTCAAAACGGCCAACGGTGCTTGCATGATCGTCGCCCGACGGTAGCTCGGCGCCCAGACCGTCGCAGCCGTCCTGGTGTCGCATTGCATCCGGGCTGGATGTTCGACGAGACTGATGTAGATCGCCGCCCCAGAAAAAACGGTACAACCCAGCGTGGCGATGAATTGCGCAACTCCCAGCATGCAAGCCTCCCTATAGGGCGATGGCCGATGAACATCCTGATTGATACATACCTCTATGCCTTTCCAAAGACCCGCAACTAGTGGCCGCCTACGTCCGGTCGCAGCATGCATGGCCTGATAGGTTCGCGGCTCCCCGATCTGGTCGGGTCGAAAAATGCATAATCTATTGATTATCGTTACCATGAAAAACATTAACTATCGTAAATTTCAAACTGATCCTACTCTCTAGTCACCCTTCACGTCGTGCCTCGCTTGCAGCGCTCGAGCCGCCGGCCGCGTGATCGGGGCGAGGTCGAAGGAGAGGGTCATGAACACCGCCGAGAAGTCCCTGCATTACGTGGTCGAAAAGTGGCTTGCACCCGTTCCGCCGGTGCGGATCCGCGTGGTTCAGTTCGGTCGTATGCGTGCTGACGGCAGCCGCTACGTGCATGTCGAGGCGTCGGCTCCGGCCGGCTCGCGTGCAATCTTTTTCTTTCGGCACGATGACGGCCGCTGGTGCGTATTTCCTCCGCGGATCGCGCAACCATCGATGACCGGTTATCGGCTTGCGGCTTGAACTGCATCGCACGCCCGGCAAAGCAACGGACAAAAACGAAACGGCATCGCCATGCAGTCCGCCCAGATGCAATGCAGCGAATCCGAGTTATTCGCGTTGTGAAAAATGTCGACGGTCAGCGACCCGGTCTTAGCGGGAGATCAATTGCGACTTCACCGCGCGTCGCGCCAGGTTTTCTCGGATAATGACGCCCAGTCAGGGATGAGCGTTGATGCGCCCAAGTCCCATAGCTATGGGAGGTCACTATGCATCTCGCCGGCACCATACTTCCGATCTTTGCCATCATTCTAACGGGATGGTTTGCCGGCGCCTCCGGCTACATGCCGCGCGCGCTGGCCGCACCGCTGATGCGCTTTGCCTACTACGTGGCGATGCCCTCCCTGGTCTTCCTGACGATCGCCGATCAGTCGCTTCACTCCCTCCTTGACTGGCGCTTTATTGCTGCGTTCGGCGGCGGTTCCATGATTTGCTTTGTGGCTGTGATGATGTTTGTACGAATCGCGTGGGGCGCAGGCGTCGGAAAGAGCGGAATATTGGCTGCTGCCGTGTCGATGACGAACACCGGATTCGTTGCGCTCCCTATATTGAAGTCGCTTTTTGGCCCACCGGGCGTGCTCGCGGCTGCGATCGCAACCGTCTTCGTCGGCGCCATCATGTTTCCGATACTGGTACTGCTGCTCGAGATCGGGCGATACGATACATCGCGCAATATACGCACGGC
Source organism: Paraburkholderia sp. RL18-101-BIB-B (assembly GCF_046026985.1). Classification (NCBI taxonomy): domain Bacteria; kingdom Pseudomonadati; phylum Pseudomonadota; class Betaproteobacteria; order Burkholderiales; family Burkholderiaceae; genus Paraburkholderia; species Paraburkholderia sp. RL18-101-BIB-B. The sequence continues at coordinate 8,794 of NZ_JARESV010000055.1, forward strand.
GGCGCTGTTGCGGCAGATCGCCACCAATCCCGTCATCCTTGCCACGATTTTCGGACTGCTTTGGTCGATGCTCGGTTCGGAACTGTCCGGACCGGTCACGTCATTTCTCACGGTGCTCGGAGAAGCGTTGACGCCATGCGCGCTGTTCGCAATTGGACTTGATCTAACAATCGCCGAACTGCGCGAGCGGCTAGGTCTCTATGCGTTGCTGACGGCGCTCAAGCTGGCCATCATGCCGCTCGTGGTCTACGCGCTTTGCCTTGCGGCAGACCTCGACCGGACTGCGACCGTCGCCGCCGTCGTGTGCTCTGCCGTGCCCACCGCCAAGAGCGCGTACGTGCTCGCGGTTGAATACGACGTCGAAAAGGCCGTAGTGGGCGCAGTGATCTCGATGACTACGCTGTTTTCAGTCGTCACGCTGCTCGCCTGGCTTTACGTTTTGTAGCGCGGAGTCGCCATGGTCGCAGAACCTTTCTTCGGACCGTGATAACCGAGATGTCGAACTTCTTCCGGGTCAATAACCGCGTGTGCGGTCGACGATGTTCGTCAGCGGCTCGCCGCGCAGGAATCGCGCGAAATTGCCCAGCCAGAGTTCAAGCACCCGCAGATTGTAATCGGGCGCATCGCACGAAATGTGCGGCGTGACGACGAGTCCCGGCACGTCCCACGCCGCATGTTCCGTCGGCAAGGGTTCAGGGTCGAACACGTCGAGCAGCGCGCCGCCGCACTCGCCCGAACGCAGCCGCTCGAACAGTGCCGCATAGTCGATCAGCGCTGCGCGCGAGAGGTTGACGATGCCCGCACCGGGCCGCATGCGGGCGACGCGCTCGGCGGAAAGAAGACCGCGCGTCGCGGGCGTAAGCGGCGCGGTGACAACGACGAAGTCGGCTTGAGGCAGCCAGTCGTCGAGTGTGGAGATCGTCGCGAGCACATCGACCGCTTCCGCCGTCGGCGCGGCGCCGCTCCGGTTCAATGCAATCGTTCGCAGGCCGAGCAAACGTGCCGCGCGGCTCGCCGCCATGCCCAGATCGCCGAAGCCGATTATCAGCGCCGTCTTGCCGCGAATCGATGTGGTCAGCCGCACGTCCCAGCGATGCGCCCGCTGCGCCTGAAACACGGCCGGCAGTTGCGCATTCAGCATCAATAATGCCATCTGCGTGTACTCGAAGGCTTTCTCACTATGAACGCCGCTACTGTTCGTCAGGATCAAGTCGGGACGCAAGCGATCGAGCGGCATCAGATGATCGACGCCAGCACCCGTCGTGTGAATCCAGCGTAGACCTGGCGCGTCGTTCACCACGTCATGCGGAAATCTCGACGCCAGCAGGAAGTCGACGTCGTCGAGCGGACGCGCGAACCGTTCGCCGTCCCAGCCGAACGTCACATCGATGCGTTGTGCGAGATCGGGATGCCGCGCGCAGGCGGCCTGCCACACGGTTTCATGAAGATGAAAAGGTGGCGGCTGACGCCGCTGACTTTCGAGGTGCAGCCGGTAACGGCGGGTGGGCTCGGTCATCCGGGCAGCATCCTTAGAGAGGAAGTGCAACGAGCGTGTCGTAGCGGCACGAATCCGTGACGACCGTGCGCTCATGCAGCAACGCGCGGCCGCCCGCGAGGACGACCTGGTCGACGTAACGCCCCGCGCTAAACACGACCATCCCCCCTTCATAGCCGGTTCGCACGACCATGTAGCTGGTTTCGCAACCGATCAGCCCGTCTTCGACGCTGACGACTTCGGTCGGCCCAAGCACGTGACGGTAGACATGCGGCTCGAACACATTGACCGACTGGATCGAACTGACGCGATCCAGCAGCATGCCGCGCGTGTTGCAGAACCAGATACCGAAATCGCGGCCCGCTTCGAAATCGGTGCGCGTGAGAATGCGGTAAGTGCAATCTTCAGTGAAGAACTCCGGCCAGCGGCCGAGATCGCCATTGTCGATCGAACTGCAATAGTGGGTCATCAGGCGTGCGATACACGCGCCCGTCTGGGTGCTGACCTCCAGGTCAGGATAGCGCGCAACACTAGACATCCATCAGCTCTCTATAGAATTTCCAGAAGCCGCGCACCGAGGTTTCGGTTGCGCGGGTCGCCATCGGACCGGTGCCCTTGCCGCCCATCTCGATCACCGCAGCGTCGTCAAGATCGCCGCGAATGCCCTTTTCGACGAACGCGCCGATCGTGCCGTCTTCCATCGACACATAACCCGCGGGGCCGACCAAATTGCTTTGCTTGCGCCGGATGAGCGTTTGCTCCGGCGTGTCTTCCTCGAAACCGAGCACCGTCCAGATCAGTTCGCATCGATCCACGCCAAGCGGCACCACCTGCCGCACGCCTATCGAATTCATGATCTGATGCAGCACGAAGCCGGGGAAAATGCTCTGGATCGCGTTCGTGATCTGGTCGGGATACTCCATCCACTGATCGATCAGCGAAGGATCCTTCAGACCAAAATCGTCGCGCATGGCACGAATCACACCGGAGTCGTATGCCTGATCGCCGATGTCGGTATAGCGCTTCGTAAAGGTGATGTGATGCCGGCTGTCTTCATCCTGCAACGTACCGCCTTCCGCCGACAGCCGGTTGATCTTGAAGGTCGAGAAAAACGCGTGCAGCAGGCTCGGGTGATAGTTGTCGCGGCTATTCTCGACGTAGAGCTTCCAGTTGTTGTGCATCACCTGGCTATAGCGGCCAAGTATCTTTACGCGTCCATATAGCGTGCGCTCCATGTGCCGCACCATCGTTGGCCCGAGATAGTCCTTCAGTGCAGGGGCCTCGTCGGAGAATGAGCCGAACACAAGGCCGCGGATGGTCTCCACGCGCAGCTTCGTCAAACGGAACTTCGACTTGTCGAAATCCTCGGGCATACCACCTTTACCCTGCACGCCCTTCTCGAATGCGACGCTCGTCAGTTCACCGTCGAAGTTATAGACCCAGTTGTGATAGGGGCAAACGAAGTTCGGACGCTTGCGGTGACCCTGCGCTTCATAGCAAAGCACTGAGCCCTTGTGCACGCACTTGTTCACAAGCGCACCAATGGTGCCGTCCTGCTGGTGCACAACAATTACCGAGGTATGACCGACCCTGGTCGTAATGTAGTCACCCGGTTTGGGAATCTCGATGTCGAGGCAGAGGAAACTCCATGTGGGCCCACGGAACACGGCATCCTGCTCGCGCTCGTAGGTCGCCGCATCGGAGAACACACGCAGCGGCACGCGCGTAATGCCCTCTTCCGGCCAGCGGATCCGACTAGCGGGAAATCCAATGGTCGCGACCGTACCGTCGCACTTTTCCGTCATATTGCTGCTCCGTTGATGAAGGCCCGTACTCCGGTGTGGCCACAGCGGCCACGGGCCCATTCCCAATATCCGCTCATTTGACTGCTTCCGAGTCGAGATAAGGCTTCTGATAGAAGAGATCCGCGGGAAGCTCGCCCTTCAGCGTGCCGGCGGCCTTGAAAACTTCGAATGTGCGTTTCAGTGTGTCGATGTCACCCGATTTGAACGAGACCGTATTCATGGTCGTCCAGTGGTCGCCGTAAAAACGCGCTCCCTGGTCGCTCATGTTGCCGGCCTTCTTCAGTATCGCCACGACCGCGTCGGGATTGGCCGCGCCGAAGGCCAGCGCCTGGCGCATTGCCGCGAGCACCTTCACCGCATCCGCCGAGTTGTCCTTAAGCCACTCGCTGCGCATCACGGCGACACCGATATAGGGCGGTGTGCTCGCCTTCGTCATCTGTTTCCATTGATCGGACAATGTCGTGATCACGCGGACTTTCTGCGCACTGTCCGGCACTTGCGCCACCGTGGTGGGACGCATGACGGCGGCATCCACGTTCTTCTGAACGAGGAACTGCGCAAGACGCGGCTCGTCGCCCGCCACCAGGCGATAGTCGGCAAGCTTGAGTCCGTAATTGCCGTCGAGCACGGCGGTGCCGACGCCAGTGGTCGCACTGCCGATTGGCGACATGCCGATTTTCTTGCCGCGCAGTTCACCCGCGGAATGGATGGGCGAATCGGCAAGCACGACGATTTCCGCATCGACGATCTGCGTGGCGGCCACCATCCGGACCGGCACACCCTGCTGGCTCAGGCTGAATGCCCCCGCGAGGCTGGTGCCGAATGCCAGATCGATCGCGTTCGAAGCCAACGCGGTGGTCGGTCCATTCACGTCCGGAAAGTGGACAAACTGCACCTGCAGGCCCTGCTTCTCAAAGAACTTCTGCGCTTCGAGCACGGCACCGAAACCGAGGCTGGTGCCACTGGTCCAGTAGCCCACTCGCAACGGCGCCGCATACACACTGGTGAGGCACACGCCGACTAATGCGAGTGCGCATACTGCCTTTAGAACGGAACGAAACGATTTCATTGTGCTCTGCCTGAAATAGCGACGCCGTCGGTCTCCCTGGCATCGTCTTTAAAGGATTACTAAATGTCCTTATCAAAACATGAAGCACGGTGCAACCATCCGTCGAGAGGTTCCGCCTGAAAGCAAAGGCGGAAACTCCGTATCACTTGCCGATCGCTACCAGCGGCGCGTGCTCGAAGTCCTGTTTCATGCTGCGGAGCACACGCTCCATCGTCATGTCGCGAAACTTCTCGATGTGCCGGCGCGCAATGCGCGCGCCTGCCTTGCCGTCGCCCGCCGCCAGCACCTCGACCAACTGGCGGTGATCGTCGGAAATTTCCGGGCTGTCGTCTTCGTCGCTGAAACCGAGTGCCACCAGTCGCGTCATTTCGTCGAACAGCACCGAGATGCTGCGCACCAGACGGTCGTTGCCCGACGCCATCGCAATCACCAGATGAAATTCACGGTTCGCATCGAGGAAAAAGCCGATCCGGTTGCCGTGATTCTTCGACGCCGTATTGCCGCGCGCTGTGCGGTCGATCCGCATCAACGCCTTCGCGTCCACCTTGCCGGCCGCAAGCCGCGCGGCTTCGGGTTCGAGAATGAGTCGCAGCGCAAACACCTCCTCGACATCCTTCAGCGTGACCGGCACGACGACGTAGCCGTGTCGCGGAACCGAACGTACCAACCCTTCGTGTGTGAGACGCGCAAGCGCCAGCCGGCATGTCGACTTGCCGACGCCGTATTGATCCATCAGCGCAGCCTCGGTCAGCATGCTGCCCGGTTTCAGCGAACAGGACAGTATCGCCTGCCTCATCGCCAGATAAGTCGACTCGCCCAACAACTTGCCCTCGGCCGCCGCCTTGCCCCCAGAAATCACTTTTCCTTCCATGTGGCCCCCCGTGCGCTCTATCCTGGAATGGCTGTGTATTATGCTTACGTCTTTCTGTAGGCACCTCACCAACCTCAACTCATTCTAGGAGATGCATATAGGGAAGTAAACTGGACACAAAAAAGCACATCGCGTATCAGCCGGCAGTGCCGCTCCATCGGCGTACGGTTCGTGATTCGATATCGAACAGGTCAAGCACGCGCCCGAGCGTATGATCGACCATCTGATCGAGCGTTTCCGGCAGCGCATAGAACGCCGGCACTGGCGGATAGACGATCGCACCGGCGTCCGTGACGGCGGCGAGGCTGCGGATATGACCGGCATGCAACGGCGTTTCGCGCACCATCAGCACGAGACGGCGACGTTCTTTCAGCATCACGTCTGCCGCTCGCGACAGCAGCGAACTGGTGCAGCCGGTAGCCACTTCCGACAGCGTCTTGATCGAGCACGGCGCAACGATCATGCCGTCGACGCGAAACGAGCCGCTCGAAATGGCCGCACCGATATCGGTGTTCGGATAGTTGACGTCGGCGAGCGCCTGCAGATCGGCGAGCCGCATTTGCGTTTCCTGTGCGAGTGTCACCTGCGCCGAACGGCTGACCACCAGATGCGACTCGACCTCCAACTCGCGTAACAGACGCAGCAGACGCACGCCGTAGATCGCGCCCGACGCGCCGCTGATACCGACCACGAGGCGTCGCCGTGCGGCGGATTGGGATTTCATGCGATACCTCCGTTATCCACCGGATGCGGCCATTGCCCGCGCAAACACGTCATCATGGCTTTTGACCCGCTATGATCTTCTTTGCCGTTTCGTACGGCCCGGTGACGAATACATCGGGCGGAAGCGTCCCTTTGATCGCGCCGCTCGCCGCGAAGATCTGCTGCTCGCGCTTGAGCGTATCGATATCGACTGGTTCGAAGGAAATGCTGTTCAGCTCGGCCCAATGCGCGGCATAGATCTGCGCGTCGCTTGCAGGCAGATTCGCTACTTTCTGCAGGATCGTCGCGACCTGGTCCGGATGCGCGTTGCCCCAGGCGATTGCATTGTGAATCGCAACGATCAGCTTCGCGACGGATTGCGGATCGCGCTGGATCAATTCCGTGCGTGCCGCAGCCACACCCAGATAAGGCATCGCATCGGACTTCGTCAGCTTGTGCCATTCTTCCACCAGCGTGCCCAGACGCCGCGTCTTCACTTCAGTCAATTGCGCGACCGTGACGGAGCGCAGCGCCGCGGCGTCGACCTGATGCTGTACGAGAAACTGCGCGAGACGTGCCTCGTTGCCCGGCACCAGTGAATAATCGCCGGCGTTGAAGCCATAGTTCGCTTTCAGCACCGCGGCCGTCATCAGCGCGACCGAACTTCCCGACGGTGACATACCGATCTTCTTGCCGCGCAACTGCGCAATCGATTGGATCTGCGAGTCGGCAGGTGTGACAAATGTGACATCGGCCGGCGCTGTTGCACCGAAGATCTTGACCGGCACGCCGGTCGCCGCGATGCTGAACGCGCTCGCGCCTGCCACGCTGAAGCTCACGTCGATCACGTTGGCGGCGAGTCCGCTCGCCGGCGCGTTGACCTCGGCGAAGTGCACGAAACGCGCGTCGCCGATGCCGGCTTTCTTCAGGAAGTCGCCTGTTTCCAGCACGGCGCCGAGGCCGAGGCTCACGCCACTCGTCCAGTAGCCGATGCGCAGCGGCGCGGCTTGCGCGGAAAGCGCAAGCACGGAAATCACGGCGGCGAACAGCACACGCCTTGCAAGCAGGTAAGGTTGCATCACGTCAGCTCATCAACGGGGTGAATGGAGCGCTGCCGGCCTGCGCAGCGCACTGAAGGACATCGCGGCAATCAACGCCGCGTCGGCGGCACGGCGTCGAAGCGCGAACCGCGCACGCACAACTTGCCTTCCGCGGTTTTCCACAACTGCTTGCGTTCATGCAGTTCGCCGAGCGCGCGGGCCAGCGTGCGGAAGTCGTATTTCGACAGCCGCTCGGCGAGTTCGGTGTAGTAAAGCGGCGTGTCGCCGATGAGCGCGATCGCTTCGGCTGCGGCAGCCTCCACCTGTTCCGGCTCCGACACATGCACCGTATCGGCCTTGCCGCCGACGTAGTCCGCGATCTTCGCCGTGTCTGCGTACGCGTACGAAATGCGCTCATAGCGCTCGTGCGGAATGCCTTCCGAGATCGTTGCGTCCACACCGACCTTGGCGCCCGTCGGCACCATGCCAGGCGGCATCACCGGCAGACTCGGGTCGAGCGGCTTCGCGCGTGCGCCGGGGATCACGATCAGATCGCGGTCACCCTGCACGCGCGTCGCGATCGCCCATTCGACCTGTTCGCCGTTGAACACGTCGATGTCGTCATCAACGACCACCACGTGCTTCAGATCCATCACCGACAGCGCCGCCAGCAGCGCGTTCTTGCCTTCGCCGGCCTGCTTCCTGATCGAAATAACCGCGTGCCAGAATGCGCGGCCACCCAACGTTACGTTGATGTCCTTTACCTGCACGCCTGCCGTGCGCAGCGCGCTGCGAATCGCCTGATAGCGCGTCGGTGCCGCGAGCCACGTGTTTTCCCACGGCATGTGCAGCGAGTAATACATCGCATCGCGCCGATGCATGATCGCCTTGATGCGCACATCCGGATTCCAGTGCAGCCCGCCCATCAATGCGGTGAATTCGCCGAAACGGCCTTCCGGTTGCGTCCAGCCCGTCGGCAGGATTTCCGCTTCGATCACGATTTCCGAGTCGGCGATATACGGCAGATCGACGGTCTCGCAAGGCGCCAGTTCGACCGGCACGCCACGAATGCCGCCCGCGATCGCCATCTCATCGACACCGATCGGCGCGCGATAGCCGGCGCCCATGATTTCCATCGGATGGTTACCGATCGAAATGGAAATCGGGCACGGACGTCCTTGTTCATACGCACGCTGCGCGAACATGCGCATATTGTTCGGCGTCACGATGTCGATGCCACTCAGCGCTTTTTCCTTCACCATGAAGCGATAGATGCCGCTGTTCAGGCCGTACTCCGGATCGCGCGAAATCACGATACCCGCGGTAATCATCGGGCCACCGTCGAAAATCGAAGACATCGGAATGGGCAGGCGGAACAGATCGACATCGTCGCCTTTGTAGATCACTTCTTTCGTGGCCGACGTCGCGACGTATTTAGGCGGAATCGGGTTCTGGATGCCATGCGCCAGCATCTTCTCGATTTCCGAGTAGCTGTCGCAGCCCATTGCCATCATCGCGCGCTCCTGCGTGCGGATGATGCCCGACAGCAGCGGCATGTCGTAGCCGATCACGTTATGAAACAGCAGCGCCTTGTCGCTCTGGTCGACGAGCGTGCCCACGTGGCGGATGTCGACGGGCTGCCGTATATCGATCAGTTGCTGTGCCGCGCGCAGCCGTTCCAGGAACTCGCGAAAGTTCTCGTTCATACTGAACTCCATAATGTTGAATGTCGTGTCGGTTTCACTTATGCGGTCTCGCTATCCTGCAACGACGCAAGCGCTATCGCTTTCAATGCGGCGCGATCGATCTTGTTCGTCGACGCAAGCGGCAATGCATCGACAAACCACACGCGTCGCGGGTGCTGGTATGCGGGCGCATGAGTCAGCGCGTGCTGTTTGGCTTGCTCTTCCGTTAGCGACGCGCCCGCGCGCCGCACGACGAACGCCACCGGCTTGGTTCCCTTGATGTCGTCGGCAACCGGTACCACGCAAGCCTGGACAATATCCGGGTGTGTCTCCAGCATCTGCTCGACTTCACCCGGAAAGATGTTTTCGCCACCCGACACGAACATGTCGTCCGCACGGCCGACGAATGCATAGAAGCCCTGTTCGTCGCGGTGAAATACGTCGCCCGTTACATAGAAGCCATCTGCTGTCACCGGTAGCGGCAGGTCCGGCCGGTTGTGGTAACCGAGCATGACGGCCGGGCTTTTTACAGCCAGCACGCCGGTCGCCACACCTGTCGGCGGTGCGTCGAGCAACTTCACGCTCACTTCGGGATGCGGATATCCGACCGACAGCAAAGGCGGTTCGATCCTTTGCGGATGGGGCCCGAACACGATCGGCCCGCCCTCGGTCGTGCCGTAGACGTTAGTGAGCTTCGCATTCGGAAGTACCTCGCCGATTTGCGCAAGCAGACTCTCGCTAACGGGCGCCGAACCCATCCGGATGAAGCGCACCGACGAAAGATCCGTGCGCGCAAGCAACTCCCTTTCGCGCAGCATCATCGCGATCATCGGCGGGACGGAGGTGAGCCACGTGACCCGATAGCGCTCGATTGCCGTGATGTACATGCGCGCGGTGAATTGCGGAAGCAGCACGACCGTACCGTTCCCGTACAGCGACATCAGCACGAGCGTCAGCGCGTTCATGTGATACATCGGCGCGGCCACCAGAAAGCGATGCGCCGCCGGTGGCTGCGCGCGCGCACGCGTACGCGCCACCCACAGATGGCTGCCGTGCGAGAGCATCACGCCCTTGGGCTTGCCAGTCGAGCCGGACGTATAGAGAAACATTGCCGGCATGTTGGGCGTCGGCACGAAAGTCTCGAACGGGCCCGGTTCGACGAATGAAGCGAAACTTTCCTCTCCGGTCGAATCGAATACGACTGTCGGCAGATCGTCCGGGCAATCGGCAAGTCGCGCGGCGTCGCAAAATACCAGACGTGCACCGCTATCGCGGATCACAAAAGTGGAGAGCGCGGGCGGAAACCTGTAGTTGACCGGCACCGCGACCATTCCCGCGCGCATGATACCGAGCAGCGCCGCGACATACTCGGCGCGATTCGCCGCAAGAATGGCGACGCGTTCGCCGACTTTCAGGCCGCGCTGCACCAGTGCACGCGCGACGCCGTCAGCCAGCGCGTCGAGTTCCCCGTAGGTCATGCGCGTATCGTGCCACGCGCAACCTGTTTCATCCGGTTCCCCAAGCGCGATCACTGCAAGCTTGCACGGATCGCCGTCGGCTTCGATCAGATCGCCGAGATTCTCAGGCGTGGGCATGTTCAACTGCTCCGATAAATTCAATGACAGTATTGAGTTCGCCTAACAGCAGGGCTACGGACGATGCGTCACTCTGCGCATGGGCCGACGGCATCAGTCGCACGACGCTCTCGTCGGCATGGGACGCGAGCGCGTCCAGACGTGCACGCATCGCGGCAAGGTCGCTTACCTCGACGACGACCGCGCCAAAATAGCTGTCGCGCCCAGCTGCGTTACATACGAGGTCGCCATAGCGCGCGCGGTAGGCCGCGCCATCGACAAAGTCCAGATCGAAATCACCCAACGCAATGCGCGAGTGCCGGGCGGACGGCGATTTGAGATCCGACTCCCCAGCGATCAGCGCATAACGGCGCGCTTCGTGCTGCGGGTCGTCACTCACGATCACACATTCCCTCAAGCGCTGCGCGCCGTTCGGATGCTTCGTCCATTCGGCACGGAAGACCCATTCCGGCGTCAGGTGCTCGCAGAAATAGACGCGCCCGGCGGACAGTTCTTCGGCCGCGAGCCGGGTCGTCCTGAAACGGGCGATCTGCTCGACGCCTTCAATATCGACGGGTCGCGTGAACGACTGCGGTTCAGTGGCGCGCACGCCGGCGTCGATCAAACGCGCATAGGTTTCCTGCGCGTCGTCCGTCTTGAACACGAGACCGTCTATACCTAGACGGCTTTCGAGAATCTCGCGTCGCAACGTGGTGGCGCCGGGCGGCAGGCCAACCAGTTCGAGATAATGTCCATCGAACATCATCAGGTGATTGACCGAGCCAAGCGAGTGATAGCCGCGCGGCGTCAGCGCGAAGCCGAGCGCTTCGAAACACGACGCCGCGGCGTCGGTTTCGAACATCGCGTTCACGACGACATGGTCGAGCGTCGATGTCGCCGTGTTCATCATGCCTTCGGCGCGGGTGCCGGCGCGGTCGAATAGACGCCCCGGCCGCTTGCGAGCAGCGCGCCGGACTGGTCATAGATGTGCGCCTCCGCAACCGAAATCGCGCTGCCGAACTTCACGACCTTGCCGCGCGCGATGAGGTCGCCCGGCATCGCCGCGCGGTGATAGTCGACGCGCAGATCGATCGTCGGTACGCCGCGGCCCGTTTTCGACACCAGCGCCCAGTCGGCCGTGAGGTCGACCAGCGCGGCAAGAATGCCGCCGTGCGTATAGCGGCGTTCGGGGTTCACGACCCACTCTTCGCGCCACGTCGCGGCGATTTCGATCGAGTCGTCGCCGACTTCGAGCACACGCAGACCGAGCCACTGATGATAAGGACCGCGCGTGAGCATTGCCTGAACCTGCTCCGCGGTAAGTTGCTGGTTATCAGCCATTCGAGTCTCCGTATTTTTATGGGGTAACGACAATCTTGCCGAGCACTTCCCGATCGCGAATCATGCGCAGGCCTTCGGCGGCCTGTTCGAGCGGCAACACCTTGTCGATCTGCACTGCAATCTTCCTGGTACGGATCAATTCCATCAGTGCAGAGAGGTTGTCGTCATAGAAACTGTTCGATCCGATCACGCGAATCTCGAAGCTCCAGATGTAGCGAAGGTCTTCCTTGGGATCGTGGCCCGCGGTCGCGCCGCAGACAAGCAGACTACCGCCGCGTTTGATGCATTTGAGCGACGGCACCCACGTATCGCCACCGGTGAAATTGATCACGACGTCCGCGCCGCCTTCATAGCTCCGGCGTTGCGGCTTGCCGTACTTCTCGATGACCCACTTCGAGAAATCGGTGTCGCGATAGTTGATGACGTGGTCGGCGCCCATGGCCTTGAGCCGTTCAGCCTTGTCCGCGCTGCCGGCGGCCGCGATCACTTCCGCGCCGAGCATTTTGGCAAGCGTCACGCAGCCGGTTCCGACACCGCCGCTCGCACCCAGAATGACCACACGATCCCCCGGCTTGATAGTGTTGTGCGTGACGAGCATCCGGTGCGCTGTACCGTAGGCGACCGGCAAAGACGCCGCTTCTTCGAAGGTCACGCCTTCTGGCATTGCGATCAACTGGTCCGCGCTGACGAGGCAGTACTGCGCCATGCCGCCGTCGAGCATTTCGCCCATCAGACCTTTCTTCTTGTTGAGCGGGTTGACAAGCACGCGCGCACCGACCGACCAGTTTTCGACGTTGTCGCCAACCTCCGTGATCTCTCCCGCCATATCCAGACCGATGACCACAGGCAGCGGCACCTTGATGCCCGGCATGCCCTTCACCGTAAAGACGTCGTGATAGTTGAAAGACGACGCGCGCACGCGGATGACCACGTGACCCGGCACCGCCTTCGGCATCGGTAGCTCACCGACATGGAGTTTGTCCACGTCACCGTGTTCAGAGAGAATCAAAGCCTTCATCGTACCGTTCATATGTACTCCTATTTATGGAATGCAGACGCTCTACTTCTTCGTAAATTTCGATTACTTCAGCCCGCGGCGCGGCAGCAGTGCGTCGCGAGCCATTCTTTATGCTCGTTTCTTCCAGCGGAACAGGTGGTTTTCAAGCGGCTTGAGAATGCCGTACTCGAGCACCACCATCAGCACGACCATGGTGAGCGTCCATGCGAACACCTGATCGGTCTGAACAAGGTCCGCCGCCTGACGCAGCCGGTAGCCGACGCCGTTCGACGAACCGATCGTCTCTGCCACCAGCGACACCCGCCAGCCGAAGCCGAACGCAAGGCGCGCACCGGAGAAGAAATACGGCAGCACGGTGGGCAGATAGATCTTGGTCATCACCTTGCTGCGCGACATCTGAAAGCTGCGGGCAAGCTCTACGTATTCGGCGTTGACGCTTTGCGCGCCCTGCCACACGTTCGTGAGAATCAGCGGCATCGCTTCCATGAACACGACGAAGATGGTCGTGCCGTTCGAGATACCGAACCAGATCAACGCGAAGATGGCCCAGATCGCAGCGGATACCGTGTTGACCACCGACAGCACCGGCTCGCAAAAACTGCCGAGTCGCCGGTTCGCGCCGAGCAGGATGCCGAGCGGCGTGCCGACCAGCGCGGCCAGAAGGAAGCCCGCAACGACGCGGTACAGCGTAATGCCGAGGTCCTCGGCAAATGTGCCGGTGGCGATCAGGTCAAGCAGCGCGTTCCACGTTTTTTCCGGGCCGGGCAGGATGAAGGCCGGCACGCGTTGCGCCGCCAGCCACCACAGGATCAGGAATATGGCGAGCAGCGAAAGACGTTGACCGGCGACTTTCGCAAAGCGGGTCAGGCGGCCAAACCGTGCGGGGAAAACAGAACTGGCGGTCGAAACAGAAGACATCGCAACGTCCTTAAATGAGGGCGCGCACGCGGCGCACCGTTTCCGCAACTTCGGCGGCGAGCGGATCGCGCGGCCGCGGCAGGTCGATCATCAGCGCATCGCGCACACGTCCCGGCCGCGGACGCAGGACAACCACCTTGTCCGCGAGGACGATGGCTTCTTCCACGTCGTGTGTGACGAATACGACGGTCATCTTCAACTGCTCACGGATTCGCAGCAGTTCCGCGTGCATCTGCGAGCGCATCTGCGGATCGAGCTTGGAAAACGGCTCGTCCATCAACAGGATGTATGGCTTCACGACGAGGCTGCGCGCGAGTGCCACCCGGCTACGCATGCCGCCCGAGAGTTCGTGCGGATAAGCGTGTTCGAATCCCTCAAGGCCGGTCATCTTCAGCGCGGCCAGCGCGCGTTCGCGCCGCCGTTCGGCGTTGAGCGAGCCCGCTTCGAGACCGAACTCCGTATTCGCCACGATAGTGCGCCAAGGCAGCAGGCGGTCTTCCTGGAACATGTAGCTGACCACGCGGGTATCGTGAGTCGGCTCGCCGGCAACTCCGTCGATCCGCACGCCGCCCTGGTCCGCCTGCACCAGTCCCGCGATGATGTTGAGCAACGTGCTCTTGCCGCATCCGGACGCGCCGACGATCGCTAGCACCGAACCCGAAGGCGCGGTCAGGCTGATGTCTTCGAGCACCGCCAGCCTGCCGTAGTGCTTCGAGACGTGCTCAACTTCCACCGCGTTGCGCGCGGTGGCAGGCTTCTCAAACATGGCCTGGGTAGTTACCGCGTTCATCGTGCGCCTCGCAACGGGACGATCGGTGCGCCTGCATGCGTGTCGCGCAGGCTCGCCATGACCTTTTCCATCGTCATGTCGCGAAACGTCGCCACATGACGGTGCGCGATCTGCTCGGCACGCTTGCCGTCGCCGCTCGCGAGCGCGCTGATCATCGCCGTGTGGTCATGCCGGATCTCCGGCTTCGTGTTCTGCACGCCGAAGCCGAGCGACACGAGCCGCGCCATATCGTTGAGCAGGCCACCCAGCATGCGAACCAGCCTGCTGTTGCCCGAACATTCGGCGATCGCCATATGGAAAGCGGCATTCGCGTCCATGAAGATGCCGATCCGGCTGCCGATGCCAAGCGACGTATCGTCGTTGCGACACGCGCGCTCCAGCCGGTTCAACAGGTCGATATCGGCCTTGCCCGCGGCGAGGCGCGCCGATAGCGGTTCGAGTTCCAGGCGAAGCGCAAACACTTCTTCGACGTCCTTCAACGTAATCGGCGTCACCACGTAACCCTGACGCGGCACGATGCGCACAAAGCCTTCCTGCGCGAGACGCTGCAGCGCCACCCTGCAGGTTGCCTTGCCGATGCCGTAGCGTGCGGTCAGCGCGCTTTCCGTCAGCGTGGCGGCCGGTTCGATTACGCAGGACAGAATGTCCTGACGGATCGCCGAACACGCCCGCTCACTGAGAAGTTTTGCTTCGTTCGAACAGTCGATCAATTCCACCGTCGGAGCTGCAGGATCTTTCACGACACCTCTCCTTCGTCTCGTAAGCTGCTCACGTGGATCTGCGTGGGCAGGTGATGAGTTAACTTAGAACAGCCATTAAAAAAATGCACGGAAAAAAAACGTGACTTCTGAGCTGTTCAGCCAATGCGTTGAGCCCTATCGCATGCCATATACGCATGACGCTCACGGCGCGCTCATGCCCTTAGAACGAATGCAGAATCCCGAGCTGTGCGCCTGTCACCCCGTCTCCACGCGCCGGCGTGTTCGGTGTGATGGGGCCGTTGGCGATCAGCGCATAGGTCGCGCCGTGACGGTTTACGAGCCGCTCAAGCGTTCCATAGATGAGCGTCCGCTTGCTCAAGCTGTAAAACGCGCCAACGCTTACTTCGCCCGCGTTGTTATGCTGGCCTGAGCTGTCCTGCGCGTAGCCGATGCCGGCCGCGAGTCGTAGCGCGGGCGTGAGGTTGTACGTCGTCGATAGCGAATAGACGCTGTGATATTTGCCTTCGACATTGGTTGCGGTATTCGAGCCGAGGTTGTTGCCGCGGTAGTAGCCGAAATAACCCGTCAGACTGCCGAACTGATAGCTGCCGCCGGCGAACGTCGTCTTCGTATTGATTTTTCCGTTCGCGCCATTCTGTTCCGCGTGGCTGACGCCGAGGTATAGCGGCCCGTGCTGATAATCGATCGAACCGACATAGGCGTTCAACGCGTCATGCGGCGACGTCTGACCGCCTAGACTCGCACCCGCGGAGAACGTGAATCCCGCGACGTTCGGCGACCAGTACGTGATCATGTTGTCGTAGCGGAATGCGAACGTCGAAGCGTTGTGAAGAAACGAGCCGTACGTACCGCCGGAAAATGCGTCGAACTTGCTGTGCATCAGCAGCAGCACCGAGTTCTGGCGTCCGAAACGGAATTCGCCATACGGCGTGCCGAGACCGACCCACGCACTGCGACTGAAGGCGAGCGTGGAATCCGTCGCGGCCCCGGAGTTCGTGAGAATGCCGTTCTCGAGGTCGAACGTCGCACGCAGGCCGCCGCCGAGATCTTCACTCCCTCTGATCCCTATGCGGCTTGCCGACAAACCGCCACTCTGCATCGCAGTCTGTGCACCTTTACCGCCTGCGTTCGTGTAACCCACGTACGTATCGAGAATACCGTACAGCGTGACATCGGCTCGGGCCGGCGTCATTGTCACGGTGCCGAGTGCAACGAGCGCTGCAGAACAAGCCAAAGCCATCTTGCGCATTTCAAATTCCCGTTTCGGTAAATGGTTAATGTCGGATTACTAAACATCTCGTCGTGAAATACTCTGTCGATTACGATTTCCATGTGACGTGTACGAGAAACGCACACCCGTGAGGTGCTTACAAATAGTCGGTAAGCGCTCGACGATTGACTTTAGAACGACAAAAAAGAGAAGCACAACAACTATTTCTGGACATCTCAAGCGTGAGATGCTTACGCGCGGATCGCGCCCTCTCGATCAGGCTTCACTATTTTTCAGTGCGGTGTCGGGTGAGTGGTTCGCCGCTGCAGGTTGAACTGCACGGCAAGACCGCCACGTAGAGCTGCTACTGGGCGAGCTATTAAGTGAACATCGCCTAAAAGCCGGGCAACAACTGGGAGGGGCAATCGTTGGGGCGCTGTCACGTTAAATTGCGCGCGACACAATAGCGGAGAGGACACACGCTTGCTCAGAAAATGGACGGAACTTGGGTGGCCTCGGTGAAACGATGCCTGGCGGTGAAGCGTGCGGCGAGCTGTTTGCGATAGAGTGAGGTGCGTAGCAGGTGTCGCTTGAGCGCGAAGTGCTGACGGATCGGACCGAAGCTGGCTAAGAAAACCTGCGTGCGTTCAGGATCGCGGAAGCCACGCATGCGTCGCTCGCGTTCGCGCGTCGGCTGATGACTTCTATGAGCAGAAAGTTGTAAAGGCCATTTGCGAACTGCCTCACAAAGGATAGGTCAAGTCTTGCTCCTCGCTGGCGCGGAAGCGCACAGCTGGGTCAAGGGAGGATCCGTCAATCCAAATATCTCAACAACCTCGTCGAGCAGGACCATCGGGCGATCAAGCGGCGACGGCGAGCTTCAGTTTCAACTTTGACATTCTGACGCTGCTTTCGTGACTAAAATATGCCGCTTTCAAACGGTTGCTTCGCCTCGCACGTTGCTGTCAATGGCGCTGTCCGACCTGTTTCAGACTGTCACCACTTTGCGACCGTACAGGTCGTCTCGGATAGCGGTTGATGTCACCGCGTGAGTAGCAAAGGTCATCCTTCCGAGCGTTGTCGCAGAACGCTTTGCAGGTGGTGGCACGGCACTTGGCAGAGGTGCGCCAAGCAAACGCAACAAAACGTAAATAAATTCTGCCGGCCATTAAAGCCTTAACTGGCGGAAGGCAGCCGGAGTCGAACCGACCTGAGAGCGTCTGACGCCCTCAACTGGGTTTGAAGCCCAGCCGCGCCACCGGACACGAATGCCTTCCTACGGTGATTGAACTACACGTTGCCAATGATCAGAGCAGATCGAGCCAGCGACTATCCGTGCGCAGCAGATGCAGGCCACGGTGGAAGCGAGTATACCCAACCCGGTCGAAGAATTCCAAAAGCTGAATCGCGCGTTTGCGGCCCAATCCGGTGACGTCGCGAAACGGTGCGGCCGCAACCGTGCCGGCATTCTTTTGCGCCTCGTCAGCCGCAATTGAAGCCAGTTCGCGAATCATCTCCGGGTGATAGAAGAGATCGCGCACAACCTGAAACAGCTCGCCCTGCCGCGCGAGCTTGCGCATCAATTGGCGTACACGCTCCTCGGATACGCCGTGCGCGCTGGCCAGATCGCGTACCCACGGCGGATCGAAACGCCCCGCTTTGACCGCGGGCAGTAACGTCGCCGCGAGCGCGCGATCAACGTCGTCGAGCGTCACCGTGTGGCCTGGCAGATGCAGCCACGGCCCGCGTTTGACGATCTCGGCACGCGTCGCGGCATCGTCGACAAGCGCGCGCCACAGCGCGTCGTCCACCAGCGGCGCGGCAATGCGTCGCAAGCGCGAGATGTCCGGGCCCAACTCGTCCGGCGAGCGTTCGTGGTACTGCGCGAGCGTCGTCGTCAATCGCGTATTGAGCGCTTGCCAAAGCGCGTCGGCGACTAGCAATGCGTCCTCGCCTGGCAGTTCCACGACACGCGTGTTGGGCGGCAACGCGAGCGCGGCCGCCGGCATGCCCGTCAAACTTTCCAGCAGCAAGCGCGACAAGCCATGCGGCGCTCTCGCGAAGATGGCGTCGAGCGTGCCGGTGTCGAGCACCGTCTGAAGCGCGTCGAGCCACGCCAGCCGCTCGGCCGAACGACGCTTGCGCGACGGCGCGAACGGGTCGAGTACATGGCCACCGCCGATCGTGCGATTAGCCTGCGCGTTGCGCACCACGAACCGATCGCCCGGCAGCGCGCAAACCGGCCGCTCGAACACGAGTTGAACGCGGGCACGCTGACCGGCGCCGAGTGTGTCGCCATCGAGCAACGCGACATGCGCGACCTGGTGCTGCGTGCCCAGATGCACATGCAACGGCGCCCAATGCTCCAACGTAAGCGGTGCATCGGCGAGCAGCGTCAGCATGACGTCGATTCGCTGCGACGCCTGCGAGAGCCGCGGATTGACGATCCAGTCGCCACGATCGATCGCGCTCTTCTCGATGCCCGCGAGGTTCAATGCGCAGCGCTCGCCGGCGCGGCCGCTTTGCGCCGGACGATTCTGCGCATGAATGCTGCGCACGCGCACCGGTTGATTCTTCGGCGCGAGCAGCATCGTGTCGCCGACCGCCACGCGGCCCGACACCACGGTGCCGGTCACGATCGTGCCCTGGCCCGAGAGCGTGAAGACACGATCGACCGCGAGACGGAACAGGCCGTCGTCGCGCTTCATCCGCCACGCCGCGGCGGCCGCGTGCAGGTGCGCCGTCAACGCGGCCACGCCGGGATCGTCGGCGCGCACCGCGCAAGTATCGAACACGGGTGCGTCTTCGAGCACGCTTCCGCTTAGAAACGCGCTAACTTCGTCGTGCGCTTCGCGCAGACGCCGAGCGTCAACACGGTCCACCTTGGTCAACGCGACGGCACCTTGCCGAATACCGAGCAGCTCGATGATCGCCAGATGCTCACGCGTTTGCGGCATCACACCGTCGTCGGCGGCAATCACGAGCAGTGCGAAATCGATGCCGCTCGCGCCCGCGGTCATGGTGTGCACGAGCTTCTCGTGGCCCGGCACGTCGATCAGGCCGAGCACGTCGCCATTCTCGAGCGGCACGTACGCGTAACCCAATTCGATGGAAATGCCGCGCGCCTTCTCTTCTTTGAGCCGATCCGTATCGACGCCCGAGAGCGCTTTCACCAGGCTCGTCTTACCGTGGTCGATATGTCCCGCCGTACCGACGATCATGCGCGCACGCCCTTCAGTTGCTCGATCAGTTGCGCTTCATCGGCGGCTTCGAGACAGCGCAGATCGAGGCGCAATGCATCGTCCGCGATACGGCCGATCACGGGCCTCGCCATCTCGCGCAGCCGCTTTTCAAGCGCGACCAATTGACGGCCACCGCGTTTGCCGTCCGCCATTCTGACGACGAGGCCGTAACTCGGCAGCACGTCGACCGGCAAAGCGCCGCTGCCGATCTGGCTGAACATCGGCTCCGCCGTCACCGCATAGCGTTCGCCGAATGCGCGCTGCAACGCGGGTTGCACGCGCTCCGCGGCGAGCCGGATGTGGTCGGCGGGACGGGTCAACAAGCGCAACGTGGTGAGCCGCTCCGTGAGCTTCTCCGGCGCACGGTACAACTGCAGCACGGGCTCCAGCGCCGCGAGCGTCAGTTTGCCGACGCGCAACGCGCGCTTGAGCGGATGCTTCTTGATCTTCGCGATCAGATCGCGCCGCCCGACGATCAAACCGGCTTGCGGACCGCCGAGCAACTTGTCGCCGCTGAACGTGACGAGGTCCGCACCGGCTTCGACGGTTTCACGCACCGTCGTTTCACGCGGCAAGCCCCATTGGCTCAGATCGACCAGCGTGCCGCTGCCGAGGTCCACTGCAACCGCAAGACCGCGCGCATGGGCAAGCGGCGCGATTTCATCCAGACCGACCTCTTTGGTGAAGCCGCTGATCGCATAGTTGCTCGCGTGGACTTTCATCAGCAGCGCGGTTTGCGGGCCGATGGCTTCCTCGTAGTCCTTCAGATGCGTGCGGTTCGTCGTGCCGACTTCGCGCAGTTTCGCACCCGCGCGGCTCATGATGTCGGGAATGCGAAACGCGCCGCCGATTTCAACCAGCTCGCCGCGCGACACGATGACTTCTTTCTTCGACGCCAGCGCGGACAGCGTGAGCAGCACGGCGGCCGCGTTGTTGTTGACCACGGTGGCCGCTTCGGCGCCGGTCAGTTCGCAGATGAGCGCGTCGATCAGATCGTCGCGATCGCCGCGCTTGCCGGTGCCCAGATCGAACTCGAGGTTGGCGGGTTGCGTCAGCGCTTTCATCACAGCCTGCACCGCTTCGTCGGGCAGCAATGCGCGGCCGAGATTGGTATGCAACACCGTGCCGGTCAGATTGAAAACGCTGCGCAAGCGCGACTCGTTGCGCTGGCGCAGCGCGGCTTCGACTGAACGCTTCAGTTGCGCGACGTCGAGCGCGCTCACAGACGCATCGCCCGACTGCGCGCCGGCGCGCCAGGTGTCGAGCGCTTCGCGCACCGCGCTCAACACCTGGGTGCGGCCGTATTCGCCGATCAATGCCGCGAACTCGACCGACGCCAGCACCTTTTCCACCGACGGCACGCGCGCCATCAGCGCCTGCAATTCAGAGCCGCTTACATCGCTCACGAGGCCATCCCTTTTCTAGTCGCATCCACTCGCTGCTAGTCGGACTCGCCGGAAGAGTCATCCGCACCGACACCCTGTTCGGGCCACAGCCACGGATGCGGCGACGCGCGCCGGTAACCTTCCGCCCCCATCAACAAATCCAGCGTGAGACTGGCGAGATCGTCCGCGAACGGTTCGAAATCGTAGTCCTTCGACTGAATGCCGATCTTTCGATAAGTATGGCATTCGTCGCACGATTCCGCTTTCAGCGCGGCGTTCTTCGATTCCGCTTCGCGCGTAGCCTCGTCCGCATCGGGCGAGCCGACCGTGTGATAAGCGATGCCCTTGGTCGAATCGCAGTTCGAGCACTTCGTGCGAACCATGTGCCACTCGGTCGAGCACAGGCCGCATTGCAGGTAGCGGTAATTGTCATACGCGCCGCCCACACGCACGATGCTCGCCACCGGATGCGATCCGCACACGGGACACAGGCCGAGTGTCTCGATGTACGGCACCTCGCGCTTGTCGATGTCGGCAGCGAGGTCGGTCCACACCACTTGCAGCGCGGCCACGATGAACGGCGCGCTCGCCGGATCGACCTCTTCGAAGCGCTGCGCAAAGATTGCGTCGGCCTGGAATTCGAGCGTAGCGGTGTCGAGCGTGCGCAGCCTGGCAATCAGCGTTTCGAGCGGCGGCGTGAGCGGGCCCGCGGTTGCCACCTTGTCGAGCAACTGGCGCAGCACGTCCCGCCACGCCGGGTCGCGCACGCCGGAAAGCGCCGGAATCAGCGGCATGGAATGCTGCTGCGCACTCGCGATCAACTCGAGGCTGGGCGGCTGCGCCTTGAAGCTCGTCATCACGGCTTGCTGCGCATCGGCGAGCACGGCCATCAGGCGCAAATAGCCGGCGATCGGATTGTTGAGCGCCGCAAGCTGGCGCAGCCGCGCGGCGCGGGCGGAAAACACCGCGAGCCGTTCCGGCGTGCGAATGCGCGGAATCGCCGAATGATCGAGCGATTCGATATCGCCGGCTTCGAGAATACGTTGAACCACAGTATCGACCTCTGAAAACTAAGG
This sequence comes from Paraburkholderia sp. RL18-101-BIB-B, assembly GCF_046026985.1. Classification (NCBI taxonomy): domain Bacteria; kingdom Pseudomonadati; phylum Pseudomonadota; class Betaproteobacteria; order Burkholderiales; family Burkholderiaceae; genus Paraburkholderia; species Paraburkholderia sp. RL18-101-BIB-B. The sequence goes on from NZ_JARESV010000055.1 coordinate 30,737, forward strand.
AGCCGCCGCCGTTCATCGAACAAGGACGGCGGCTCGGGTGCAGCGCGCCGGAATCCGCGCTGCCTGGGTTGCCTATGCGTGGCCCGCTATTTACCGATGATTTCCTTGAACCAGTTCGGATGATGTTTCCGCGCCCAGCCGTAGGTCACCGTGCCGCGCGTCATGGCGCCGATCGACCCCTTGATCCACAGCGCCGCATAAATATGCACGACGATCCCGACGATCAGCACGAACGCCGCCGCGGCATGCACGAGCGCCGCGAGCCGGATGATCTCGATCGGAAAATAGAACGAGAAATAGCGGCGCCAGATCACGATGCCACTCGCCAGCAACAGCAGCAGGCAGATCACCATGGTGAAAAATAACAGCTTTTGACCGGCATTGTACTTACCGATCGCGGGGAGCTTTTCCTCACGATTGTTGAGCACGTCGTCGATCTGCCTCATCCACTGAAGGTCAGCCTTGTCGAGATAGTTGTGATGCCAGAAGCGCAACGCAAGAATCAGAAACGACAGGAACATCACGCAGCCGACGAACGGATGCAGAATCCGCGTCCATTGCCCGCCGCCGAAGATCGCGTAGAGCCACGACATGGCCGGATGAAACATGGCGAGGCCGGACAGCGCCAGCAGAACGAACGTGATCGCGGTGATCCAGTGATTCGTACGCTCGTTCGGCGTGTAGCGCACGATCAGACTGTTGCCCTTCACGTCCTTCAGATCGGTATGCTCAGGGTGCTTCATTGGATGCCTCCCGCGAACGGCGTGCCTCGTCGGCTTCGTGCTGGGCTTCGGCTTCATCAGCCTCCGACACCTCATTCGGACCGACGCGCGTGTAGTGGAAGAACCCGGCTATGGCCGCGAACGCAATGCCCGCCAGCGCCAGCGGCTTGGCCAGCCCCTTCCACACGGCAACCATCGCGCTGATCTTCGGATTCTGCGGCAAACCGTGATACAGGTTGGCCTTGTCGGCGTGATGCAGCACGTACATGACGTGCGTGCCGCCCACGCCGGCAGGATCGTACAAACCGGCGTTCTGGAAACCGCGTTCCTTCAGATCTTCAACCCGCTCCGCGGCCTGCTGCTTCATGTCCTCCTTGGTGCCGAACATGATCGCGCCGGTCGGGCACGTCTTCACGCAAGCCGGTTCCTGGCCGACCGCCACGCGGTCCGAACACAGCGTGCACTTGTACGCCCGGTTGTCCTTCTTCGAAATGCGCGGCACGTTGAACGGGCAGCCGGTGATGCAATAGCCGCAGCCGATGCAGTTTTCCTCGTGAAAATCCACGATGCCGTTGGTGTACTGCACGATCGCGCCCGGCGACGGACAAGCCTTCAGACAACCGGGATCCTCGCAGTGCATGCAGCCGTCCTTGCGGATCAGCCACTCGAGATCGCCTTCGGTGTTCTCGTATTCCGAGAACCGCATGACGGTCCATGAATGCTCGCTCAGGTCGCGCGGATTGTCGTAGATGCCGGTTGTCGTGCCGATTTCATCGCGCAGATCGTTCCATTCCATGCAGGCGGTCTGACACGCCTTGCAGCCAATGCACTTCGACACGTCGATGAGCTTGGCGACCGTGCCCGTGACCGGCTCACGCACTTGCGGTTCAGGCAAGGTCGTGGCCGAGAGGCGTTTGATGTCCAGTGATTGCAGTGCCATCTCTTCTCCCTATGCCTTTTCGACCTTGACGAGGAACGATTTGAATTCCGGTGTTTGCGAATTCCCATCGCCCACGGAGGGCGTCAGCGTATTGACGAGATAGCCTGGCTTCGCGAGTCCCTTGAAGCCCCAATGCAGCGGCAATCCGACTGTCTGGACTTTCTTTCCTTCGATCATCAGCGGTTTGATCCGTTTGGTGACGAGCGCCACGGCAATGATGTGCCCGCGATTGGACGACACCTTGACGCGATCTCCGGCCACCACGCCCACCTCCTTCGCCAGATCCTCGCCGATCTCCACGAACTGCTGCGGCTGCACGATCGCATTCAGGCGCGCGTGCTTGGTCCAGTAGTGGAAATGCTCCGTCAGACGATAGGTGGTCGCCGTATGCGGGAATTTCTCGTGCGTGCCGAACGCGGCCCGGTCATCGGGGAACACACGTGCCGCCGGACTGCTGACGACCGCCTTGTTGTTCGGATGCAGCGGGTTGTAGCCGAGCGGCGTTTCAAACGGTTCGTAGTGCTCCGGGAATGGCCCTTCCACCAGACCATCGCGCGAGAAGAAGCGCGCCACGCCTTCCGCGTTCATGATGAACGGATTCATGCCGTTTTCGGGCGGTTCGTCCGCCTTGAAGTCGGGAATGTCCGCGCCCGTCCACGCCTTGCCGTTCCAGGCGATCAGCTTGCGCGTCGGATCGAACGGCTTGCCGCTGACGTCGCACGAAGCACGGTTGTACAGAATCCGCCGGTTCGCCGGCCAGGCCCACGCCCAGTTCAGGGTATTGCCGATGCCGGTCGGGTCGGAATTGTCGCGGCGGCCCATCTGGTTGCCCGCCTGGGTCCATGCGCCGCAGAAGATCCAGCAACCGCTCGCGGTACTGCCGTCGTCGCGCAACTGTGCGAAGCTCGCCAGTTGCTCGCCCTTTTTGGCAAGCACCTTGGTTTTGTCGGTCGGGTCGGTGACGTCGGCAAGCGCCTTGCCGCTGAACTCCATGGCGATCTCTTCAGGCGTCGGGCTTTCCGGGTCGGCATACGGCCAACTCATCTTGAGAATCGGATCGGGATACTTGCCGCCGTTCTTCCTGTAGGCCTCGCGGATGCGCAGCCACAAGCCCGACATGATCTCGAGATCGCTCTTCGCTTCTCCGGGGCCGTCCGCGCCCTGCCAGTGCCACTGCAGCACGCGGCTGGAGCTGACCAGCGAACCGCGCTCTTCCGCGAAACAGGTGGTCGGCAAACGGAACACTTCGGTCGCGATCGAAGTGGGATCGACGTCGTTGAACTCGCCGAAATTCTTCCAGAACTCGGAGGTTTCGGTGGCGAGCGGATCCATGATGACGAGCCACTTCAGCTTGGCCAGACTCGCGCCGATCTTCGCCTTGTTCGGCGCCGCGGCGAGCGGGTTGAAGCCCTGCGCGATGTAGCCCGTCATCTTGCCTTGATTCATCAGCTCGAAGACCTGCAGCATGTCGTATGACTTATCGAGCTTCGGCAGGTAGTCGAAACCGAAGTTGTTCTCGGCGGTCGCGTTATCGCCCCACCATGACTTCATGAAACTGACATGGAAAGCGCGATAGTTGCGCCAGTAGCTCAACTGATTCGGCCGCAACGGCTGGCTCGCGCGCTTCGCGATGTAGGCGTCGAAGTCCTGTTCGGCTTCCAGCGGCAGCGTCATGTAACCCGGCAACAGATTCGACATCAGGCCGAGGTCGGTCAAACCCTGAATGTTCGAGTGACCGCGCAGCGCATTCATGCCGCCGCCCGCAATGCCGATATTGCCTAGCAGCAATTGCACCATCGCGCCGGTGCGGATGATCTGCGCGCCGATCGAATGATGCGTCCAGCCGAGCGCGTACAGGATCGTGCCGGCGCGCCCCGGGACAGCCGTCGATGCGAGCATCTCGCACACCTTGAGGAATTTTTCCTTAGGCGTGCCGCACGTGCTCTCGACCTGCTCGGGCGTGTAGCGCGAGTAGTGCTGCTTCATCAGTTGATAGACGCAGCGCGGGTGCTGCAACGTCGGATCGACTTTGGCAAAGCCGTCGTCGCCGCGTTCGTAGTCCCACGAACTCTGGTCGTACTTGCGCTTGTCGGCGTCGTAGCCGGAATAGAGACCGTCGGTAAATGAGAAATCCTCACGAACGATGAACGGCATGTCCGTGTAGTTCTTTACATACTCGTGCTGGATCTTGTCGTTGGTGAGCAGATAGTTGATCACCCCGCCCAGGAACACGATGTCCGAGCCGGTCCGAATCTGCGCGTAATAGTCCGCAACCGATGCCGTGCGCGTAAAGCGCGGATCGACCACGATCAACCTCGCCTTGCGATGCGCCTTGGCCTCAGTGACCCATTTGAAACCGCACGGGTGCGCCTCGGCCGCATTGCCGCCCATCACCAGAATCACATCCGCGTTCTTGATGTCGACCCAATGGTTCGTCATCGCTCCACGGCCAAACGTCGGGGCAAGACCTGCCACCGTCGGGCCGTGTCAGACACGTGCTTGATTGTCGAATGCGAGCATGCCAAGACTGCGGACAGTCTTGTGCGTCAAATAACCGACTTCATTGCTACCGGCCGATGCTGCGAGCACGCCGGTGGTCAGCCAGCGGTTGACCTTCTTGCCGTCTGCCGTTGTCTCGACGAAGTTGGCGTCGCGATCTTCCTTCATCAATTTCGCAATGCGATCGAGTGCGTCTTCCCACGACATGCGCTTCCATTCATTCGAGCCGGCCGCACGGTACTCCGGATATTTCAGACGGCTCGGGCTGTGAATGAAGTCGATCAGGCTCGCGCCCTTCGGGCACAGCGTGCCGCGATTGACCGGGTGATCGGGATCGCCTTCGATGTGGATGATGCTGGACTTTGCGTTCTTGGCGTTGTCGCCGAGTCCGTACATCAGGATGCCGCAGCCTACCGAACAGTACGGGCAGGTATTGCGGGTTTCGGTTGTGCGCGACAACTTGTACTGACGGACTTCCGCTAACGCGGGCGTCGGTGAGAAGCCCATGAGGGCGAGACTCGATCCGGCTAGCGTGGTGGCGGAGACCTTCAGAAATTGTCGCCGGGACATATGGGTCATTGAATGGCCTCGGCTCTTTATGGGGACACTGATAACGATTATAGAGACCGGTATGAAATCCTGCAGCGAGAACTTATGCCTTCTACAGTGCAACTAAATATGAAATGCCACAGCCGATTTCAACAAAGTCGAGGCATTGTTATTGCTGAATCAGTGAGCCACGCACCGACACTTACTCCAGATCTTTGGGCACTTATGACCTATCCCCTTCTCAAATCTTCTCTCGCAGGCAATCTTTACGGCGCAGTGAAATCGTGTGCGTCGGTCGGCGTTGTCTCGCTTGCGCTGGGTGCCGCGATGCTCGCGCTGAGTACGCGCGGTATTGCTCAGATCACACAGGGCAGCGGTTCGTCGCAGCAGGAGAACCGCACTTCTTCGATGGGATCGGCGCCCGATTCGTCCGCGTCCGCAGTCCATGAATCGCACAAGCCTCAGACAAAAGATGGCGGTTCGGCGAACTCGCGCGGCAAGACTGACGGGAAGAGCCACAAATCCCAAGGCGCGGGCGGCTTCGATAACGGCCTCTATGGCACCGGGGCCGGCAGCAACAAATAGCGAGTGAGTTTGCCGCGCTTTTGTCGCACTTTTGCGTTAAGCGCATTGCGACCGCGCGGCGCGTTGCGGGCAGGCGCGGAGGAATGCACGGCGTGTTTCGCGTTCTGTCCGGATCGCTTCGGCGACCGCCGGTCCCTGCGCATTGCACGAACAACCATCATAATGGCGGTCATTCGTAGCCTGAAATGCCTGCCACAATGACCAATACCCCCAGCCACGCAAGCGCTTCGCCCCGTCTGACCAGTCTGTCGCACGGCGGCGGTTGCGGCTGCAAGATCGCGCCCGGCCTGCTTGCCGATCTGCTCAAGCGCAGCGCGCCGCTGCCGTTCTTTCCCGATCTGCTGGTCGGTAACGACACGGCCGACGACGCCGCCGTCTATAAACTCAACGACGAGCAGGCGATCGTCGCCACCACCGACTTCTTCATGCCGATCGTCGACGACCCGTTCGACTTCGGCCGCATCGCCGCGACCAATGCGCTGTCCGACGTCTACGCGATGGGCGGCAAGCCGCTGATGGCGCTGGCCATCGTCGGCATGCCGATCAACGTGCTGCCGCACGAAGTGATCGCAGCCGTGCTGAAGGGCGGCGAATCCGTGTGCGCCGAGGCCCGCATCCCGCTCGCCGGCGGCCATTCGATCGATTCGGTCGAGCCGATCTACGGCCTCGTCGCCATTGGCGTGGTCGATCCGAAGCGCGTCAAACGCAACGCGGGCGGGCAAGCGGGCGATGTGCTGATCCTCGGCAAGCCGCTGGGCGTGGGCATTCTCTCGGCAGCCCTGAAGAAAGACCGGCTCGACGCCGCCGGCTACGCCGCCATGATCGGCGCGACGACCAAGCTCAACCGGCCGGGCGCGGACCTGTCCCGGCTCGGCGGCGTGCACGCGCTCACGGATATCACCGGCTTCGGCCTGCTCGGCCATACGCTGGAACTGGCGCGCGGCTCGAACCTGACCGCGCGCGTGCGCTATGCAGATCTGCCGTGGCTGCCAGACGTGGTGAGCCTCGCGGAAGCCGGCATTTTCACCGGCGCGTCGGGACGCAACTGGGACGCATACGGCAAAAACATCGTTCTGCCCTCCTCATTTCCTGCGACGGCGCGCACGCTGCTCACCGATCCGCAAACCTCGGGCGGCTTGCTGGTCTCGTGCGCGCCGCAAGCCGTCGACGAGGTTCTCGCCCTGTTCCGCGCCGACGGGTTCGGCGAGGCGTGTGTGATCGGCGAAATGGTCAGTGGAGAAGGACGCGTCGAGGTCATCTGAGCCGCGAGCGGACGAAGGAGCGATGCGGGGCGCGCGGCCGGGAAACAGCGCTGAGTGCCCCGCCGGCCGCTATTCACGGCGCGTGCGATAATTTCACCCTTCCCGCCGGCCCGTTTTGTCCCTAACTCCTTGAAAAACCTACTCGTCAGCCTCGAAAAAGCAGGTGATTTCGATGAAATCATCGATGTGCGCACGCCTCTCGAATTTGCGGAAGACCATATTCCGGGCGCGCTTAACGCGCCCGTGTTGAGCAATGAAGAGCGCGTGCTGGTCGGCACGACGTACAAGCAGGTATCGCCGTTCGAAGCCACCCGGATCGGTGCGGCGCTGGTCGCGCGCAATATCGCGCACCATCTGGAAACGACTTTCGCCGACCGGCCGCGCAACTGGCGGCCGCTGATCTATTGCTGGCGCGGCGGCAAACGCTCGGGTTCGGTGACCACGCTGTTCAATATGATCGGCTGGCAGGCGCGCCAACTCGATGGCGGCTACAAAACCTATCGACGGGCCACGCTCGACACGCTCGCCACCTTGCCGAAGACGTTCTCGTACATCGCGCTGGTGGGCCCGACCGGCAGCGGCAAGACGCGCCTGCTCGCGGCCCTGCACGCCGCGGGCGCGCAGACGCTGGATCTCGAAGCGTTGGCCGCGCATCGCGGCTCGCTGCTCGGCGCCTGGGCCGGCGTGGCGCAGCCGTCGCAGAAGCGCTTCGATACGCTGCTCGTGAGCGCGTTGCGCACGTTCGATCCGGCACGGCCGGTGTTCGTTGAAGCGGAGAGCCGGCGCATCGGCTCCGTCGCGCTGCCGCTCGCGCTGCTCGAGACGTTTCATCAGGGCCGCTGCGTCGAGGTGATCTCGAGCCGCGAAGATCGCGCGGCATTCCTGCTGCACGACTACGCCCATCTGTTCGACGATCCCGATGCGCTGAAGGGGCAACTGCAACGGATGATCGGTTTGCATAGCCGGGAACGTGTCACGGGCTGGCAAAAGCTCGTCGACGACAACCGCCGTGCCGAGCTCGCGCACGAGTTGATCGGGCGTCACTACGATCCGGCGTATGCGCGCAGCAGCCACCAGCATTTCGTCCAGTTGCCGCGCGCATTGCAATGGAATTTCCGCCCCAACGACGCCGATGTCGTCGACCAGGCAAAAGCACTGCTCGTACAGCTCGACAGCAGCGCGCTCGCTGTCATCTGATTAAAACCAACGTTCAAGACCGCCATGCAATCAACCCTTCGACAACCACGAGTCGCTCTTGGCTGGATCGTCTTTCTGCTGATCGCTGTGGTCGGCCTCTTCTATGTGAAGTGGTTCCCGTACTACAACCGCGCGTTCGTGGCCGCGAGCCAGCACTCCATCGGCAAATCCATCCTGATGGGCACGTCGGCGAGCGCGCCGGCGGCGTCGTGGCAGGCTGCCATCGACTACGCCCTCGCCTACGGCAAAGCGATCTGGCAAGCGATGGTGCTCGGGCTGCTGCTCGGTTCGGCGGTGCAAGCGCTGATTCCGCCGCAATGGGTCGCGCGGGCGCTCGGCCGCACCGATTTCAGCAGCGTCGTGAAGGGTGGCCTGCTGTCGTTGCCGGGCATGATGTGCACGTGCTGCGCGGCGCCGGTCGTGGCGGGCTTGCGGGCGCGTCAGGCGGCGCCCGGCGCGGCGATCGCGTTCTGGCTCGGCAATACCGCGTTGAATCCCGCCACGCTGATCTTCATGGGCTTCGTGCTCGGCTGGCAGTGGATGGGCCTGCGCCTCGCCTTGGGCATCGTGATGGTGTTCGGCCTCGGCTATCTGGTGAACCGGATGGTTACGCCGAAGGAAGCCGAAGCGTCGCGCGAAGCGATGGCGCAACTGGTCACCAGCGATGTGCCCGGCACTGCCTTTGCACGCTGGGTGAAAATCCTCGGCACGATGACGCTGCGGCTCATTCCCGAATACATCGTGCTCGTGCTGATTCTCGGCGCGGCGCGCACGTGGCTGTTTCCGCATGTCGGACCGGATATCGACAACAGCCTGCTGTGGATCGTCGCGCTGTCCGTCGCCGGCACGCTGTTCGTGATTCCGACAGCGGGCGAAGTGCCGATCATCCAGGCCATGCTCTCGTTCGGCATGGCGGCCGGCCCGGCTGGCGCGTTGCTGATGACGCTGCCGCTGATCAGCGTCCCGTCGATGGCCATGCTCGGACGCTCGTTTCCGCGGCGTGTGCTGACGGTCGTGGCGTTGGCCGTCGTGGTGTGTGGTGTGATCAGCGGGTTGCTGACTGTCGCGTTGGGGTTTTAAAGCATGAAACGTATTGCCGCATTTGCTTTGACGTGCTGGTCGGCTGCCGGCCTGCTTTACTTTGGACAGCATTCGGTGGCGCTGATCGTAGTGAGCGGGGTTGTTGCGCTGGCTGGGTTTGATCTGCTTCGTCCATGATCGCGCGCTGATGCGAAAGCGTGAGCGTGGATCGCTTACGCGAAGCGTATTTCGACGGCGCGTCTTATTTGTAGAGACATGAGCGTCGGCGCTCGGATCGCACGGCTAACAGCATGAGAGCTCTGCTCTGCTGTTAGCCGTTTTTTGTTTCGCGCAATCGAGCGTTTGCGCGAGTTCGCTTACGTCTTCAACGCCTCGCAAATCGCAGCGAGCCACAACGCCACCGCATGCGCACCCGGATCCACGTGACCTAGCGCGCGATCGCCGACATAACTCGAGCGCCCGCGCCGTGGATGCATCGACGCCGTTTGCGAGGCACCTTCGGTTGCCGCGTCGACGGCCGCTTTCAGCGCGGCATCCAATGCCTCCTGGCGCGCGAGAGCGGATTGCAACGCGTCGGCGGCCGGCTTCAATGCATCGACCATCGTGCGATCGCCCGGACGCGCACCGCCCAGTTCCATCAAACCGTCGACACCCGCGCTGAACGCCGCCGCCCATTCCTTCGGCGTCGATCCGCCTGACCGTTCGAGCGCGACCGCCGTGCGCACCAGCATCACCGCGTAAAGCGGGCCCGACGTGCCGCCGACCACGCGCCGCAGCGTCGCCGACATGCCGCGCAATACGGCGCCTGGTATTGTCTCAGCCGGATAGCCATCGAGCTCGTGAAGTACCGCGCGCGCGCCACGCGAAAGACTGATGCCGAGATCGCCGTCGCCGACGCGCTGATCCATGTCCGTCAACGTCGGCTCCGCTTTCAGCAGGCACGCGCAAACGGCTTCGATCACGCGGCGCAACGTCGCTTCACGCGACAGCGTCGCACCGCTTGCGCGCTCCGGTTCGGCAGGCGCGGGCCGCACGGAAACCTGCGCGATGCGGCCGCTCAGCGCGGGCCACGCACTCGTATGCGCGGCGGCGTCGAGCCAGCGGAGCCGTTGGTCGTCCACGCGCAGCAGCGTCAGCGAGATGCCCGCCATTTCCAGCGCGCTCAGGAACGTGCCGGCCCAGCCGCGTTCCACCTTGATGCCGCGGCCCGCCAGATAACGCAGCGCGGAACCGGCCACAATGCTCAATTCGCTCGACGGCGTGCCGCCTAAATTGTTCACCAGCAACGCCACCCGCTCACCGGCCTGCAACGACAGATCGCCGACGATCTTCGCCAGCAGCTTGTCGACGATCGCGGCGGCAGGCTCCATCGCACCGCGCTCCACACCCGGTTCGCCGTGAATGCCGAGACCCCATTCGATCTCGCCGTCCGCCAGCTCGAAGCCCGGCTTGCCCGCAGCCGGCACCGTGCACGCGGTGAGCGCGACGCCCATCGTGCCGAGCGAAGCCGCCACGTCGCGCGCGATCTGCGCGACTTCCGCCAGTGGGCGGCCCGCCGTGGCAGCCGCGCCTGCAATCTTGTGAACCAGTACGGTCCCCGCGAGCCCGCGACGGCCCGCGTGATCACCGCTTGCCGTCAGCGCGACGTCGTCGGCGACGATCACCATTTCCGTGGCGATGCCTTCGGCGCGCGCGATCTCGGCCGCGAGGCCGAAGTTGAAGCGGTCGCCCGTGTAGTTCTTCACGATCAGCAAGGCGCCTGCCTTACCGGCCACCGCGCGGATCGCGTCGAGTACGGCGTCGGTGGACGGCGACGTGAAGACTTCACCCGCGACCGCTGCGCTCAGCATGCCGGAGCCCACATAACCGCCGTGGGCGGGCTCGTGGCCCGAACCGCCGCCCGAGATCAGCGCGACTTCGCCGCGCGCCGCTGCGGCCTCGGCATCCGCGCGCACGACGATCGTGCTGCCTTGCAACAGGCAGAGATTGGGGTTGAGCGCCGCGAGTCCGTCGAGCATGTCCGGGACGACCGCGGAGACCTCGTTGATGAGCTTCTTCATTGCGTCAGCTTCCTTTTAAGCTGCCGGCGCTTTCGTCCCGCGCTGACGGCAGTTTATTCAGTGGCGAAACAGGAAGGCTTAACTGTACCGCGCATTGGCGAAAGACGACGTGATACGGCAACGTTGAACGCACAAGGCATTCGCGGCGCACGAGTGACGCTGCGTCGAGTTCAAGGCTATGGAGAGGGGAGAAACTGACAGGACAGCGGCACAACGAACTGTGCGCCGAGGTGATGCGAGAACCTGACAGTAGACGAAAGCGAAGCCGCTTTCGTCTACGTCACGGATGCGTTGGTAGGCTCGATTGGATTCGAACCAACGACCCCCACCATGTCAAGGTGGTGCTCTAACCAACTGAGCTACGAGCCTTTAGAGGCGCGAATTATAGAGAACCCGCACGCTCAGCACAAGCCCCTAACGGCACTTCTGTCGACTAGCGCGTTGCACTCAGTTCGTGGATGCCCACTCGGTCTGCGTATCGAGCGGAAAAACCGGCCGCTTCACGCGCTTGAAAGCGAACAGGCCATAGTCCGAACTCGTCACGCCGCGGCTGTCGCACTCCACCAGCGCTGCGGCGATCGGCACGAACACCGGCCGGCAGTACATGCGCGATTTGAGCAACAGGAAACGCGCGCGACGCGGATCGATGCCGACGCTCTCGAACACACCGAGGTCCCACGGTTCGTGCGTGCGCTCGGTCATCACGAGCTTGACGGTGCCTGTGTCGAGGACCGCGGCGCGTCCCATGAAGGCGCGCTGTCCGGTGTACGTCGGGCCGCTGATCACGTACTCGCCGTCGGTCAGCGCGCGCACCACGCCGGTCACGGCAAGCGGCGGACGTGGCTTGAGCGCATCGCTCGCGACCTTGTTGCCGATGGTCACCGTCACCGTACTGTCGACGCCGGCCGACATCAACGCCGCGACCGCTTGCGGATCGCACAACGGCCCGCTCACGATGCCGTCGAGCTTCTGCTTCAAGGCTTCTTCGAGCAGATCCATCGTGTCGCATGTGCCGCCCGACATGCAGTTGTCGCCGTGATCGAGCAGCAGCACGGGCTTGTCGGCGTCCACCGCGAGCACGGCGGCTTGTGCGACGGATTCAGCGAGCGGCGCGCTGCGATACACGAAATCTTCGCGCTCGTTCCAGATCTGCCGCGCGATGCGCTCCGCTACCGCTTCGGCGTGAGTACGATCGCCATTGCCAACCACCACGACGCTGATGCACGGTGCCTCGATATCAGCGAGCGAGAAGCCCGACAGCACCGACACCGCGAGCATGCCGTCGGCCTCGGCGGCGCGCGCGGCATCCACAGCGCGCTTCATCGCGCCTTCGGCAGTCGCGCTGCGCAGCGTATGCGTGAGCAGCGGCGGCTGGCGCCATGCGATCACGGGCTTCGCCTTGCCGTGGATCAGATCGAACATCAGACGCGCCGCGTGCGCGCCGGTTTCATACATATCGACGTGCGGATAGGTCTTGAAACTGACGATCACGTCCGCGTTGTCGATCATCTTTTGCGTGACGTTGCCATGCAGATCGAGTGCGACGGCGATCGGCGCATCCGGCAGCAACGCGCGCACGCGTTCGAGCAAGTCGCCTTCACCATCGTTGGAATTCTCGGCGACCATCGCGCCGTGCAGATCGAGCATGACGGCGTCACAACCTGTCGCGGCCGACACGATCGCTTCGCAGATTGCATCGTAAGCGGCGGCCTCGACCGGCCCGCTCGGATTCGCCGACGCCGACACAGGCGTTACGATGTCGGCATGCTCACGCTCGGCTGCGTCGATGAACGCGGCCATCGCCGTCTGCATGCCTTTGTTGTCGTTGAACGCGTCTTTGCCATAGGTCGGACCGTTACGGCCGAATGCCGCCAACGGCGTGGCCACCGGCGAAAACGTATTGGTCTCGTGATTCATTCGCGCGATGAGGATCTTCATGCGTCTGCGCTCCCCGCTTTCTGCGCGGCGCTCAGCATGGCCTGCAACAGCACGTTGCAACCGGCTTCGAGATGATCCGCGCGTGCGTCTTCGATTTCGTTGTGGCTGATGCCGTCTTTGCACGGCACGAAGATCATCGCCGCGGGCGCGACTCTAGCAAGATAGACAGCGTCGTGGCCGGCGCCGCTGATCACATCCATCGATGAAAAGCCGAGCGTGTCCGCGCCCTGCTTCACGGCACCGACCAGGTCCGCGGCGAACGGTTGCGGCGGGAAATACACCACCTGTTCGACGTCCACCGTGATGCCGCTTTTCCCGCCTGCCACCGAGCATGCGGCGCGCAACGCGCTGTCCATTGCTGTGAGCGAGGCATCGTCGGCGGCGCGCAGATCGACGGTGAGCGTCACGCGGCCTGGAATCACATTGCGTGAATTCGGATGCACGTCGAGCCAGCCAACCGTGCCGCGGCCGTGAGGCGCGTGATCGAGCGCGATGCGATTGACGGCGTGAATCAGATCGGCGGCGACCAGCAGCGCGTCGCGGCGCAGTTCCATCGGCGTCGGGCCGGCGTGCGCTTCCATGCCGTGTACCGTCACGTCGTACCAGCGTTGGCCGAGCGCGCCTTGCACCACGCCGATTGTTTTATCGTGTGCTTCCAGGACGGGGCCTTGTTCGATGTGCGCTTCGAAATAGGCGCCTACCGCATGTGGTTTTGTGACTTCGCCGGCATATCCGATCCGGGACAGTGCGTCACGCACCGTGATGCCTTCTCGATCGTGTTGTTCGAGCGCATGCTCCAGGGTGAATGCGCCGGCGAACACGCCGGAGCCCATCATCACCGGCACGAAACGCGAGCCCTCCTCGTTGGTCCACACGGCGACTTCCAGAGGCGCGAGCGTCTGCACGTTGGCGTCGGTGAGCGTGCGCAGCACTTCGAGTCCCGCGAGCACGCCGTAATTGCCGTCGAACTTGCCGCCTGTAGGCTGCGTGTCGATGTGGCTACCGGTCATCACGGGCGGCAAATCGTCACGCAAACCCGCGCGGCGCGCGAAGATATTGCCGATGGCGTCGATCCGCACGCTGCAGCCGATCTCCTTCGCCCACGCGATAAAGAGGTCGCGCGCCTGACGGTCCAACTCCGTGAGTGCGAGCCGGCACACACCGCCTTTCGCGGTGGCGCCGATCCGCGCGAGTTGCATGAGACTGTCCCAGAGCCGCGCGCCGTCGACTCGCAGATCGGCGAACGTCGCGACGGTTGTTGATTCATGAACTTGCATCGATGCTTCCTCGTGTTGAAGACTGAGTGCGCGTCAGACCACGCCGACGCCGAGATAACGGTCCTTGATCGAGTCGTCCGCGGCAAACGACGCGTTGTCGCCTGCATAGACGATCACGCCTTGTTCGATGATGTAGTGCCGATCCGCGAGTTGCGTGCAGACTTCGAGGTTCTGCTCGACCAGCAGAATCGCCACGCCCGCCTCGCGAATCAGCTTGAGTTGCACGACGATTTCTTCGACAATCACCGGCGCGAGGCCTTCGACGGGTTCGTCGAGCATCAGCAAACGCGGGTGATTCATCAGCGCGCGGCCAATGGCGAGCATCTGCTGTTCGCCGCCGGAGAGCTGCGCGCCCCCATTCGTACGCCGTTCCTTTAAGCGCGGAAAAATTCGGTAGATGTCGTCGAGTTGCCACGGCGAATCTTTGCGAGCGCCGAGCCGCAAGTTTTCTTCGACCGTGAGCAGACGAAAGATACCGCGATGCTCGGGCACAAAGCAGACGCCTCGCGACGCGATCTTGTGCGGCGGCAGGCCGCTGATCTTGGCATCGTTGAACGTGACCGTGCCGCGCTGCGGCGCGACGACACCGGCGATCGCTTTCAGCGTGGTCGATTTGCCTGCGCCGTTGCGGCCCAGTAGCGTGACCGTTTCACCATCGTTGATCTGCAAGGACACGCCCTGCAGGATGTGGCTCTTGCCGTAGAAGCCGTGAATCTGCTGCACGTCGAGAATCATGCGCGGCCTCCGGTGATCATGTTGCCGAGATAGGCGCTGCGTACGCGCTCGTCGCCGCGAATGTCGTCGGGACGGCCTTCCACCAGCACTCGCCCTTGCTGCATGACGGTGATCATGTCGGAGATGTCCATCACGATGCCCATGTTGTGTTCGATCAGTACGACCGTGTAGTCGTCGCGCAGGCCGCGAATCAACTGCTTCATGTCGTCGAGGTCGTCGATGCCCATGCCCGAGGTCGGCTCGTCGAGAAAGATCGCCTTGGGGCGCGCGGCGAGCGCCATGCCGACTTCAAGCCGTCGCTGCTGACCGTGCGACAGCGCGCCCGCCGACACCTCGCTGAACCTCTGCAACGCGAGCCGCTCAAGCACGCTGTCGACGATGTCCGCATGCGTAAGCGCGCCGTGCGGCGGCGTCCACGCATTCAACGCACGCACCGCGTCGACACCTTGCGCGGCGAGCCGTAGATTTTCTCGCACACTCAAATTGGCGAACAGGCTCGTCACCTGAAACGAACGCGCGACGCCGCGCCGTACGCGTTTATGGTCCGGCTCGTGCGTGACGTCGTGGCCGTCGAAAACGATCTTGCCTTCGGTGATCGGCAGCGTGCCGGTCAACACGTGAAAGAGCGTGGTTTTGCCCGCGCCGTTCGGACCGATCACAGAATGCACCGTGCGCGGCATGATGTTCAAAGTGACATCGGAGAGCGCCGTGAATTTGCCGTAGCGCTTCACAACGCCACTCGCTCGCAGAATAGCTTCGCTCATACGCGCTCCTTGCCTGCGTCGTTGCCTTCGTCGGCGGATGATTTGCGGCGTAGCGATTGCCAGATGCGTTCGCCCAATCCCCACAGACCGCGCTGCATGAACAGGCTGACGGCAATCAGCACGATGCCGAGCAGCAACAGCCAGCGCGGCCACAATGTGGAAAGCCAGTCGGCGAACAGCACGTAGAAGGCGGCACCCAATACGGAGGCAAACAGATTGCCTGTGCCGCCGATCACGGTCATCACGAGAATCATCTCGCTCGTGTGATAGTCGATGTTGGAGAGCGGCGCGATGCCGGTCATCAGCGCGTGCAGCGCGCCCGCCAGACCCGTGACCGCGCCGGAGATCACGAACGCCATCAGCTTGAAGCGTTTGACGTCGTAGCCAACCGCAGCGGCGCGCGCTTCATTGTCGCGAATCGCGAGCAACGTGCGGCCGAATACAGAGTGCGATACGCGCATCAACAGCCAGAACACCACGAGGAACAACACGGCGACGAAACCGTAGTACTGCCACGGCGAGGTCAACGGCACGATCGTTTTGCCGAATAGTCCGAGCGCCGGGCGCGGGATGTCGAGCAAGCCGTTGTCGCCGCCGGTCAGATCGGGCGTGGTGTAGGCGAGGAAGTAGAACAGTTGGCCGAACGCAAGCGTCAGCATGACGAAGTAGGTGCCGCGCTGGCGAATCGAAAACCAGCCGACCAACGCCGCGGCCGCCGCGCCGGTCACTACCGATGCAAGCAACGCCACCGACACCGGCAATCCCGTTTTGGTGAGGACCAGTCCCGCGCAATAGCTGCCGAGCCCGAAGAAAATGCCCTGTCCAAACGAAAGCAAGCCTGTGTGCCCAAGCAGCAAATTGCAGCCGAGAGCGGCGAGTGCGAACACGAGCACTTCAGTAGCCAGCGATCCGGAGCGCAGCGTCAGCGGCAACACGCACACGACCAGCAATGCCAGCAGCAGGAAGCGATAGCGATGCAATGAATGCTTCAGGCCCGATTGAGCCCTTGCGGAAGAAGCGCTCTGCACGATAGGTTTCGACGTATCGATCATGCCGCCCTCCCGAGCAAACCGTTCGGTCGCAGCAACAGGACAGCGGCCATCGCGACATAGATCATCAATCGCGCGCCTTCCGGCCACAACGTGCTCATCACGCTTTGCACGATCCCCACCAGCAATCCGCCGACCAGCGCGCCAAGAAAATTACCCATGCCGCCGACCACCACCACGACGAACGCGACGCTGAGCGCTTCGATACCCATGAACGGATCGACGCCGCGAATCGGCGCGGCGAGCACGCCCGCCAACGCGGCCGTCGCGGCGCCGAGCGCGAATACGAGGCTGAAAACGCGCAGCACGTTGATGCCGAGCAGCGAGACCATCTCAGTCGATTCGCTGCCCGCGCGCACCGCGCTGCCGAGCCGCGTGCCTTCCAGCACCCACCACAAAAGCGCGGCCAATACCGCCGTGAAGCCGATCACGAAGAGACGGTACTTCGGATAGACGAAGCTGCCCCAGATCACCACGCCGTTCAGCACGTCGGGCACGGCCACGTTATCGCCGAGCGGTCCCCAGATCAGGATCGCGCATTCCTGCACGACGAGCGCGAGACCCACGGTCACGAGAATATGAAACTCATGCTGCTGCGCATAGACGTGCCGCAGAATCAGTTTCTCGACGACCCACGCAAGCGCGCCCACCACGATCGGCACGACCACGAGCGCGGTCCAGAAGCTCATCGACCACTGCATCGCCTGATAGCAGAAGTACGCGCCGAGCAGATAGAACGCACCGTGCGCGAAATTCACGAAGCGCAACAGGCCGAACACGATCGACAAACCGACCGCGAGCAGGAAATACAGCATCCCCACTCCGATACCGTTGACGATCTGCAGGAGATAAACGTTCATGGCGTCCGTCTAAAGGGTGGTGCGAAGGGAAAACCGCGGTACGATGCTGCGATATGCGCGCCGCGCTCGCATGCGGCACGGAGGCGTCAGGCCATCTTGCAGCCGGTTTTGTCGAGCGGCAGGAACGATTGACCTGAGCTCACGATATCCGCGTAGTCGTCGGCGTTTTTCATCTTGTTCTTCGCCTTGCCCTTCAACAGATAATAGTTCTTCAGCACCTGATGGTCGCCTTTGCGGACTTCTTCCGGGCCTGTCAAACCGTCGTATTTCATGCCTTCGAGGGCGGCGACCACTTTCTTCGGATCGACGTTGCCTGCTTTTACGATGCCGTCGAGCAGGATCTTCGTGCAAATATACGAGCCTGCGAGGCTGTAGTTGGGGTTTGCCTTGAATGCGGCGTTCGAACGTTTGACGAGATCGCGGTTGAGCGGCGAATCGATATCGTGCCAATACTGTGCGCCGAAATAGACACCTTCGCACAGGTCCGCGCCGAGCGATTCGAATTGCTCGAGTCCGGACGCCCAGGCCATCAAAATCGTGCAATTGTTCTTCATGCCGAAGCTCACAGCCTGGCGCAACGTATCGGACGATTGCGAGCCGAAGTTCAGAATCAGCAGCACGTCAGGCTTCGCAGCGACTGCGTTCGTCAGGTAGCCGCTGAACTCCTTCTCATTGAGCGAGTGGTAGCTGTTGCCCACATGCTCGATGCCCTTCTCTTTGAAGATCGCCTTGGCTGCCGAGAGCAAACCGTCGCCGAACACGTATTGCGGCGTGATGGTGTACCAGCGTTTCGCTTTGGGCATCATCTGGATCAGTGGACGCACGGTCTGCTCGATCGCGCCGTAGGTCGGCACGGACCAGCGGAACGTGGCGTCGTTGCAGTCCTTGCCGGTGATTTCGTCCGCGCCTGCCGTCGTGATGAAAATGCCGCCAGCTTTCTGGACTTCCTTGCCCATTGCCAATGCTTCGGAGGACAGAATACCGCCGGCAAAGAAGCGCGCATTCTTCTGTTGCGCGATTTCCTGCACACGGCGTACAGCGGTTGCGGGCTTGCCTTCCGTGTCGAGCACCGTATATGCGAGCGGTTGACCCAGCACCTTGCCGTATTGCTCGATAGCGAGCTTCATGCCGAGATCGGCGTATTTGCCGTTCGCCGCGAATGGACCCGACATCGGCACCGGACAGGCGAACTGCAAGGTGCCGGCCTGCGCAAACGCGCTTCGCGCGACCAGCGAACCCAACGTCCCCGGAACGGCCGACAACGCGGCCAGCTTCAACATATTTCGGCGATTCAAAATGACGCTCCTTAGGAAAGAGACACGCACTGACCGACTACGAAACTGCACGCATTGCGCGAACGACTACTTGAGCTTGCTGGCCGCAGTGAAGTTTTCCACCGCATCGGCTTTGTTCTATTTATCATGATAAATAGGTTGGACTTGATCGTAGGTACAATAAATTCGGGTGTCAATAAGGCAAAATTCCTGGCGGCATCGAGGCAGCCTGCCGGGCTGCGACTGCGCCGGCGAATCGGTCGACGATCGTGCAGGACAAACTGGGAGCATCGAATATGGCCATGGACCGCGCCAAGGCTGGCGCCGCGATTGAGATCAAACAGCAAAAACGCGGCGATCTGGTCGCGGAAGAAATCAAGCGGCTCATCACCGAGAAAGACCTGAAGCCAGGCGACCGGCTGCCGCGCGAGGTGGAATTGCAGCAGCTCTTTTCGGTGAGCAAAAGCACGATCCGCGAGGCGTTGAAATCGCTCGAGGTGCAAGGTCTCATCAAAGTGACCACCGGCCCGAGCGGCGGCGGCATGGTGGTGGAAGTGCCGCTCGATCGCACGTTGCAACTTCTGCAAAACTATCTGTTCTTCAAGGACGTATCGATCGACGACATCTATACCGTGCGCAAACTGCTGGAGCCCGAGCTCGCGGCAGGGGCCGTGCCGCATCTGACGGAGCAGGACTTCGAGGCGCTCGACGCGAGCATTGCGTGTTGCGACCGACCGGCTTCGTCACACGGCGGGCAGGACATCGTGCGGCAACGTCAGGAGGACGTGAATTTCCACGACATCCTCGCGGCGGCGAATCCGAATCCGTTCCTGCGTTTTAGTTGCGAGTTGATCAATGAAATGATCCGTCAACTCATCGAGTTTCGTAACGACACGCCGCAAGCTGAGCATGAGCGGTTCGGTCAGGCCAACGTCAAGATTCACAAAGCGATTACGAAGGCAGCGCGTGAGCGTGATGTGGAGAAGGTGCGTGAGTTGATGGTGATTCATATGACCGAGGCGCCACGCTATGTGAAGCGGATGAAGGGGAAGCTGCGTGGACGTCTCATCCTGGATTCGGAGATTCGGCGGCGCGTGCGGGCGCGAAGTGTGGCGCCGTCTGCGGATGAGGGTGATGAGGAGTGAAGCGGGGGTTTCGATGCGGGTTGCGGGTGGGTTGCGAGTTGCGGGTGGGTTGCGAGTTGCGGGTTTCAAGCCGAGGGCAATTCCGCTATGGACGCCGGTTGGGCGTCTTGCTTGGAGAGCGGAGACCGTCTGCTCTGACGAAGAGATGCAAATGGTTTGATGCGGCCGGCATAGGGCAGAAGGCTTGGCGCGCTCGCGATATCGGCGCCACGTAGCGCGGGATCCGGGTGGGTGAAATGCCTTTCGCATAAAGGAAGATCGAAAGGCATCGCGCTCAGGTTAGGAGGATGCAGGCGCCGGGCCCCGCGAGAGGGAATCGTGGCGAAAGCAGCAGCTAGTCGGCGTTCCAGTCGGTCCGCCTGTGGCATGCACGACGGAGGGCTCAATCTTTTGCGAGCCGCGCCGTTATTGCATCTGCACAGGCATACACATTGGACCTTCATGGCACAACCTATTCCGTTTTCCCGCCACACTGGCGCTGCGCGTGCCCGGCATGCCAAGGCCATGCTGTTGCCGATCGCCCGGCAGACCGCCGACGACCTCGCACTGCGGGTCCATCTGGCACTCGACGCCTTGCGCCGCGGCGCGGGCAGCATGACCGACGCGCAAACGCTCACGCAGATCATGCTGTTGACGGGCTTTCTGGCGGAATCGGGTTTCGGCTCGGCGACCGGTGAGCAACTGGGTGCGGCGGAACGCGCAGTATCGGCGGTGTTCGATATCGGCCGTGAAACCGGCAATTGGAAACTGGATGACGCCGGATTCGCGCTTTTTGCGACAATCGCGACGAATTACGACCGGCAGTTGCACAGCGCGCCCCTTTGGGCGATTACCGATGCGAGCGAACGACTCGATCGGTTTACCGCGGGCATGTCGTATCAGACGCCGGCGCGTAAGCGGGCTTGATTGATCACGTGATGTGAAACGACGAGGGAAGCCTCGTCGACGAGGTTTATGCGACTGGTGAGGCGCACAGTGTACTGGCTGGGCGCGACGCGGTGAGCCGCGAAGGCGTAGATGTATTGACGGGCTACGCGAAACGCGCTGCGGATGGGGGATTGAGGGCGGTTTCCGTTCGTTCTTCGCCTGTTTTTG
>NZ_JARESV010000056.1:0-50576 GCF_046026985.1 Paraburkholderia sp. RL18-101-BIB-B
CCGGCCCCCATGCTGTTTCCGGGCGTTCCCCCCCGGCGCGCCCCTGGCCGGCCCCCCACGCTTCCGATCGTCGAATTGATTCGAGCGCGACGCGGCAGCAGCGCCGCGAGCGCCACAAGACAGCCGGGCCGCGCGAGTCGCGGCCCACAAGTCAAGGAACCTCCGCTGCCGCAAGGTAGCTTCGCCCAACCGTTTCACGGATTGGGCTTTTTTTGCGCGTCGGTTCCGCGGCGTGCGTATCAGGTCAGGGCCGCTCGCCGTGAATATAGAACTCGAGCTGCTGAATGGTGAACTGCTGTTCGGCGATGATGTTCTTCACCAGGTCGCCGATCGATACCATGCCGACCAGCCGGTCATTGTCGATCACGGGCAAGTGGCGCATGCGCCGCTCTGTCATGAGGGCCATGCAGTCGTCGGTGGTCTGATCGGGGCGGACAAAGCGCACGGCCTTGCTCATGATGTCGCGCACCGGCGTGGCCTTCGACGAGCGGTCCATCAGCACGACCTTGCGCGCATAGTCGCGCTCCGTGACGATTCCGGCGATGCTCTCGCCGTCCGTGACGACCAGCGCGCCGATGCCCTTTTCGGCCATCAGCTTGATCGCTTCGTAGACTGAGTCGTCGGCCCCGACAGTGAAAACAGTGGTGTTGTTCGGTTTCGTTTTAAGAAGCTGTGCAACGCTTGTCATGGAGCGGCTCCGTTTCGCAGTGCAGCACGCCGGCGCGGCGCGCTGTCGTGAGGGACAGGCCATTCCAGTATAGGCGTGACGCGCCACCGGGGTACTTCGGGAATACCTGTGGCGCGCGCTGCGTTTAACTCGGGTAGCGGCGCACCGCGACAGCGGTTCCGTGCTCCATGCAAGGGCATACGGGTGCGGCAGGCCGATTAGCGGTAAACTCCCAGTCCGTACCTTATTCCCGGTTTGATCGGGTTCATGTCAGCACCATTGTCTAACGCCATGCTCACGTCTCACGATCCGTCGCCCGCAGTAGACGGCGCACCCAACGGCGAATGCGTCATTCTCGACGCCACCGCCACGCTTCCTACGCGCTACGGCACGTTCACTTCCTACGTGTTTCGCGTATGCGAGAGCGGCGCCGAACATCTCGCGCTCGTGATGGGCGACGTCGCCAACCAGTCGTCCGTGTTGACGCGCCTGCATTCCGAGTGCCTCACCGGCGACGTGCTCGGCTCGTACCGCTGCGACTGCGGCGAGCAGCTCGACCTCGCGCTGCGCTACATCGCGGCGGAAGGCTGCGGCGTGCTGCTGTATCTGCGCGGCCACGAAGGGCGCGGCATCGGCCTGTCGAACAAGATTCGCGCGTATGCGCTGCAGGAGCAGGGGCGCGACACCGTCGAGGCCAATCTCGATCTCGGCTTGCCGGACGACTCGCGCGAATACGATTCGGCCGCGGGCATTCTGCGCACGCTGAAGGTCACGTCCGTGCGTCTGATGAGCAACAATCCGGAGAAGTTCGACACGCTGTCCAAGCATGGCATTCCGGTGTGCGAGCGGGTCGCGCTGGCGATTCCGATGCGCGAGGAAAACGAGCGTTATATCCGCACCAAGCAGGTGAAGTTCGGTCATTACTTCGACGAGAACGAATGAACCACGTGCCTGTGCCGGCCGCCGTGTGTGAACGGCAGCCGGCGTTGTAGCGGCGGATTCGTCGATATCTTGCGCCCGGCATGCCGGGCGCTTTGCTTTGCGCCTTCGATACATCGAAGCGCGGCGGATCAGAACAGGCTGAAGTCGTCGTTGCTGTCGGGAATTGCGTTGAGCACGTCTTGCAGCGCGCGCCAGCCTAGCCATCCCACAAGACTTGCCGATATCGCCAGCCAGCGGTGCGCGCGCGTGTTCATGCGCGTCGATCGCGTTCGATGTTGGGACGCGACCTTGCGCGCGTCGACCGATGTACGTAGCAAAGGGCAGGTATGCATGCGGTCTCTCCTCTCTAACGAGCGGTGCCGTCGGCGGTTGCCGCAGCCGTGGCCACGCGCGGCAGAATCGCTGCCAATACTTCACCTAGCGTCGTCGCGCCAAAGCGACGTTCGCTGATATCCGCTTCGACATCGATACGACCCGCGTTGTGCGCGTCGTAGAGATCGGTGATCAAACGCGCGTGGCCTTCGCCGAGCCCCGCGCCTTGCAGCACCGTGGCCCATTCGCCGCGCGGCACTTCGCGTGCTACAACGGCACGGCCTGCCAGTTCGCTGATCGTGCGCGCCACGTCCAATGCGCTGATGCGCTCATCGCTTTCGATGCTCACGACACGCGGCGAGACCGGCTGCACTCGATCGTCGAGCAACAGTTCGGCGGCCAGCACGCCCACGTCCTGTGCGGCGACGGTGGGAAAGCGTTTGCTCAACGGATGATGCAGACTCGGCAGCGCGCCTTTCGCGAGCGCGATCGGCAGCACGCGTGCCCAGTTATGCATGTGTTCGGCGGCGCGCAGAAACGTCAACTGCGAGTCCACCGTTCGCAGTTGCGTTTCAAGCTCGTGAAACAGCGTGGTGATGCCCGTGCCG
Source organism: Paraburkholderia sp. RL18-101-BIB-B (assembly GCF_046026985.1). NCBI lineage: Bacteria > Pseudomonadati > Pseudomonadota > Betaproteobacteria > Burkholderiales > Burkholderiaceae > Paraburkholderia > Paraburkholderia sp. RL18-101-BIB-B. The sequence continues at coordinate 2,530 of NZ_JARESV010000056.1, forward strand.
GCCGCATGTTCCGCGCCGTAGTCGGAGAGCGCGAGAATGCGAGAGGGCGGATCGGCGCGCAATGCCGCGACGCTCACGTCGATCATGCGCCGCATCGCCTGTGCGGGATCGGCGTGTCCCCGTGGCAACGGACACAGCAGTTGGACGGCATGCGCACCTTCGATTGCGCGCGCCACCGTTGCGGCGTCGAGCAGATCGGCAACGGCGATCTCGCAGCCGATCCCGGCGAGGAATTCGCCCTGTTTTTTATCGCGGACCACCGCACGCACGTTGCGGCCCGCCCGGCGCAATGCCGCCGCGCTCACTGTGCCGACATTGCCGGCTGCTCCAAAAATCACGAACACGTTGCGCTCCTTGTTGGCTCGGTACGGCCTTATCTTAGAGGCGCGGCAGCGGGGAAACGCGCGGGCAAGGATCACACCGCGCAGATTCGGATGACGGTTTTACCTGCCGCGCCGCAGCAGACGCGTTGAATCTCGTAGAGTCGAGCGAAGCGGCGCGAAACGTCGCACAATGCAGGCACACTCGAAGTCATCCACGAGGGCAGCAATGAATGCAGTGACACCGATACCTGGACTGCAACCGCAGCCGCATAGCGGTTCCCGCGTCGTATTGCGTTCGAGCAGGCTGCTCGGCTGGCAAGGCTTCGGCGCGGAGCTGGTCAACGTGTCGGCCGGGCTGCACCGTATTCCCGCGTTCAAATATCACCGGGTGGGCGTGCATGTCGGCGCGCCCGTCAAGGCACGCTGCCTGTGCAACGAGCGCCGCTACTCGCGAATCCAGGCGCATGGCGACGCCGACGTCATTCCCGCCGGACTCGACGGGCAGTGGAGCGATGAAGCCGCCTGCACGATTTTCAGCGTGTGGATCAGCGAAGCGTTCGCGCAGCGGACCGTCGAGCAACTGTCGCTGAAATCGAGCGATGCGCAACTGCGCCCGCAATTCCAACTGCGCGATCCGCGCTTTCAGCATCTCGCCTGGGCCTTACGCGCCGAACTCGAAGCGGACGAGGCATCCGATCCGCTCTACGCCGAAAGCCTGTGTACGGCGATGGTGGTGCGATTGATCGGCGGTGCGCCGACGCTCGATAACAAGCGGCGCACGCTCGCGCCGAAAACGGCCGCGCGCGTGATCGAGTTTATCGAAGCGCATCTGGACCAGCGTCTCACGCTGAGCGAACTGGCCGCACTCGCCGAGTTGAGCGTGCCGCATTTCAAGGTGCTGTTTCGCGAGACGCTCGGCATGCCGGTGCATCAATACGTGGTGCAGCGGCGCGTGGAGCGCGCGCGAACGCTGCTGCTGCAAGGCAAGCTCAACGCGAGTCAGATCGCGCTCGATACGGGCTTCGCGCATCAGAGCCATATGGCGCATTGGATGGGCCGCTTGTTGGGTGTGACGCCGCGCGAGCTGATCAGGTCGAGTGCGAACTCAGGCAGCATTGTCGAGTTCGATTCGAGCCATTCCCGCCGCATTGCTACGCCGCGCTAGACCCTCGCAACGACGTTATGCGCGCGGCCTCACTGGATCGAGGCCGCGCGCCGGGAAGCTGAAACGCACACCGTAGTGCAGGGCACCGATCAACCCGGCGCTGCGCCCGTCAACTGCGAATAGACGTCATGCGACAGTTGCAGCAACTGCTTGCGGTCGATTCCGCCCGACACCGCATAGCCGAAATCGCCGTCGATCCAGTAGAACACGTTCACTGGGCCGTCCTGATACAGCTTGAACGCGGTCGTGTTCGAGTTCTGCTGGCGACGCGAGATGCACAGCGTGACGCGCTCGCCGTTCGGCCCGCGATACATGAACTGCGCGGTCGGTCCGTCGGCGCCGGGCAGCAGCCGTCCGCCCGAGAGATTGAAACCGCTCTTCGACAGAATCGGCGGATGCACGTTGGTGCCGAGACGGTTGGAGAGCCACTGCACGAAATCCTGTTCGTGATCGTCGGTGCTCATCTCGGTCGGCCGGTCGACGGCGGGCATGTAGACCACATGCGCCACCGCCGCCTGCCGCGCGAACATTTCCGAGCTGTCCGCGCTGACAGGCCGCGTGTCCGAGTGGCCACTTGCAACCGGCGCGATCACGTCCTGTCCCATATGCGTGCCCACGCCGATGCCCACGCCCATCACCAGCGCCGCCGCCATTCCGGCGAATTGCGGCCAGTTGGCGGCAATTCGCCAGCGGCGCGGCGCAGGCGCCTGCAGGCGCTTCGGCACGGGCTCACTCAGCACGCGGTCGTAGCGCTCGTGGAACATACTGTTCAGCGAAAAATAATCGCTGACGCGCGCGGCCAACTCCGGGTTCTGTTCGAGCGCGCGCTCGACATCGGCACGGCGTTCGTCGGACAGCGTGCCGTCCACGTACGCATGCAGGTCTTCTTCGCCGATCGGCATAGTTTGGTCGCTCATCGCACCACCTGTAATTTTGCACCGGGCTGCGTGCCCGCCATCAACGCCCGCAACCGTTCGCGTCCGCGCGACAGCCGCGACATCACCGTGCCGAGCGGAATGTTCAGCGCGAGCGCCACGTCGGCGTAGCTCATTTCCTCGAGCCCCACCAGCAGCACGACTTCACGCTGCTCCATGGGCAGGCGCTGCAGCGCGTAGTCGAGGTCGCGCATTTCCAGCGAGCGGGTCTGCTCGGAGGGCACGGCGAATTCGCTCTCGGACACGCTTTCGTCGTCGACCGCCACGTGGACGGCGCGCGCCGAAGCCTTGCGCGCCTGATTGGCGAACACGTTGTGCATGATCGTAAACAGCCACGCGCGCAGGTCGGTGCCCGGCTGGAACATGCCGGTGCGGCCGAGCGCGCGTTCGAGCGTGTCCTGCACCAGATCGTCGGCGAGGTCGCGATTGTTGATCAACGCTCGTGCATAGCGCCGCAAACGCGGTACATGCTCCATCAACTCGTCACGGACATCCATTTTGTATCCCAATCGTGGAGTTTTTCCGCGGGCAAGAAGGCGTTCTCTTGCCGCGCGAAAAGACGCATTCGAGATGCGAACACACGTGCGCGCATTTTATTCCGCCGTGGTGTCTGAGAGCGTGAAATGCGTGCCGCACTCAACACCCCGTCATCGCATGGTCATCGCGTCGGCGGCGCGCATCAGGCCGTGGGTGCGGGCGTCGCCGGCGACCACGAAACGCTGCCGCTGCGCGGTCCACAGCAACAGGCGAATCTCGCCGATGCGTCTCGCGGACCACTGCGCCTGCGCCGGCGCGAACAATGCCAAAGCCGACAGCAGCACCACCGGTTGATTGTCGCCGTTCAGATAGATGAATTCGCTGACCCGCTGAAGCGGGCCCAGCGCCACCACTTTTTGGTCCACGAGGCGCAACCCGATCGCCGAAAGATTTGGCGCGGACGGATCGGCGCGCGTTGGCGACGCAGCGGAAAACTGCCCGGCGGCGCTTTCGGCCAATGCCATCACCGCGGCGTTGTTCAGCGCCTGGGCGGACACCTGAGTCGCGGCGAGCCAGCCGCTTGCCACCGCCAGCGTCAGCGCGAGCGCCGCCAGCGTGTTGACCACCTTGCGGGTCCGTTTTCCCGTGTTGATGCGCTCCAACACGCGGCGCCATCCTTTGACGCGGCCCGGCACGGGTTCGTCAGTTGTTTGGAAAGCCTGCTGAATCTGCGCGTTCAGCCTGCCGTAAAACGCCACCCGGCGCGCCTCCGCTGGATCCTTGCCCAGATAGTCCCGCAGAAATGCCGCGCGCTCAGGCGTCAGCGTGCCGTCGGCGTAGGCCTGAATGTCCGCTTCGGAAAGCGGCGAATCGGAAGGGGCGTCAGTGGTCATGATGTCGGCGTGCGAGGGAGTTCGGCTAGCGAAGGGGCGAACACGCACACACCCAAGTTTATTCCATATGTTCGCACGCCAATTTCAACGCCGCAGGGCGGCCGCGAGCGCACATTCATGCGCCCCTCAGCGCGCTGCCGAAGCACGAGCTAACCCGATTGCGCGCCGGTTTATTCCCGCTTCCGGATATGTTTTTTCTGACGCTTCGAGGCAGGAATAAAAGCCATGGACCCGTGGTTCTCCCTCATGCAAACCCGCACAAAACTCACTGGAGTTCATCATGAAGAAGATCGCTTTTGCCGCATTGTCCGTTGCTGTTCTCGCTGCTTCGTCGAGCGCTTTCGCGCAAGGCAAGACGCGTGCTGAGGTGTACCAGGAATTGATCCAGGCCCAGCAGAACGGCCTGAACTACGTCACCGATGCATCGTATCCCGAAGTGAGCCCGGTGTTCGCGCAGCAGGTCGCGCAGCACAAGGAAGCACTCGCCAAAGAAGCGGCGGCCGCCAACCATGTTGCGAGCCAGGACGCGCAGGCAGGCAGCGTCAATTGAAGTGCCGATACCCCGGCGCGCGACTGGAACGGGCGCGCCGGATATCGAATGGAATAGATCGCTGCATCGCGTGTTAGCCCGGTAAGCGCATCTATCCGAGAGAGGAGTTTTCGTGGCAAAACCATCCGTTCCCAATCCCGGGCCTGTCTGCGTGCCCTGCCGACTCATCGCGATCGGCGCGGCCGTGCTGGTGCTCGCCGGCGGCTTCGCCTTCACGGCGGGCTGGCTGACGCCGGCGCGTCTCACCGCACCGCGTTTCATCAACACATTCGAGGCCGTGGCCGGCCAGCCGCATCCCGGTTATCGGCGCAATCATGCCAAGGGCCTGTGTATCGAGGGCTATTTCGACAGCAACGGCGATGGCGCGGCGCTGTCCAGCGCGGCCGTGTTCGCGCCCGGCCGCACGCCGGTCACGGGCCGCTTCGCGGTGCCCGGCGGCAACCCGTCCGCGCCGGATACCAGTTCGCCCGTGCGCAGCCTCGCATTGCTGTTCCAGTTGCAAAACGGCGAGCAGTGGCGCACCGGGATGAATTCGACGCCCGTTTTCGCGGTGCACACGCCCGAGCAGTTCTATCAGCAACTGGTGGCCGCCAAGCCCGACCTGGCGACCGGCAAACCGGACCCCGCGAAACTCAAAGCGTTTTACGCGGCGAATCCCGAGACCCAGCCGTTTCAGGCGTGGGTGAAGGCCCATCCGCCTTCGTCGAGTCTGGCGAATGCCGCGTACTACAGCATCAACGCATTCCGCTTTACCGACGGCACCGGCAATACGCATGCCGTGCGCTGGGCGATGGTGCCCGAGACGCCGTACGCGCCGATCACGGACGCCGAAAAAGCCGAGAAGAATTTTCTCGAAGCCGACCTCGATCAGCGCCTGCAAAACGGCCCTCTGCGCTGGCATCTGATCCTGACCGTCGCGAAGCCCGGCGACCCCACCAACGACGCCACGCTGCAATGGCCCGACGATCGTCAACAAGTCGACGCCGGCACGCTCGTGATCGATCACACGACGCCGCAGGCAAACGGCACGTGCCGCGACGTCAACTTCGATCCGACGATCCTGCCGGCCGGCATCAAGCCGTCGGACGATCCCTTGCTGGCCGCACGCTCGGCCGCGTACGCACTATCCTACAAGCGCCGCACACGCGAGGAAGCGTCGCATCCCGCGGTTCATCAAGCCCAGACAAACGGAGACCACTCATGAGGCCGACGCGCACCCATTTCAGTCCGCTCGCGCGCCTGTTGCATTGGACGATGGCGCCCCTGATTATCGCGATGCTGTTCATCGGCGTGGGCATGGTCGCCACCGTCTCGAGCGCGCACAACACGCTGATCGCGATTCACCGGCCGCTCGGCATTGCGTTGCTGCTGCTGGTGGTGCTGCGTGCGGGCGTGCGCCTCACACGCGGCAGCCCGCCGTTGCCCGACGATATGCCCACGCCGCAGCGGTTCGCGGCGAAGGCTTCGCATCTGGTGCTCTATGTGTTGATGGCGGCAATGCCGTTGATCGGCTGGGCGATGCTGTCCGCCGCGGGTTATCCGGTCACGCTCTACGGTCCGCTGCACTTGCCGCCGATCGCGCCGCATAACGTCGAGTTGTTCGCCTTGCTGCGCGCGTTGCACACGTGGCTCGCGTTCGCCTTGTTCGCCACCGTGCTGCTGCATCTCGCGGCGGCACTGTTTCATGGGCTGATCCGACGCGACGGCGTGTTTTCGAGCATGGCGCGCGGCGAGCGTTAGTTCTTCTTTAGCGCTTCACGCGTTCCGAGCGCGGATCGTAAGGCGCTTTCAGATGCAGCGTTGCCGGCAGCAGTTCGCCGGCGACGTCGATCGCATAGCTGCCGCTGTTCAGATAGGCGGCATCCGCTGCGCCCTCGGGATTGTTCACATAGCCCATCGCCACAGGACAGCCGAGCGTGTGGCCGAACGCCGCCGAACTCACGAAGCCCACCGGCTTACCGTCGCGCAGAATCGCTTCACCGCCCCATAGCATGCGATCCGCGGCGCCGTCGGCGGTCAGCACGACCATGCGTCTGCGTGGCGGTTCGGCGCGCAATTTCAGCAGCGCGTCGCGGCCGCGAAACGCAATGTTCTTGTCGAGCTTGCACGCGAACGACAGTCCCGCTTCGAACGGATTCGTATCCGGCGTGAGTTCGCGGCCCCATGCGCGATAACCTTTTTCGATGCGCAAGGAGTCGATTGCATAGTAGCCCGCGTTGACGAGGCCGAACGCTTTACCCGCGGCGCGCAGCGTCTCGTACACGCCTACCGCGAATTCCACCGGCACATACAGTTCCCAGCCGAGTTCGCCGACGTAGGTGAGGCGAGTGGCCCGCACCGTTGCGTAACCGAGGTCGACCTCGCGGCTCTGGCCGAACGCGAACGCTTCGTTGCTCCAATCCGCTTTCGACACGCTTTGCAGCAGTTCGCGCGAACGCGGGCCCATCACGGCGAGCACGGCATACTGGCCGGTCACGTCGACGAGCGTGCAGTGTTTGTCGTGTGGAATGGCCTTGTCGATCATGTCGAAGTCGCGCGTGGTTTGCGCGGTGCCGGTGACGAGCAGGTATTGATCGTCGGCGAGGCGCGTGAGCGTAAAGTCCGATTCGTAGCCGCCGCGCTCGTTGAGCATGGCGGTGTAGACGGTGGTGCCGGTCGGCACATCCACGTCGTTGGCGACGATGCCTTGCAGCACGCTTTGCGCGTCGCGTCCCTTGACGAGAAATTTGGAGAACGACGTCATGTCGAACAGCGCGACGCCTTCGCGGCACGCGCGGTGTTCGGCGCCGCTCCAGGGCAGCCAGTTCTGCTGGCCGAATGCGTACTCGATCCTGGCCTCTTGCGGCGAAGGCGCAAAAAAGTTGGCGCGCTCCCAGCCCATCTTGCTGCCGAAACACGCGCCTTCGTCACGCAGCAGCGAATACAGCGGCGAGCGGCGAAACGGCCGCGCGCTGTCGAGTTCGCGATTCGGCCACGGCATCGCGTAATGCAGGCCGAGCGTTTCCTTCACGCGGTCGTGCAGCCACGTGTCGTTGCCGTTGAAGCGCGCGAAGCGGCGAATGTCGACCGGCCACAGATCCATGGTCGGCTCGCCCGCCACGATCCATTCCGCGAGTGCCATGCCGGCGCCGCCCGCCGAGGCGATCCCCATCGAATTGAAACCCGCGCCGACGAAAAAGCGCCGCAGTTCGGGCGCTTCACCGAGCATGAAGTTGTTGTCCGGCGTGAACGATTCGGGACCGTTGTAGAACTGCTTCACCTGAGCCGTTTCGAGCGCGGGCACGCGCTGCAGCGCATTTTCCATCAGGATTTCGAACTGATCCCAATCGTCCGGCAGCAGTTGAAACTCGAAATTCTCGGGGATGCCGTTCATGCCCCACGGCTTCGCATCCGGTTCGAAACCGCCCATCACGAGGCCGCCCACTTCTTCCTTGAAGTAGATGAAGCCGTCCGGGTCGCGCATCACCGGCAGGTCCGGATGCACGCCAGCAATCCGTTCTGTCACGATGTAGTAGTGCTCGGCCGAGTGCAGCGGCACGGTCACGCCGCACAAGCGTCCGACGGCCTTGGCCCACTGACCCGCGCAATTCACCACGATGTCCGCGCCGAGCGTGCCTTCCTCGCCATCCTTGTTGCGCCACGCTAGGCCGCTGACTTCGCGCGCGCCGCTCGTTTTGCCGTCTTGCGCGGTGCGCGTGTGGATCGCCGTCACGCGGGTGTTTTCGACGATGCGCGCGCCGCGCTGGCGGGCGCCGCGGGCGAGGGCCTGGGTCAGATCGGTGGGATTCGCCTTGCCGTCGCCGGGCAGCCAGACCGCGCCGAGCAGGTCGTCGGTGCGCATGACCGGCCACTGGTCGCCGGCTTCGCGCGGGCTGATCACGTCGCAGGCCACGCCGTAGGCGCGCGCGACGGCGGCGGTGCGTTTGAGCTGCGTCATCCGCTCGGACGTGCGGGCCACCGAGAGCGAGCCGCATTGCTTCCAGCCGGTGGCGAGGCCGGTGTCCGCTTCGAGTTCGGCGTACAGCGCGGTCGAATAGCGGATCAGCTTCGTCATGCTCTCCTGGGCGCGCAACTGGCCGACGAGCCCGGCCGCATGCCAGGTCGTGCCGCACGACAGTTGGCCCTGTTCGAGCAGCACCACATCGGTCCAACCCAGCTTCGTCAAGTGGTAGGCGACCGAGCAGCCGATGATCCCGCCGCCGACAATGACGACGCGAGCGTGAGTGGGAATGGATGTGGACATGTGTGGATATGCGTGGATCGGGTGCGTGTAGATTGCCGTAAAAAGACACGAAATGCAACGAATACACAGCCTTGTTGTGATTCGGGCGGCGTCATGCGGCGGTCATACGACCGTGCGCCTTCCGGAAGGGTACGACTGCTTCGGCCTTGTTTCAGAAGGAGAAAGCTCATAGTGCGCCTTAAAAATGTGGTTTTAGTTGGAAATGTGTGGCTATTCAATCCGTAAAACTGTGCCTTTTGCTAGACTGCAGTGAATCCTCACCGCCCAATCGCCATGTTCTCCAACCAGCGCCAAGCCGAAATCCTGCGACTCGTCCGCGAGCAGCGCACCTGCACGATCACCGATCTCGCCGGCCGTTTCGCCGTCTCCGACGAGACCATCCGCCGCAACATCAAGCCGTTGATCGCGGACGGCCTGCTAATCAAAGTTCACGGCGGCATCATGCTGCCGGAGCGTCTCGACGAGCCGCCGTTCCAGCGGCGCATGACGGCGAGCCTCGAGGGCAAGCGGGCGATCGGCGCGCGGATCGGCGAACTGGTGCGGGACGGCGATTCGCTGATCCTTGAAGGCGGCACGACGTGCCTGCATATTGCACAGGCGCTCGCTGCCCGTTCGCGGCTCACGGTCGTGACCAATTCCATCGAAGTCGCGCGCGTGCTGGCGCCGCGCAACGGCAACCGGGTGTTCGTCGCGGGCGGCGAGCTGCGGCCGGACGACTGCGCCGCGGTTGGCGACAGCGTGCTGGCGTTCCTACGCCAGTTCCACGTGCGCTACGCGATCGTCTCGGTCACCGCGATCGACATGCAGGGACGTTTCATGGACGCGCTGCCCGCCGACGTGGCGTTTTCGCTGGCGGCCTTCGCCCAGGCCGAACGGCGCGTGGTCGCGGCGGATCACGCGAAGTTCGGCCACAGCGCGCTGGTGCACGCGTTCGGCGCGGACGCCGTCGATCTGCTGGTGACGGATGAAGCACCGGCGCCCGCATTGGCTCAGGTGTTCGCGGCGGCGGGGGTGGATGTGGAAGTGGGCACACAGCCAATTTCGTCCAACGCGTAAAATGGCCGGTTATCACAGGCAATCGATGCCGCACAGACATTCACCGGCCGGCGCCAGCCGCGCTCTGTCGAGCTGATTCTGTCCGCGCGCTTGCCCAAGCCGGCTTGAATAGGATTGGACGCTGATGTCGTCAGTTTTCTTTGATCGGGAACGGATTGCAGAATGGCTGGGGGACCACACCGTCGCCAAAGCGCGCTCGGTCGGCCCCATCGCCAATGTGAAATGGCACGGCGCCACGCTGAGCGGCGACGTGCAGGGCACGCGGACGCTTCCCTACAAAACGCGGGTACGGTTTCGCACCGACGGCGGTTCCCCTTGGGCGCAGAGCGACTGCACGTGTCCGGTCGGCCGCAACTGCAAGCATGTCGCCGCGCTGCTGCTCGCCGAGCTCGACTATCACGACGAGATGGACCACATCACCCATGTCGAACTCGACGACGGCGACTCGGCGCGCGACCTGCCGCCGAAGCCGATGGCGCACATGGGACAGCCTTCAGGCGTGCGGCCCGAACTGGTCAGTTGGCTCGAACGTTTTCGCGCCCGCGCCGAGGCTGCGGATGCCGACGCCCAGAAGGCGAGCGCCCCGCGCACCCAGACGCTCGCATACCGGCTGAACTGGTCCAACTTCCACATGCGCCACGAGGTGGTGCTGTACCGCGCGCGCTGCAATCCGGACGGCGCGGTTGTCGAAGTGGACGAACCTTGGGGCAATGTCGAGACAGCGCTGCTCAAGCAGCCGAAATTCGTCTCCGACGAAGATCTGTCGATCCTGCGCGGCCTGTGGCTCGGCCGCTCCCGTGAGGACTTCGGCCAGTTCATCCTGCGCGGCACGAGCGGCGCGGAGATGCTGCAGAAACTGATCGCGACGGGGCGGCTTTTCGTCGACTTCAATCCCGCGCCCGGTCAAGCAGGACCAACAGCGCTCTCGCGCGGCGCCGACCGGCCCGGCCGGATCGAATGGGAGCCGCTCGCCGACGAGCGCCTGCGGCCCGTGCTGTGCACCGAGCCGCGCGCCAGCATGGTGCTGCCGACCGAGCCGGTCTGGTACGTGGACGGCGTCGCGAATGAGGCGGGCATCGTTCAGTCGTCGCTGCCGTTCCAGCAGTTGCCCGACTACCTCGCCATGCCGCCGATCTCGCTCGCCGAAGCGCCGTTGGTCGCCTCGGTGCTGCGCGAGATCGCGCCCGAGTTGCCGCTGCCGCCCACGCACGACGCGTCCGCTATCCGCGTGATCGACGTCGAGCCCGTGCCGGTGCTCTCGCTCAACAGTCATGCGCTGCCGTCGTCGGCGAGCAAGGCGGGGCTGCGTCAATCCGGAGCGGTCGAGTTGGCCGGCGTGAGTTTCGATTACGACGGCGTGAGCATCAACGTGGACAGCAGCGTGACGCTCGTGCCGATGCCGGGTGGCGACGTGATTCATATCCGCCGCCGCTACGAGGCCGAGAAAAAACGTCTGCTCGAACTGCGCAAGACGGGTTTGCAGAAGGTGCCGACCAGCCGGGTCTACGCATCGCGCCTGCTGCCCGACACCATGCTCGGCCTGCCCGATGCCGAGGCGTGGTCAGCGTTCGTCAACGACGCCGTGCCCGACCTCGTGAGCAAAGGCTGGCGCGTGACGATGGCGCCGGAGTTCCGCTACAACGTCATCGAGATCGACGCGATCGAAGGCACCGCGCATCAGGCCGGCGACGGCTGGTTCGATCTGGAGATGGGCATCCGCATCGGCGAGCGCAACGTGCGGCTCGAGCCGCTGCTCGCCGACCTGTTCCGGCGCGACCGCCGCTGGCTGAGCGGCGCGCTCGAAAGCATCGCCGACGACGAACCGATCGAGCTGAAGACCGAGGAGAACAAGCGTCTGCGCTTGCGCGCCAACCGTCTGAAGCCGGTGGTGCGTGTACTCGTCGATCTGTTCGACGCGCTAGGCGGCTCGCTCGCGGAGGGTGCGCCGCTGCGCGTGGCATCCGTCGACGCCGGTCGACTGGAAGCGTTGAACGGCACGGGCCGCTGGCAATTTCGTGGCGAAGATTCGATCCGGCAACTCGCGCAGCGTCTGCAAGCCGGGCCGGGTTTGCGCGAGGTGCCGGTGCCGCGCGGCCTGAAGGCCGAACTACGGACCTATCAGCACCAAGGCCTGAACTGGATGCAGTTTTTGCGCGAGCAGAACCTCGCCGGCGTGCTCGCCGACGACATGGGTCTGGGCAAGACCGTGCAGACGCTCGCGCATATCCTCGCGGAAAAAGAAGCGGGCCGTCTGACGCGGCCGGCGCTGATCGTCGTGCCGACCACGCTCGTGCACAACTGGCGCGAAGAAGCGCGCCGCTTCGCACCCGAACTCAAGGTGCTGGTGCTCAACGGTCCGCAGCGCAAGGAGCGCTTCGAACAGATCGCCGGGCACGAACTGATTCTGACCACGTACGCGCTGCTATGGCGCGATCAGAAGGTGCTCGCCGAGCATGACTATCACTTGCTGATCCTCGACGAAGCGCAGTACGTGAAGAACGCCACCACCAAAGCCGCGCAGGCGATTCGCGGGCTGCGCGCGTCGCATCGGCTGTGTCTGACGGGCACGCCGCTGGAGAATCATCTCGGCGAGCTGTGGTCGCAGTTCGATTTTCTGTTGCCGGGCTTTCTCGGCAGCCAGAAAGACTTCACCAAACGCTGGCGCAATCCGATCGAGAAGAATGGCGACGGCGTGCGCCGCGCGTTGCTGGCGCGCCGCATCCGGCCGTTCATGCTGCGCCGTCGCAAGGACGAGGTCGCCAAGGAGCTGCCGGCCAAGACCACGATCCTGTGCTCGGTGGACCTGGAAGGCGCGCAACGCGATCTCTACGAAACCGTGCGCACGGCGATGCAGGAGAAAGTGCGCGCCGCCGTCAGCGCGCAAGGTCTCGCGCGCAGCCACATCATCGTGCTCGATGCCTTGCTGAAGCTGCGCCAGGTGTGCTGCGATCCGCGACTTGTCCGGACGCTCAAGGCGGCCGGCGAGGCGGGTGAGGCAGGCGAGAAACGCGACAGAACGGACCGGGTCGAGAAGGGCGCGCGCGCCATGCGTTCGGCCAAGCTCGACCTGCTCCTGTCGATGCTGCCGGAACTGATCGAGGAAGGGCGCCGCGTGCTGCTGTTCTCGCAGTTCACGGGCATGTTGGCGCTGATTGCTGAAGCGCTCGAAGAAGCCGCGATTCCCTATGTGATTCTCACCGGTGACACGACAGACCGCGTCACGCCGGTCGAGCGTTTTCAGCAGGGCGAGGTGCCGCTGTTCCTGATCAGCCTCAAGGCGGGCGGTGTCGGCCTGAACCTGACCGCCGCCGACACGGTGATCCACTACGACCCGTGGTGGAATCCGGCGGCAGAGAATCAGGCAACCGATCGCGCGCATCGGCTCGGGCAGGACAAGCCCGTGTTCGTCTACAAGCTGATTGCGGCGGGCAGCATCGAGGAAAAGATCGTGGAGTTACAGGAGCAGAAGGCCGGGCTTGCGGACAGCATTCTTTCCGAAGACGCCGCCGGCGCCGCCAAGTTCTCGGACGACGATCTCGACGCGCTGTTCGCGCCGATGCCTGAGATCGAAGGCGGCCGGTAAGAACGGGCGTTCCAGAATCCATCTCGAAACGTCCGGCGCGCATGCCGCGCCGCGCGACGTTACGCCCGTTCGCGGGCGCTCAAATATCTCCAATTTTGATGGTGCCGTGAGCGAAAGCGTGACAAGTGGTCAAGGAACGTCCTGTTCCCGGCGATGCCGTCAACGCTTTGTCCTGACACTCGTTGAACACGCGGCCGTGAAGCGGTCAGTCAACGCAGTTCGTTAAGGAAATACCATCCATGAAGAAGCACATTTTCGCCGTTACCGTCGCGGGTCTGTTCTCTATCGGCGCATTCGCCCAGGCATCCACGCCGGTCGACGCATCGTCGCAAGCAGGCGTGGCTACGCAGGAAGCCTCGGCGCCGGCTGCGAAGCATCACCACAAGAAGAAGCATCACAAGCACGCGCATCGCCATCAGGCTGCGTCGAATGACGACGCGGCGCCAATCAAGCCGTAAGCATCGGCCGACGATGTGAGGATGCGGGCCGATGCAGGTCGTCGGCCCGTCCTTCATCGCTGTTGGAATCGCGAGGCGTGAGGCGAAAGATCAGCGGCAAATCGATGCGAGCTGCAATCACGCATCGCTTGCACGCGCGCCGCTTGTTGCCCGTTGGACCACGCGACGAACCACGGATGCCGATGCTTTGCGAGAACCGTCACGCGCGCCACCGAATGAATAGCTGGCCGCAATAGCAACGCACGCCGACACCACACCGCATGCCTGCAGTCGCGGCAAGCGCGGCTAGCCACCCACGCGATTTACCCGGATCTCCCCGATGAAAATCTGTTCGTCCCGCTTTGCCAAATCGGGCTCTTCCATGCTATTCGCGCTGTTGCTGGCCGCGTCGTTGGCGGGTTGCGCGCTGGCCAGACCGGGAGCACAGCCGGCCGCTCCGGTCTATGCCGTTGACGCGCCGGCGCGCGTGTCCGCGCCTGCGCCTTTTCCTACGCCCGCATCCATTTCGCAAGTCCCTGCCGGCTTCTACCGCGTCAATCCCGGCGACACGCAGATCGGCGTTTCCAAGGCGTTCGGTCGCGAGGCTTCGGCACTCGCGCAGTGGAACCGCTTGTCGCCCGCTGACGGCCTGCGTGTCGGCCAGGTGCTGCGCGTCGCGCCGCCGCTGGGTGCCGGTGCCTCGCCCGCAGCCAGCGCGCCATCGAACTCACTCGCGCAAGCGCGCGCGCTCTTCGCGGATAGCCCGAGCGAGGCTGCGTCCACAAAGGCACGACTCGCGTGGCCCGTGAGTGGCGCCGTGACCGCGCCGTTCGTGTCGGGCAAGACGAAGGGGATCGTGATGGGCGGGCGCGTCGGCGAACCGGTGCGGGCGGCATCGGGCGGCCGCGTGGTTTATGCGGGAGGCCGGATCGCGGCGTACGGCAAGCTGATCATCATCAAGCACGACGCGCATGTGTTGACCGCATACGGCAACAACCGCGCGTTGCTCGTCAAGGAAGGCACGGACGTCAAGGCAGGCGAGGTGATCGCAGAAATGGGCGCGGACGACAAAGGCCAGGCATCGCTGCGCTTCGAAGTGCGCGCGGACGGCAAACCGGTCGATCCGCTCAAGTACCTCCCGAAACGCCAGTAACGCGGCGCGTTCGCGGCCTCGCCGCTCATCTGACCTTGACCTTGAACTCGAACGCGACGCGGAGCCTGCCGCATGCAGTGCGCCGCGCGACGTGATGCTTATGAATTTCTATCTACATTGCTTTGGCACGGGCCGGCGCGCGTCGACAGTCTTGCTGCTCGGCGCGTTGCTCATGCTTGCCGGATGTGCGCAGCCCGGTGTCGGTCGCGAATCGCTCAGTGGCGGCGCTGCCGCCGCACGCAATGGTCAACGTGCAACAACACCACATGCGGCACGAACCGGCGACATCGACACATCGCGCGCATCGGACACTGCGAGCGAGGGATCGTCACCTGGTCCTTTGGCGAACGACGATGCCGCATCGACCACGCCCGTCTGCGCGTGCGGCAACACTTTCCGGCAAACGGGCATAGCAACGTGGTACGGCAAGCGGTTCCACGGACGCCGCACCGCGAGTGGCGAGCGCTACGACATGCACGCGCTCACCGCGGCGCATCGCACTCTGCCGTTGGGCGCCTGCGTGCGCGTGACGGCGCTCGGCGGCGCGCGCTCGGTGATCGTTCGCATCAACGATCGCGGCCCGTTCGTGCGCGGACGGATCATCGATCTATCGTATGCCGCCGCGCAGGCGCTTGGCGTCGGTTCGGCGGGCAACGCGCAGGTGACGCTGGAACGCGTCGTTGCGGCACGCCGCTGCATGGAAACCGGCGCCTGATGCTGATCGTGATTACGAGAGAAGGGAAGCCCGAACATGTGGCCAATTGATTAAAGGCCGTCGTCGTATTGCGAGCACCGCGTCGACTGTAACAAAACCTCTGCGTATGTAAATTATCAGTTGCGGGCGCTTCAATTCATACGATTTTCAGCGCAGATGGCGCAACGTTTCTATTCGGCCGCGGTTTACGTCCGACGTAATAACTACCTGGCCGCCAGTTACAAAAGCAGTTCTTTCATCTTGAGGTCAATTTTCTGACCGGCTAATTTGTGTTCACTCGTGCGGCTAGACCCCCGCGAGCGTGTGATGTTTTGAGCGGCGTCGGCCTCCGGATTGAGACGACGCCGCATTTTTTTGACTGGATCGCGAGCCTGGTGGATTAGCAATCTTTCAACAATTGTGCAGCGCCTTTTTGAGCAACGATGCGCGAGATAACGCACTGAATCAGATACGTGTACTGGCTAAGACAACGCCCGGAAACGTACGTCGGAAATGGTTGCTCCGTCACCTTTGATTTGCGGCTTCTCCGCCAATCTGTTCTTTGACGACTCTTGCCATTAGCTGCACGCGTTCTGTTTCAAGCAGAGACTTTGCATCGATGCGTCCAAACAGATCGAGGAGAGGGGCCGCCAGCCCCGTCCATCCGGTCTGGTGGCTGGCGCCAAGGCCCGCGCCGTTGTCACCGTGGAAGTACTCGTAGAACAGGATCAGATCGCGCCAGTGCGGATCGTGCTGAAATTTCGCCGATCCGCCATAGACCGGCCTTTGTCCATGCTCATCTCGCAAGAACGTGCCGGTGAGCCGCCGAACAATCTCCTGGGCTACCTCGAACAGTGTCATCTGTGGCCCGGTACCCGTGGGACATTGAACCTTGAACTCGTCGCCGTAGAAGCTGTACAGATTCACCAGCGCCCGAACGATGAGCATATTGACCGGCATCCAGACCGGACCGCGCCAGTTGGAATTGCCTCCGAACATGCCGGTATTCGATTCGGCAGGCAGGTACTGTACTTTGTATTCCTGCCCACCGACATTGAGAACGAACGGATGCTCCAGGTGATAGCGCGAGAGCGAACGAATGCCGTGTGGCCCAAGAAATTCGTTCTCGTCGAGAAGATAACCGAGCACACGCTCGAGTTTCTTTTTATTGAGGATAGACAACAGGCGCCTTTCCTTATAGCCGATGAAACCCGCTTCCGTCGGGGCAATCTGGGCAATCAACTCGGGGTGACGTGTTCGAAACTGAGCCATCAGTTCCATCAGCTTCGGATAGCGAGTGGCGGAATCCGCTTCGAACACCGTCGACGCGCACAGCGGCAACAGTCCTACCATCGACCTCACTTTCAAGCGGGTCGCCTGGCCGTCAGGGAGGCGCAGTAGATCATAGAAAAAGCCGTCTTCCTCGTCCCACATCTCGTCGTGATGTTCGCCGCGGCGGTCCATCGCATAGGCAATCCACATAAAATGCCGGACAAACTTGAAGGCGATCTCTTCGTAGATGGGATCGTACTCGGACAGGATGATGGCCATCTCCAGCATGTTCTGGCAATAAAACGCCATCCACGCCGTGCCGTCCGCCTGCTCCAGCACCCCACCGGTCGGAAGCTGCGCGCTGCGGTCGAAGACACCGATGTTGTCGAGACCGAGAAAGCCGCCGGCGAAGACGTTGCGTCCGCTGGGGTCCTTGCGATTGACCCACCAGTTGAAATTGAGCATCAAACCCTGAAACGATCGCTCGAGGAACCGCGGATCAGCCCGGCCCAGCTGTTTCTCGTATTTGTATAGCCAGAGTGTCGCGGCGGCGTGCACCGGCGGATTCACGTCGCTGAAGTTCCACTCGTAAGCCGGAATCTGCCCGCTCGGATGGAAGTACAGGCTTCGCAGCATCAGCAGCAGTTGCTCCTTGGCGAAATCGAAATCCACCAGCGCCAGCGAGATAGTGTGGAAGGCCAGATCCCAGGCCGCGTACCAAGGATATTCCCACTTGTCCGGCATGGAGATCACGTCGGCGTTCAACATGTGGAACCAGTCTGTGTTGCGCACATCGCGACGGGCGGTCTCGAGCAAAGGATGGCTCTTGTGCTCACGCAGCCACTTGTCCAGATCGAAGTAGTAATACTGCTTGCTCCATAACATGCCTGCCAGCGCCTGGCGGTGCACTCGGCGTTGATCGTCTGTCAGCGATTTTGGTGCAATCCGTTGGTAAAACTCATCGGCGTCGGCGATCCGGCTCTCGAATATCCCGTCGAAACCGTCGAAGGGCTCGTTCATTCTGGTTGCCGTCAGCCGTAGGCGGAGCGTCCTGCTTTCCCCACCAGCCAACTCGACGATATAGTGAGCGGCGGCCTTCGTTCCCGTCTTTGCTGGACTTACCGCGTCGGTCTGCTTCGAGATAATGTAGTTGTGAAAAGCATCCTTGACGTAAGGAGACGCGTTGGGCTCGCCCCACAGATGCTGCGCATTACTCTCGTTCTCGGTAAACAACGACTCCGGATCTCCCTCGCAATAGAGCCAGTACTGGCCCAGTTCATGATGGGTTCCGCAAATCGTACCCGCTCCATCTTCACACAGCGACGGCTTGCGGGCATCGTCTCCCCAGGACCAGGTATTGCGGAACCATAGCGTTGGCAATACTCTTAACGGGACGCGCTCCGGCCCGCGGTTGTGCACCGAAATCCGGACAAGGATGTCGTCAGGATCTGCCTTTGCGTATTCGACGAATACATCGAAATACCGGTCATCGTCGAAGACACCGGTATCGAGCAACTCGTACTCAAACTCTTCCCGTGAACGCTTCCCGTTGGTCTCGACCAGGTCCCGGTAGGGATACTCCCGCTGCGGGTACTTGTAGAGGTACTTCATGTAGGAGTGGGTGGGCGTGCTGTCGAGGTAGAAGTAATACTCCTTGACGTCCTCTCCATGGTTGCCCTCGCCATTCGTGAGGCCGAAGAGGCGCTCCTTCAGAATCGGGTCGCGCTCGTTCCATAGCGCCAGTGCAAAGCACAGCCGTTGCTGGTCGTCGCACAGTCCGCCGAGTCCGTCCTCTCCCCACTTGTAGGCGCGTGAGCGCGCCTCGTCATGAGTGAAGTAATTCCAGGCGTCGCCGTTATCGCTATAGTCCTCTCTGACCGTTCCCCACTGCCTCTCACTTAGATAAGGCCCCCACTTTTTCCACGGGATTTGTGCCTCGCGCGCTTCGTTCAAACGTACTTGCTCCGTCACATCCACAACTTCCGCGGCCATGGCTTTTCCTCCGCTACGGGTGAACGAATCCGGCTCGACATCCCAAGAAGATCAGGGCGTTTCAGGCGAACGTACGGCATGCCGGCCAGCGCCGGTCTCGTTGACCCCGACGATTGCGTTCGAACTCGATCTAAAGGCTTGCGGAACGCTGATCGTCGAGGCTTTCCATACTTAACCGGATTGGTGTCGCTTGAATGACACGGGCCTGCGAACTGAATGACACAGGCGTCTCGCTACCATGAAAAAAAACAGTCGCGATGCCGTTCATCCGAATGGTCGTTGAATCCATTTAGATTCCTAAATGATCAACCATGACGTGGGTACGGACAATAAGACTTTGGTCGCACGGTTTATCGAATATTTCAGTTCCCTTCCATCGAGAAGCGGCAGCATTTCCGAAGTGGGACGAGGCGATCAAAAAAGCGGATCGACCAGGAAGGGCGACGTCTCGCTGCAACGCAGAATCGCAGATTGGCAGGCCGTACGAACCGTCCCGCAGGATCTGTTTCCTGGGACTGTGCGCAAAGCTGCGTACTGTGGCAGCCAACTGATCCTTACATTTTGCGTCGGGCCAGTATGGGACCAAAGGCTCATTGTCACTGAACAATCCCGTGTCCGATAATGAAGTGTGAGAGGCCCGCGAGGCAAAAAGATCACGCGGTTCGAAATTACGTTTCCATACAGGTGACTGACGTCCGTCGTTCTGGCGGTCGAAGTCATGGTTTTCACCTGGCGGAGCGAATTTGGCCGGTCGGCCTACCGTCGCCCTGCAACCCGTCCAGTTCGAGGTTCCCGTGAAGAAAATCATTGCAACGTTCCTGCTGTGCACCGGCGTGCTTGCCACGACGAGTTGGGCACAGACTGCCAGTGGGCCCGCGGCGAACGCGGCATCAGGCGGCAATTCGGATGAGATCGTGAAGATGCATCAGCAGGTTGCCGCAGCCAACAGAGCGTATGACCGGAAAGTCAGCGCAGCGAAAAGAGTCTACAACGAGCAGAAGGCAGCTGCGGCAAAGGTCCGCGACGAAGCCATTGCTGCGGCCCATAGCGGCGTGGATTAATAGACCAGTTCGGTTGCCGCTCAGCGACCCGTCATCTATCCATCGAAGGGGAAAAGTCCACAGCTTCGAAAAATAACACTACCCCGTGCCAGGCATGGGCGATGCAAACGACCGATGTTCGCGCGGTTGTGGGTTGGAGGGAGTAGCCATGAATCGGTGGAGTGAAAGACTGTCGCAAGCGGTCTGCATATGGTTCGTCGCTGTCGTGATGATGGGTTCGAGCGGGGTGAGCGCCCAGAGTCCACCGCAGCAGCCGACCTTCAAGCCAGAGGAGATCGAGGCGCTGGTTGCACCAATCGCACTCTATCCCGACTCTCTTTTATCTCAGGTACTGATGGCCTCCACCTATCCACTGGAGATCGTGCATGCCGCGCGCTGGGTCAAGTCCAATCCGAACATCAAAGGTGACGCCGCAGTGAAGGCGGTAGAGGGGCAGCCTTGGGATGTCAGCGTGAAATCGCTGGTCGCGTTTCCGCAGGTACTCGAGCCGATGAACGACAAGCTCGACTGGACCCAGAAACTGGGCGACGCCTTCCTCGCGCAGGAAAGCGACGTGCTCGCTGCGGTACAGCGACTGCGCTCGCGCGCTGAGAAATCGGGCAACCTGAAGTCCAATGAGCAACAGAAGGTGATCTCGGAGCCTGCGCCGGCGGGTGGGCAAGCCGCGCAGACCATCGTGCGCATCGAACCGGCGAACCCGGAGGTGATCTACGTGCCGGCCTACAACCCGACCGTTGTGTACGGCGCATGGAGCTATCCGACCTATCCTCCGTACTACTGGCCACCGTCCCCGGCTTACTATCCCGGCGCCGCACTCGCCACTGGATTTGCCTGGGGCGTCGGCCTTGCCGCGGCGGGAGCAATCTTCGGCAACTGCAACTGGGGTGGTGGAGACGTCAATATCAACGTCAACAAGGCCGCCAATATCGATCGCAACTTTGATCGCACCAAAGTTCAGGGCGGCGGCAAGTGGCAGCATGATGCCAGCCATC
The DNA here is from genome assembly GCF_046026985.1 of Paraburkholderia sp. RL18-101-BIB-B. NCBI lineage: Bacteria > Pseudomonadati > Pseudomonadota > Betaproteobacteria > Burkholderiales > Burkholderiaceae > Paraburkholderia > Paraburkholderia sp. RL18-101-BIB-B. The sequence goes on from NZ_JARESV010000056.1 coordinate 23,356, forward strand.
GTCAGGGCGTCGCCTACCGGGATAACGCGTCCCGCGAGAAGTTCGCCAATAATGTCTCCGGCGCCGACGCGCGCGGTGACTTCCGTGGCCGCACCGGTGACGCAGGCGACCGGGCCGGCGCCGGCAACCGCGCGGGCGGCGCGAACAATGCCGGCGTAGGCGACCGCGCAGGTGGCGCGAACAACGCCGGCGTAGGCGACCGCGCAGGTGGCGCGAACAACGCCGGCGTAGGCGACCGCGCAGGTGGCGCGAACAACGCTGGCGTAGGCGACCGCGCAGGTGGCGCGAACAACGCCGGCGTAGGCGACCGCGCAGGTGGCGCGAACAACGCCGGCGTGGGCGACCGCGCTGGTGGAGGGCCGACTGGAGGCGTCGGCAATCGTGCTGACGGAGGGAATACTGCCGGTGCCGGCAATCGCGCGGCAGTGTCCGATCGGGCCGGTACCGGAGCCGGGCGCGACAGTGCCTTCCAGGGTGTGGGTGGCGGTGGCGCCTCACAGCGAGACTTCAACCGGGGCCAAGCCAGCGCGCGGTCTTCGGGCTTCAACAGATCGGGCGGCGGGGGCGGGATGCGCTCGGGTGGTGGCGGACGTGGCAGACGCTAGGGAGGCACGAGCATGAAGTCATTACTACGATTTCCTGCGGCTCGGCTCGCCGCGATCGGCGGTTCAGTCGTGGTTGCGCTGGCACTCTGCTTCGGGGCGCCTCCTGCTGCATACGCGCAGACGGACTTCAAGTCGCCGGAAGAGGCGATGACGGCGTTCGGCCACGCTGTTGCCAATAACGACGAGGCAAGTTTAAGGGCTTTGCTGGGCGTCGACTTTCGGGAACTCATCCCTCCGGTCGGCGCCGAGATCCGAAGCCGCTTTCTGAAGGCTTGGGACACGTCGCATGCGATTCAGGCGACGGACAGCGAACGTGCCGACATCCTGGTGGGCAACGATGGCTGGACTCTGCCCATCCCCATCGTGAAATCGGCCAAAGGCTGGCATTTCGACACGCGCGCCGGAGTCGAGGAAATGCGCTTGCGCCGCATTGGCCGAAACGAGCTTGCCGTCATCCAGACAATGCTGGCGGTCTACGATGCGCAGCGCGAATACGCCGAGACGGACCATGACGGCAGTGGCGTGCTCGCCTATGCGAAGAAGCTGTCGAGCTCGCCCGGCAAGCAGGACGGCCTGTACTGGCCAACCGGCCCCGATGACAAGCCAAGCCCGCTTGGGGCCGCCTTCGTGACGGCGGGCGCGCGCACCGGGCAGGCAGGCTATTACGGCTACCACTACAAGCTGCTCACGTCGCAGGGCCCTCACGCCCTTGGCGGGGCGTACGACTACGTTGCCAAGGGCAAGCTCTTTGGCGGCTTCGCCGTCGTTGCCTGGCCTGTTCGCTACGGGGATACCGGCATCAAGAGCTTCATGGTCAGTCACGACGGGCAGGTCTACGAGCGTGATCTTGGCCCCGACAGCGCGAAGAAAGCTGCGGCGATGCAGTCATTCGACCCCGGCCCCGGGTGGGCGCAGGTGGCACATTGATGCGCCTTCTTCTACTCGCGGCTGCCTGCGGCGTGCTCGTCGCGCTATCGGCATGCCCTTACTACGCGGTCCCCGCCGGCACGGTGGTGATGACGCCAGCCAGTTACGATCGCTCGTTTGCCGCCGCGGCAGGCGCCATGCGCGACGAAGGCCTGGCCATTACCGTACAGGATCCGGCGAACGGCACCGTCGTTGGAAATTTCGGCAGCGTCATCGTGACGGCCGGCGTGCGCCAGCAGGCCGATGGGAGCGTACAGGTGCGGTTCGACTCCAGTGACGCACGCGACCCGACTTTGCTTCAGCGCATCTCGCGCAGCTACGACCGTCGTATGGGACGATGAGCGAGGCCAGGGTAGGGCGAAGCCTCGCGCCAAGCACGCGACGTGCGGTCAATCTAACGTGTCGCTTTCTCGATTTGGATGGGTGGTGTTAATCGTGAGCCTGGTCGGTCTGATACCTGGCAACCGCCATGTCCATATTGAAAAACATCCTGTCGTTCCCGAGCGCCTCTCCCAGCGGACAGCGCCGCACCATCGCAAGCACGTCGGGATTGAGACCGACGAGCCAGAGCACGACTCCCTGCTCCTCACGAATTTTCCTTTCCGCATCGGTCAGCATCTTTAATGCCGTGTATTCGAAGTCGAATACAGCAGAGAGATCGAGCACCACCACTTTCGGTTTGGGCTCGGCAATTAGCAGTCTCAGCTTCTCTCCGACGCGCATGGCATTGGCAAAGAAAATGCGTCCCTGCGGCCTCAGCATCAGTAGGCCGGGGAAGGTCTCGTCGGCGGGGTTGTCGGTCGAGCGCGGACGGAAGACGTTCGTGCCGGGCTTCCTGCCCAGTACATAAACCGGCGGGTCCGACATCTGATGAGCGAGCGCGGCCAGCGACACGATGATCGCGACGACAATCCCTTCGAGCGTGCCGACCACGGCCACGCCGACCAGCGCGACCAGCGCCCAGATGAACTCCGTGCGACGTACCTTGAGGATCTCCCGGAATTCAGCCGGCTTGATCAGTCCGATCGAATAGACGATGACCACCGCTGCCAGTGTCGCCTCCGGCATCAACCCGATGAGCGGTGCCAGAACGAGCATTGTGCCGAGCGCGGCTAGCGAGGTGACCAGTCCGGAAAGTTGGGATCGCCCACCCGAGAGCCGGTTCACCGCGGTCTGCGTCGTCCCGCCGCCAGCGGCCATGGCGCCGAAGAAAGCGCCGCCGAGGTTTGCCAGTCCCGTCGACAGCAATTCCCTGTTCGGCTGTGGAGTCGGCTCGCCGCTTTGCGCAAACGCCCGTCCTGCCGCGATGGATTCGGTAAAGCTCATGAGTGCTATGCCCAGCGCAGGGGGCCAAAGCATCGTCACCATCTGCAGATCCGGCGGCGTAAAGGGAGGCAGTCCCGTGGGGACGTGGCCCACCGTCGCCACACCATACGCCGGCAAGGCGAACAGTTTCACGGCGGCAATGCCGGCCGCCACCGCGACCAGGGGTGCGGGCGCACGGGGGAGGAAGCGCTCCATGGCGACCAGCAGGACGATCATGACCGCGCCGACGGCCACTGTTGCCCAGGACGTTTGCGGGATCTCATGAACGATGGCGAGCAGGTTGTGAAACAGCGCGCCTTTCTGAAAATGGATGCCGAGTAGCTTCGGCACCTGGTCCACGACGATGACAATTCCGATGCCGGCCTTGAAGCCAATGAGCACCGGTTCGGAAATAAAATTCGCGATGAAGCCCAGCCGCAGCAGTCTCGCTACGATAAGAATCGCCCCTACCAGGCATGTCAGCGTCGCCGAAGCCGTCAGCAGGCTGGCCGGATCGTTCGCGGACGCCACACCGCCGAGTGCCGCCGCGACCAGGATTGCGATCGTGGTCGTCGTACTCACGCTGAGGACACGCGAAGATCCCAGCAAAGCGTAGATCAACATGGGAACGAAGGCGGTGTATAGCCCGACCTGAACCGGAAGGCCGGCAATGGTCGCATACGCCAGTGCCTTCGGGATCACCACCGCGGCTAGCGTCAGGCCGGCAATGATGTCGGGCCTCAGCCACGCTGCCCTGTAGTCGCCAATCCATTCCGGGAAGGGCAGGCGGACGCTGCCGGCCGACCGCCTTAGTGGAGGTCCATTTCGCTTTTCCCGGCGGGACGACTGTTCCTGTTTCATGGCAACGATGGCCTTCGTCTACAGTGAGCTCCCGAGGTCAGAATCGCTCAGCGATGTACTTGAACGGATAGTCCGGTTCCTCATAGCCTTCCGTTTTTTGCCGCTTGGGAAGCGTCACTTTCTGGCGAGGCATCGCCGCGTAGGGAATCCGGTGAAGCATATCGCTGATGATGTTGAGCCGCGCGCGACGTTTGTCATTCGAATTCGCCACGTACCACGGAGCGATCTCGGTGTCCGAGGCCTCGAACATTGCGTCGCGCGCACGCGAGTAGTCATACCAGCGGCTATAGGATTTCAGGTCCATATCCGTGAGCTTCCACACCTTGCGCCCGTCGTGGATGCGTGCTTCAAGACGGCGGGTCTGTTCCTCGGGGCTGACTTCGAGCCAGTATTTGAGCAGGATGACGCCGGATCCGACGATCGCCCGTTCGACGAGCGGCACCGCCTTGAAGAAGCTCTGCACGTCCTCATCGGAGCAGAAACCCATCACCCGCTCGACTCCCGCGCGGTTGTACCAGCTGCGGTCGAAGATCACGACTTCTCCAGCGGCGGGCAGGTAGGGCAGGTAGCGTTGCACGTACATCTGGCTCTTTTCGCGCTCGCTCGGCGCGGGCAGCGCGACGACGCGAAAAATGCGTGGACTCACACGCTCGGTGATCGCCTTGATGGTGCCGCCCTTGCCCGCGCCATCGCGTCCTTCGAAAACGATGCAGATCTTGCTGCCTGTTTGAATCACCCATTCCTGGAGCCTGACCAGTTCGACATGCAACTGGAACAACGCCTTCCGATACTCCTTGTAGGAGAGCGTTTTGTCTGCCCCGGACGGGTCTTTTTTCGCTTGTGTCTTCGCCATTACCATGTCTCCATGCGCACGTTGACCTGAGTAATTTTCCGAAGATCCCCTACCAATGTAGGCTTCGGCGTGAAGCAACGCCATACAACCTTGGTCCAATATCGTCGCCACATCGAACGCCGTATGCTGCAAGCGTCTGCTCGTAGTCAGCCGATCCGAAGGTCGCCATGTCACCGGCATGGTTCGGTTCGATCGCCGCCATCGCACCAGGCACACGCCGCTCGATGTGGCATTTCCAGCGGCTGTCGGAACACCGGGCGCCGGTGTTGCCGTATTGGAATGTTGGCGGGCTTGTTCACGGATGCGCCACGGTTTCCCATGTGTCGCCGGCTGGCTTGGACAGGCGATCCCATTCAGCTTGAGACCGTGCTGTGCGGTGCTCAACACTCGCTGATCGACCTGCCCGGCGCTCGGGAGGAAATTCGAAAGAGTGCGGCCATTGTCGCGCGGGGTCCCAGCATCGAACATTATTCGCTCAAGCCGGCCTTGCCCTGACCGGTGTCAGGCGCTGCCAGTATCCGTCGAGCAGCACACCGCGTGCACATGCCATGCAGACACGGCAGCCCGATCGAATCCTGAGCACGTGGGAGTAAGTTCTTCTTCGCATCGTCGCGCTATCGTGCCGGTCGTCTAACAACGAGGCCGTTATGGATACACTCAGGGCTCTGCTCGAAACTCAGCCGTTGTTCACGCTGTTCCTGACTATCGGATTGGGTTATGTCGTGGGCGAGTTCAGCATAAAGGGCGTCTCGCTCGGATCGGGCGCGGTCCTCTTCGTGGGACTGGTGATCGGAGGATTCGCACCCAAGTCGTCACCGCCTGCCCTTCTCGGAACCCTTGGTTTGCTGCTATTTCTTTATGGCATCGGCATCCAGTACGGGGCCCAGTTCTTTAAGGGCCTCACCAGCGCCGATGGACTGCGCGCCAATGCGGCAGCCGCTCTGGGAGTCGTTGGCGCGGGATTCGTGTCTTTGGCTCTCGTTCCGATGTTTGGCGTCAAACTCGATGAATCACTCGGGATGTTCGCGGGCTCGGGTACCAGCACAGCGACCTTGCAGGCGATCATCGCAGCGACAAAAAGCGACGGCGCCGCTGTCGGCTATAGCGTAGCCTACCCGTTCGGCGTTGCAGGTCCCATCCTGCTCATTTACATGCTTAGCGCACTGCTAAAAGTGAAGGTCGAGCAGCCGCCGGAAAAGCTCATAGAAACCGCTGAAATTGCGCTGAAAAACGGCGCATTCATCGGTCTCAGGTTTTCCGAGTTGACGGCACGACTGCCGGCCGGTGTGGCAATCGCGGCCGTGCGTCGCGAACACCACAATCTCCTGCCTGGGGACGACCTCGTCCTGCACACGGATGATGTCCTGCTTGCCACTTCTATGGACCCCGCGATGCTCAAGGACGCAGCCGCTCTTGTCGGAGAACTGCAGCCGGGGAGGATGACCAGTCACCGGGAGGATCTCGACTATGCGCGCGTATTTGCGTCGAGCCGGGCCGTGGTGGGGCGATCGCTTCGGGACATCGCCTTCCCTGAAGGCGTGATCTGCTCGATTGCTCATGTACGTAGAGGTGATGCCGACATCTTGCCCAGTTCCGACCTGATCCTCGAGTTCGGCGACCGGGTCGGCCTGCTCGCCAATCGAGCTCAGATGAAGGCGATCCGTAGATTCTTCGGCGACTCTATCAAGGGCACCGCGGAGCTAAGCTTCATCTCCATCGGCGCCGGCGCAGCCGTGGGACTACTCATCGGCATGATCCCGATCCCTATTCCGGGGGTCGGCAAGCTGACCCTGGGGCTGGCTGCGCTGCTGCTGGTTGCGCTCTACCTCGGCAAGATTCGCCGCTCTCCACCATTCGTCTGGACCATGCCTCTCTCGGCCAATCTGGTCCTGCGCAATTTCGGCCTGACGATCTTTCTCGCCCAGGTGGGGATCGCTTCCGGGCCGAAGTTCTTTGCGACAGTCGGCGCGACCGGCATTTCGTTTCTCCTCTGTGGCGTGGCGATTCTTCTCGCACTGGTGCTGATTACAGCGTTCTTCTGCCTGTGGGTTTTCAAGCTGCCGTTTGACGCGACGGTGGGAATCATCAGCGGCGCGACGGGGAATCCGGCCATCCTGGCCTTCGCCAATCGCGTTGCTCCCACAGACAGGCCGGACGTCGGTTACGCAATGATTTTTCCTTCGATGACTATTGTGAAAATCCTGTTCGCGCAGATCGCTGTTGCATTGGTCGGTGGATAGCCGACCAGGCTTTTGGCGAAAAGCCGGACCTCCATGAAACCGGGAGACACGCGATGAAAATTGCCGTATTCAGCGCCAAGCCCTACGATCGCGAATTTCTCAATGCCGCGAACGTTACCGAGGGCCATCAACTCAAATACTTCGACGACCCGTTAGAACTGGAAACCGTCGAACTTGCCACGGGCAATGACGCCGTCTGTATCTTCGTCAACGACACTGCGGATGCAGCGGTCCTCGACGCACTCAAGCGCGGGGGAACACGCCTCGTCGCGCTGCGCTGCACCGGCTTCAATAACGTGGATCTCAAAGCCGCCGACCGTCTCGGGGTGAGGGTGGTTCGAGTCGTGGATTACTCGCCCAACTCGGTTGCGGAGCATGCGGTTGCATTGCTGCTGGCGATCAATCGGCGGATCCACCGGGCCTATAACCGAACGCGAGATTCCAATTTTGCGCTGGACGGGCTGATGGGTTTTGATTTTTGCGGCAAGACAGTGGCCGTGGTCGGTACAGGCAAGATTGGCCGTGTCTTCACCAGGATCATGCTTGGTTTTGGATGCAAGGTCATCGGCTACGACAAATTCCCGTCACCCGAATTCGAGGCGTTAGGTGCCAGCTACGCGCGTCCGCTGGAAATTGGTTCGAGCGCGGACATCATTTCGCTGCACTGCCCGCTGACTCCGGAAACCTTTCACATCATCAATGCCGACAGTCTGGGCAGGGCAAAGCGCGGGGCATTGCTGGTCAATACCAGTCGTGGTGGGCTGGTGGACACCGAAGCGCTGATCGAGGCACTCAAAAGCGGGCAACTGGGAGGGGCGGCGCTCGACGTGTACGAGCAGGAAGCAGAACTTTTTTTTCGCGACCTTTCCAGCACCATCATTACCGACGATGTGCTTCAACGCCTGATCTCGTTCCCGAATGTCATCGTTACCGGTCATCAGGCGTTCCTCACGCGTGAAGCCGTGACGACGATTTGCCAAACAACCCTGCGAAGCGTCACCGAGTTCGAAACGGGCCAACCGCTTTCGAACGAAATCAGGACATCCTGAACCTCACCTCAGGCGTTCGTTCGACGATGAGGGTGAATAGAACATCGCGCACAGCATCACGCCACACGGACGGAGGGATGACGTCATGGCAACGACAGGCCGAATCGTGAGGGCGATATGGCTGCTGCTGCTCGCTGTGATGTGCCTGCCGTCGCGAGTCGAAGCGGCGGACGGGCAAACCCTGATGATTGCGAAGGCGCGCGGTGCGCTGCGCTGCGGCGTTAGCGAGGGGATTGTCGGCTTTTCCGTACGGGATGCCGCGGGACACTGGTCGGGTATCGATGTCGACTTCTGCCGCGCCGTGGCGGCCGCCGCCCTCGGCGACCCCGCACGGGTCGCATTTGTTCCGCTCACGGCGTCAGCGCGTTTTCCGGCGCTTTTGACGGGTGAGGTCGATCTGCTCGCGCGCAACACAACGTGGACCCTGCTTCGTGAAGGGGCTCTCAAGGTCCAGTTCGCGGGTGTTCTGTTTTACGACAGCCAGGCATTCATGGTGCCGGGGCGGGGCGGAGCACAGTCGGTTGCCTCGCTCAAGGGTGCCACGGTGTGCGTACAGAAGGACACGTCCACCGAAGAACATCTGCTTGCCTACTCGGCGGCGAACGGGCTCGACATCAAGCCGCTCGTGCTGAAATCCGCGATTGAACTGGAACAGGCGTTCTTCGCCGGGCGTTGCAGCGCATACACGGCCGACGCGTCCTATCTGACTGCCATACGCTTGCATGCGCCAGGCGGCGCGGCATCGGTCGTCATCCTTCCGGAGCGGATCTCGAAACAGCCACTTGGCCCGGTTGTCCAGGGCGGTGACGTCTCCTGGCTGATTCTCGTGCGCTGGGTGCTGTTCACGCTGATCGCAGCAGAAGAACTGGGCGTGACCTCTGAGAACGTGCAGGAACGGATGAGCGATCCCCTTGTTCGGCAGGCGCTTGTTCCCGACGATACAGTCGCCCGCGCGATCGGTGTCGAACCCGAGTGGACACTTCGGGCGTTGCGAAGCGCCGGTCACTATGGAGAGATGTTTGACCGAAACCTCGGCGCGCGCAGTCCGCTGCGGCTCGAACGCGGGATCAACGAATCGTGGACGCATGGCGGGCTGATGTATGCGCCGCCGATGCGCTGAACCCAGCGAGGCGCGTCATGAGCGAACTGCAGGTCTATATTGTCCTCGGCGTGTTCGCGACGGTCATACTGGTGATCGCGTTCAACGTGATCGATATGGCCGTCGCCGCGCTTGTCGGCGTGAGCGTTCTGATCGCGCTGCGCATACTCGACGAACAGGACATGCTGAGCGCGGCCCGAACCGCCGCGGGTCCGATCAGTCTGTTGTTCGGCGGCATGGTGGTCGCGCGCATCCTGTCATCCACGGGTCTGTTCGACCTGGTCGGCGACCTGTATCTTCAGGCCACCGGCGGAAGCGGTAAGCGCTTCCTGCTGCTCCTGATTGCGATTGTCGCGCCGCTGTGCGCGTTCCTGCCGAACGCGACCACGGTCGTCCTGCTGGCCCCCATCATCATCCGGGTGGCCGTGGCGCTCGAGGTGGACATCGTTGCTCCGATGGTGCTGACCGCCATCGTCAGCAACTCAGCCGGACTGCTCACGCTGGTCGGCGATCCGGCGACGTTCCTCGTCGGCAGTTCGATCGGCATGACGTTTGGAGAGTACCTTCGGCGCGTCAGCCTGGGCGGTGTCGTCGCCGTTGGGGTCGTGGTGCCGATGCTTCCGCTCCTGATGCGCGACATATGGCAGATCCGGCGGACCTTGCCGCCCCGTGAGCCGCGTGCGCGGCTCCAGCGGCCTATTTATGCGGGCGTGTCGCTCGTCGTGCTCGCGACGATGATGGCGCTGTTCGTGTTCGGCGAGGACTTGCCCACGCGCATCGTTCCGCCGGCGGTTGCACTGATTGCCAGCGCACTGGCGTTGCTGGTCGGCTACGCGTCCAGGGTCGAGTCTACCGATAGCGTGCTGCGGGAGGTCGACTGGAAGACACTGGTGTTCCTCGGCGCGGTTTTCTGTCTGGTTCAGGCGATGACCAGGACGGGTCTGCTTCAGGTCATGGCACTCCAGCTCTATCAGCAATTCGGCACCCAGTTGTCGCTCGTCGCTCTGGTGATGATTGCCGGAATTGGACTGCTGTCGTCGTTGCTCGCCAACGTACCGGTTGCAGCGGCGTCCATTGTGATGGTCAAGGGATACCTGGTGGCGGCGGAGTTCGTACCCGACATTGCGTTGTCCGACCAGTTCACCCAGTGGCCGCCAGTCACCATTCCGGTGTTCGTCGGGATGATGTTCGGCGCGACGCTCGGAGGCAACGCCACACTCATCGGTGCGGCCGCGAACATCGTATCGGCGGGTATCTGCGCACGCGAAGGCAGGCCCGTGACGTTCGCGACGTTTCTGCGCTATGGACTGCCTGTGACACTTGTGCAGCTCGCAGCGTCTGCGCTCTACGTGCTCGTGCTGGCGCGGGTCTCGCACTGACTCGCGAAACTGACCATGGGGGCAGGGCGGCTTCGACACCGCGTGTGGATCCGCAGGATCTGGGCTGGATCGTTTCGAGGGGCGGGCGTCTTTGTTGAACATCTGCGCGCAACGTACGCGAGGCCTCGCGTGCAGTTCACAGCCACTGCGCGTGCAACCCTGTCGACGCATCGATCAGTTCGCGCGCGATGACTGTTTATTTCCTGGCCGCGCCGGTGACGCGTGACCCTCGTTGTCCGTGGAGCCAGGTTCTCGCGTTGAACCGACTGAGGAGAAGTAGCCGCCGCAGTGTTCCCAGCTACGCAAGCCACGTAGCGAGACTAGCCGCCCAACCCCGCAATCCCCAGTGCTATAGTTGTCCCGTCATTCTTCTGCGATCCTGACTCCCATGTTTTGCGACGCGTGCGAGAGAATGCTGCAAAGCGCTATTCCTGCGCCCCATCCACAGTTGCAGAAATCAGACTGTTCGACGAGGCTGCGTCCACTGGGTCGCCGCCCGCTCGAAGTGTGCAGATATCGCTGTCTTCAGTGCGGGGTCAACTGGATGCTCGAAACCGACATGTCGAACGCGGGCGAGCACGAGTGGATCTGTCTTTACCATTCGTCGAGCATTCTCGAGCCAGGCAGCGCTTCGGCGCCCACTTCGCAGGTGGAAACGGATTCTCCAACAGTTGCGCGGGTGAACGCCGCTTATGCAGTGGGCCCAGAAAAGCCGTATCAAATGTTGATTCAGCTGGGATCGCTTCCCTTCGTATGACGAACTAGCGCCGGCCGCCGCCGCCGCCGCGTGCGCCTCCGCCACCGCCGCCACCACCACGGGCTGCGCCGCCCCCACGATTATAGTTCGAGGACTGCGCGCTCGCTTGCCCGCGATTGTAGTCGCGCTGCGTCGCGGTACCTCCGCCGACGCCCTGGAATGCCGAGTCGCGGCCACCTCCCGAGTAACCGCCGCCGCTTCTGTCGAAGGTTTGTGCGTTTGACGGAGCGGCACGAGTGGGCGTTTGCGCACGATTGCTCGCCGCCGTACTTCGGTCGGACGCCTGTGCGCGATTGCTCGCCGCCATACTTCGATCGGACGTCTGTGCGCGATTGCCGGCTGCGGCGTTGCGGTTGGACGTCTGTGCCCGATTGCTGGCTGTAGCACCTCGATCGGACTTGTTGGCCCGATCGCCGGCACCCGCGGTATTCGTTCGGCCTGTACGGTTGGCGGCGGTCGCGTTGTTCTGGCGACCCGTGCGATTTCCGGCTTCCGCGCGGTTGGCGACGCTCGCACGCTCGGTAGCGCCGCCGGTGCGACCGCGATAGTCGCGTCGCGCATCGGCGCCCTGCGTACCCTTCGAGTACCTGTCACGCGTCGCGTTGTCGCGATAGGCGACACCCTGACGATGTCCCGCGTCGTGCTTCCACTTGCCGCCCTCTACCTTGGTACGGTCGAAATTGCGGTCGATGTTAACGGCCTTATTCACGTTGATGTTGACGTCATTGTTATTCCAGTTGCAATTGCCGAAGAGTGCGCCCGCAGCCGCGATGCCGACCCCCCATGCGAACCCGGTCGCAAGAGCGGCGCCGGGGTAATAAGCCGGATACGGCGGCCAGTAGGTCGGCGGGTAAGCGGGAGCGCTCCAGGCGCCGTAGACGACGGTCGGATTGTAGGAGGGCACGTAGACGACCTGGGGATTGGATGGCTCGATGCGCACGATGGTTTGCGGCGTCTGGCCACCTTGTGGGCGCTGGCCGCCTTCGCTCGGGGCCGGCGCTTCGACAACCACCTTCTGTTGCGCGTTAGACGTCAGGTGTCCGGCTTTTTGCGCACGCACCCTTAATCGCTGCACAGCGTCGAGCACGTCCTTTTCATTCGCAAGGAACGCATCTCCGAGCCTCTGGGTCCAGTCGAGCTTGTCGTTCATTGGTTCCAGCACCTGTGGAAATGCCACCAATGACTTCACGCTGACGTCCCACGCCTGGTCCTGCACCGCTTCCACAGCAGCTTCACCCTTCAGATCCTTGTGCGTTTTCACCCAGCGGGCAGCATGCACGATTTCGAGCGGATAGGTCGACGCCATCAGGATTTGCGATAACAGCGAGTCGGGATAGAGCGCGATCGGCGCGACCAGCGCCTCGATTTCCTCCGGTGGAAATTGCTGGGCCTGAGGCTCGGGCGCCGAGGCTGGGAGTGGCACGGACGCTGCGGCCGCAACAGAGGCTGCAACCGGGGCAGAGGCCGGCGCTGTGGCCGGTGCTGAAGCGGGCTGCGTCTGAGCCTGCTGATCCTGTTGCTTCGATGGGCAGCCCGTCAACACGACGACGAGGCTGATGCTTAAGAGCCGTGCAATCCTTCTCGTCATGGCCGCTCTCCGTTCGTTCCGTCAGGCAGCGAGTTGTTCGTGGGCTTCAATCTCACCGAGGCGGATGATCAGGCGGATGATCCGGTGACTGGTCGCGCGCGGCTACGTTGCACTGTGCGCAGATGATGGAATACATATTGGACTAGTGCTCGCCGTACGATCGGTACAGCCGGGTCTTCCAACTGCGGGCCGACCGCCGTGGTGGAGGTCCATTTTGCTTTTCCCGGCGGGACGACTGTTCCTGTTTCATGGCAACGATGGCCTTCGTCTACAGTGAGCTCCCGAGGTCAGAATCGCTCAGCGATGTACTTGAACGGATAGTGCGGTTCCTCATAGCCGTCCGCTTTTTGCCGGCTGGGAAGCGTCACTTTCCTGCGGGGCATCGCCGCGTAGGGAATCCGGTGAAGCACATCGCTGATGATGTTGAGCCGCGCGCGACGTTTGTCGTTCGAATTCGCCACGTACCACGGAGCGATCTCGGTGTCCGAGGCCTCGAACATTGCGTCGCGCGCACGCGAGTAGTCATACCACCGGCTATAGGATTTCAGGTCCATATCCGTGAGCTTCCACACCTTGCGCCCGTCGTGGATGCGTGCTTCAAGACGGCGGGTCTGTTCCTCGGGGCTGACTTCGAGCCAGTATTTGAGCAGGATGACGCCGGATCCGACGATCGCCCGCTCGACGAGCGGCACCGCCTTGAAGAAGCTCTGCACGTCCTCATCGGAGCAGAAACCCATCACCCGCTCGACTCCCGCGCGGTTGTACCAGCTGCGGTCGAAGATCACGACTTCTCCAGCGGCGGGCAGGTACGGCAGGTAGCGTTGCACGTACATCTGGCTCTTTTCGCGCTCGCTCGGCGCGGGCAGCGCGACGACGCGAAAAATGCGCGGACTCACACGTTCGGTGATCGCCTTGATGGTGCCGCCCTTGCCCGCGCCATCGCGTCCTTCAAAAACGATGCAGATCTTGCTGCCTGTTTGAATCACCCATTCCTGGAGCCGGACCAGTTCGACATGCAACTGGAACAACGCCTTCCGATACTCCTTGTAGGAGAGCGTTTTGTCTGTCCCGGACGGGTCTTTTTTCGCTTGTGTCTTCGCCATTACCATGTCTCCATGCGCACGTTGACCTGAGTAATTTTCCGAAGATCCCTTACCAATGTAGGTCTCGGCGTAAAGCAATGCCATACAACCTTGGTCTAATATCGTCGCCACGTCGAACGCCGTATGCTGCAAGTCTGCGCTCGTGGTCAACTGATGAAGGCGGTGAGGAACCACATTCGTGCCGCGCGCGCGGAATGCCGCAGGGCGGGGTAGTCATCCGATCCTGATGAACCTGTACAAGCGTCACGCATCCGACAGCTAGATGAAGCGTGAATATCCGCGCTCCCCGTTCGCTACGCCGCATTGCCCGTTTCCAATCCGCGAGAGGAGGCCTCCTCGCTCAACGGCATTCGCTCGGCGCGAGGTGTCGAACGCCACGTGCCGATTCGGCAGGGTAGTGAGTACGATCAGAGTACGATCACGCGCTAACCGCAATCGGAGAGTTCATGTACGCTACTGGTCCGACGGATGAGGAAGACGTCGAAGCGCGCGAGCCGGTTCTGGATACCGTCGACCGGGTGTCGGAACTGTGTTTTGGTCTGTTTATGGCGCTGACGTTCGTCGGCGCCGTGTCGGCCGTGACAGCAGGCGAAGACGCTGGGCGAAAAATGTTCTACACGGCACTTGGCTGCAACCTCGCGTGGGGCCTGGCGGATGCTGTGATGTTTCTCATACGCACGCTGACCAATCGCGGCAGACGGCTCACACTCGCGTCGACGGTAAGAAGCGAGCCGGACGCGGCCGCCGGAGTTCGCGCCCTTCGCGACGCGTTGCCAAGATGGATCAAACCCTTGATTGCCGATACGGAACTGGAACTCATCCGCGCGCGCCTCGCTGCCATCACTGCTTTGCCGCACCGCCCGCGCCTCGTGCGCAATGACTTCATCGGCGCGGTGGGCATTTTCTTGATCGTGGTCTTCTCGACGTTTCCGGTTGCATTGCCGTTCATCCTGTTCAGGGATGTCCCGACTGCCTTGATCGTGTCGCGTGCACTCACCCTTGCCATGTTATTTGCCAGTGGCGTGGCGCTAGGCCGCCACGCCGGCTACGGCGGATGGAAAACAGGATGCGCGATGGTTGCGCTCGGCGTCGCGCTGACCATGGCAATCATTGCATTGGGTGGGTGATGCCTGGTCGGCTCCGCCGGATTGCCCAGCTCCCGCCTGACCCGCACGAGTTGAGCGTTGATCGACAATGAACGGGTACCCTGCATGCACATATAGAAGCCAGAGTGCACGAATACATCGACAGGCAAACGCATCAGGATCAAGAAACTGCTTCAGCTTTGCGCTCATTCATCCGCGCTTCACCTGTAGCCTGTATGGGCGGCTGGGTGATTGCGGTGCGATGTAACCCGCGAGACTTCTGTTCGCCATGGAAAAACACGGTTGTGCGCGAGCGTCGTCGATATATGAAGTTTGTCGATCCCGCGACACCGGCGCTTGCGCCATCGAACCACCTGGATGACATTATGATAATTAACTGGGTACGAAATGAAACTGTTCGGGTCTACCCTATTTGCTGATCTATGTCAGAAAATGCAGGATGCCTTAGCCTATAGTGATCCAGCCGATCGGGAAAAATGACGCAAAGTCCCCGGTAAATAATTTGCGGCGGCCTATACTAAATTACAGCTATTACCTTGCCGAATGTTCACGGCAACTTTCGCGAAGTCAACTAGGTCGTTGAATCCAGTAGATCAGGCGCCGCAGCCGTATTGGTTGAATCAGCGCGAACTGGGTACGGAGATACCGATGATCAATCCGATCATGCAGGGGAGAGACCGGGTGATAGACGTAGTTACAACGTCAATAGCTTGGTTCGCACAACAACGCTATTTTCTTCAAAGCTTTTCCCCCGACATACGTGCTTTCCGAACTAGTGGCGCCACGATTCGCGAACGACACGATTCTCATTCAACGACGTCGACGCAGGTCTTACTCCCATCCCTTCACTGTGACATTGGCGTGTCGAGCATGCAGGCCACGGCCGACCCCCTTGAGGATCCTGATTCGGCGCCGGGATGGAGAGGGCGTGTTGTCACGTGCGTGTCGTGGTTACTGGGAGGCGGCCGTGGTACGCGCCGGATGCTCAACGCAAGGATTCCTTTGCGGGAGGCGCTTGAAATGATGCCGGTCCCGATCGTCACCGTCGACCATCGGAATCAGATCACCTTTGCGAACGCTCGAACGATAGAACTGTTCGGCTACACCAGAGAACAGCTGGCCGGCGCGTCGACGGAGATTCTATTCCCGATTCGTGGCGTGGGTGGCGACCATTTGGAAGTCGAAGAGCGTGGCGAAGCAAGCCAAATCGCCGGCGTTTCAACGACACAGGTGCTGGTCGCGCGGCGGCGTGATGGAGTCGGTTTTCCCGCGGAAACCAATACCACGAAATACACGGTTCACGACCAGGTACTGCGCATCATCGCAATATCGGATCGCAGTGCCTCCCAAGAAGTGGATCGAAACCGGAAGGAACTCGTACATCTGGCGCGCGTTTCGTCTCTGGGGGAGCTCGCCGGATCGCTTGCACACGAGTTGAAGCAGCCACTCACCGCCATTTTGTTCAACGCGCAAGCGGCACAGAAATACATGGAGTCGGAGACTGCCGACAAAGCGGAGCTCCGGGGCGCGCTAGAAGATATCGTCACGGATAACCGTCGGGCGAGCGAAGTCATCCAGAAGATCCGGACATTGGCGCGGAAAGGCGATATTGAATTGCAACCGCTGGACGTCGGCAACGTCGTACGCGACATTGCTGTTCTTGTGCATAGCGACGCCCTGACTCGCGGCGTTCGCACCCGCTTCGACATTTCCGAAAATCTGGCGATGGTTTGGGGTGACAAGGTTCAACTTCAGCAGGTCGTACTGAACCTGCTGTTGAACGCTTTCGATGCGGTCAAGGAGTGTGCTCCCGCGGAACGTGTGGTCGAGACAACCGTGCGCGAAGAACCGGATGGAGGAGTGCGGATTACGGTGAAAGACAACGGGCTGGGCCTGACCGTCGACAAGATGGACAAGATTTTCAGGGCTTTTTTCACTACCAAACTTCAAGGACTCGGGCTGGGTCTTTCCATCAGCCGCACGATCATCACCGGTCACGGAGGCAGGATATGGGCGGAGAACAACAATGGCAAGGGAGCATCGTTCCACGTAACGCTGCCCCAGGGAACCGGCTTGCGACAGGGCTGCGGCCCACAGTCACCATGAGCCAGCCCACAACCCGTGTTTTCGTCGTGGACGACGACGAACGGGTAGGATGCGCACTCACCCGCTTGCTGCGCGCCTCGGGCTATCACGTCGAATGCTTTGACAGTCCGGAAGCGTTTCTGGATAGAACCGATCTGGCGAGCACACCCGCTTGCCTCGTTCTCGATTTGCAGATGCCCGGCATGACGGGGCTGGAGGTGCAGCACAAGCTTGATCAGCTCCTTCCCATCGTGTTTCTGACGGGGCACGGCGACGTCGTCTCGAGTGTGGATGCGATGAAAGCCGGCGCATTCGACTTTCTAACCAAGCCGGTAAGCGAATCGCTCATGCTCGCTGCGATAGATCGTGCGCTTAAGCGCGCATGTATAGAGTTTGCGAAAAGAACCCAAAGGGCGGAGATCGAGGAACGGGTTAATCATCTCACGCGCCGCGAGCGCGAAGTCATGGCGCTCGTATTGACAGGTCGATTGAACAAACAGGTTGCCAGCGATCTGGGCGCAGCCGAAAAGACGATCAAGATTCATCGGGCCCGAGTGATGGAGAAGATGAAGGCGAGATCAATTGTCGAACTCGTTCGGCTCGCGGAAAAGGCCGGTGTGCACGCGGCCGACGACGAGTGATCCCCGCGCGGTCTGATCGACACCTCATACGATGCCTGCTCGGCCTCAACCACTGTGGTCGACGCTGCTAGTGGACCAAAGCCCTATATCTCATTTTGCTATCTCCCGGTAGGCTGAAGCTGCAAAAATCTACTAGCGAGAGCGATTGCGTGGTCGCATCGTAATATGGTCAATCCCAACCAAATCGTTGCTGTGGTCGACGATGACGAATCGGTTTGCCGCGCCATCAGGCGTTTACTGCAGTCTGTCGGTATAGAGGCAGAAACGTTCTCCAGTGGTGAAGAGTTTTTGGACACGCTTTCGGCGATTCCGTCATATCGGCCTTCTTGTGTGGTTCTGGATATCCAGATGCCGGGAATCAGCGGCTTGGAGGTCCAGCGTCAGCTTGCGCCGATCGGACTGCCTATCATCATGATTACCGCACACGACGAGCTTTCCGCTCGGCAGACCGCGCTTGTGTCAGGCGCTGTCGCGTATCTGCGTAAACCATTGAACGGCGCCATCCTGATCAAAGCCGTGGAAATGGCGGTAGGCGGTACGCCGCTGACCTGAAGCATTTTCATGAACCTTTGACATCTTGGCGAGCAACGTTTTCGTTTCCGCCCATCCGCTTTTCAGGTCATCCATAACAGTGACGCAGATCTAGAAAGATAGGCGCGCCGCCGCAGTATGCTATTGGACCTTGGTTCAATTGCATACTGCGGTGCTGCGCGCAAGATGCGGATTGGGGGTGGGTGTGGCCGAGCTTCGTCAGTCGTGCGCTTTCATGAAACACGAGGAACGTCGGCCCACGGCAGCACGGGCGCGGCAAGCGCGTCGCTTCGAAGACCGGGGCGTTTACCCCTATTATCCGGGACGGAGGATTGCAGGATGAGCCACCTCGTCGTCGCACTGATTGTATTCATCGTTGTTCTCGGCAGCGCACTAGCATGTTCCTACCTGCGCGACGTGCTGCCGCAACACCACTTAAGCGACGAATCGATCAGTATGGTGAAGTTGACGACCGGCCTTCTCGCTACTCTTGCCGCGTTAGTCCTTGGTCTGCTCATATCATCGGCGAAAGGCTCTTTCGACACGACGAACGGGGAGCTTGTACATAGCGCCGTCAACATCGTGCGTCTTGATCGCGTGCTGGCCAGATATGGACCGGAGACACGCGATATCCGCGCCCAGCTTAAACACATCACCGCTGCGTCGATCGCGTTACTCGCTGACGGTGATGCGGCACAAGTCGTGCGAATGACTGGCCCGGAGGCAATAGCCAGGACAGAAGAGTTTCAACGCCAGGTGGAAAACCTCTCGCCGCACAACGCAGCGCAAAGTCAATTGCAGACCAAGGCGCTGCAGATTGTCGATGAAGTCTACACCACGCGCTGGCTGGCATTGCTCCAGGAGAAAGCCTCCATCCCCACGCCGTTACTGGTTGTTCTGGTGGTGTGGCTGGGCATCATTTTCGGCACATTTGGCCTGTTCGCCCCTCGCAACGGCACAACGATCACTGTCCTGGTCATGGGCGCGCTGTCGGCGGCCGGCGCAATTTTCATGATCATGGAAATGAACACACCGCTCGATGGGGTAGTCAGAGTCTCCCTTGGACCCATGCGCGCCGCGCTCACCATACTTGGGCAGTGACCACTCGATCGCGGAGGTATTTGTTCGCTGGTCACCTGCTCAAGACTCACCAGCGATTGAACCAGCGTGATGTGCGAGTTGACGTATAAGGGGCTGAATCATCGCTGCTCGCAATAGGACTTGAGGACTCGAAGTGCAATATGCGCGGGAGTGAATGCGACTAAACTGGAATATGCATCAGTCCGGACGCATCGTCCCGTCGGGAGGAAATCGCAAGAATCTCACGCTGGTCACATCAGGAGGTGAGTATGAAGATTCTGTTCATGTTGATATGTGTAGTGCTGTCTTCGACTGCGTTCGCGGAGTGCGTCACCAACGCTCGTGGCGTGACAGCGTGCAACAACGCACAAGCGGCCGGCGGCTATAACGCAAATACGGGCAACGCGTGGAAGGCTCAAAAGAATCAGAACGGCGTGACGACGACGCAAACCAGCAAGGGTGGAGAGGCCAAGACGAAGAACGGCAAGGGTGTCTACAAGAGCCCGAGTGGAAAAACATGCTATCGCAGCGCCAACAGTCAGGGTTGCAATTAAAAATAGAAAATGGGATGCGAATGCGGAGCGGCTCATCTCAACGGACGTGGCTGCAAATGCTATGGGCGCCGCGCGCGCACCAGCATGCCGGTCCCCCGATTCTGCCCACACAGCCGCAGCGGCGCGGGTTATCCGGATGCTTCGCGAGAGCGAGTGCACCGGGTCAGCGGCGGCAGTTTATGCGGGCGGCGGTATCACTCGGTAGTAGACGCCATTCGCACCATAGGACGGTTGGAACCACGTATTGCCGCACAAATAGTAAGTGCCACCCTGAACCTTTGGGGAGATACAGCCCGCTGGCAGCGCTGCGTAGACCGAACCCATCGCGAACTGTGTGCTGGCAACCGCAGCGGTGTTGTACGCATTGGCGCTGCCGGCTGCGACACCGGCGTTGTATGCGTTAGATGTCGCGGCTGCCGTGTTGGCCGAAGCAATGGCGGCGCCGGCTGCTACACCGACTACTGCGCCCGCGGCGGCTGCGCCTGCTGTGGACCAGCCGCCGCAGTTGTAGCAGCCGGACCCGTAGTTATTCACGACGACCGGCGGATGGTACGCAGGATAGGTCGCACCGTAGTAGGGACTGTGATAGGCCGTCGCGCCCGATGAGCTCGTGTACGTCGTGTAACCGGATCCCGTAGCGTGGGTTGCCGTGCCGCCGTAAGCGCTGGTCGCGGTGGTGCCCTGACCATATGTATGGGTCGCGGTCCCGCCGTAACGATTGGTAGCGGTCGTTTGCCCCGATCCTTCCTGGTGGGTCGCAGTACCGCCATAGCGGCCGGTTGCGGTCGTGCCTTGCCCGTATGTGTGCGTTTCGCTGCCACCCCAGGCATTGCTGCGGGTTGTGGAATCCGAACCGGCCGCGTGCGATGTACTACCTCCGCGATAGTTCGCATGCGACCACGCGCCGGCTGGATCGGTGACGAGCGCCGCAACGAGCACACTCAGGAGACGGATGACGACGGTCTTCATGATGCGTGTCCTTATTGGGTCCCTGGCGGCTTCGTCTTTGGCGGCGGCTTCATTCCTGGGGCGTCGGTCTCGTCCGGGCGCGCGAACGCGATGCGCGCCGCACCGGTCGCTTTGGCCGAAGCAAAGGCATCCGCGGGGACGGTCACATCGAGTTGCCAGTTGGACAGTTCCAGCACGTGACGCAGCCTGGTCCGGTCGTTAAGGTAGACGGCATAGATGCGCCGCGGCAGTTTGTCCTGCGTGCCGATCCAGATCTGCACGAACACATCCCCGGTGATATACGCGACCATGTCTGTCGTCGTATCGCCGACCACGCGCGATTGACCAATATAGAAAGCGACCTTCAGTCCGTCGGCAATGTCCTTATAGGGATCCGCGACGACCACATCGGTAAACGGGAAATAAATCGCGGCGGAATCGTAGGCGAGCTGTAGCGCGGCGTCGATCGTCGGTGGCGCGTCGGCGACGGCAACCAGGTTTTCCGCCGGCTCGAACGCCATCATCGCCTTACCGTCGTAATAGAACTCCGAGGGCGGCCCGTCGCCGAGGGTGATGACCTTGAGCTTGTCCGGCCGCTGCAGTGTCACCTCCGATCTGGTCGAATAGACGAGGGGAGGACCGAGGCGGCTCGGACTCTCATAGGAGACGACGGCCGTGAATGCCATCGATCGGGCGGCGGCCAGGCGGGCGCACGCCGCTTTGAGCACCTCGATCGCGCGTGGTTCGAGTCCTGGCTGGAACGCCGGAGCGGCAGCCTTCGCGGGCCTGGCCGCTGCCTTAGCCGTGTGCTGTGTTTTCTGTGGCTGCTGGGTGTGGCCGCTCGCGATCATGCCCAGGCCAAGCGCGGCGACGGTCACGCAGCACAGGAATTTCGCGTAGGTCATCGTGGCCTCGATGAGTAGTCCAGTTCAGCGGCATACCCGGCGATGATCACGGGATCATGCCGCACTCGAACATCTTGCTGGCAATCGGAGCAGCCACTTTGTCGATGAACGCGGCACGCATCTGCGGATCGCTGCGGAGCAGTTCTACGGCCTGTTGTTCCTTCTCCGGCTTGGGTCGGCCTTTTTGCTGGGCCTTTTCCTGCCACAACTGCTCGCATGACGATTGCTGATATTTTTGAACGAGCTTGCCGGCAACCATATCCAGAACCGGGTATTGCGCAGCTGCGGTACCCGCGAACAGCAGCGCCGGTGCGATCGCAAAGCATAAGAGACGCTTGTTCATGACATCGCCCTCACATAGCCATCAAACGGTTATCAGCGAGGAAAAGTGTCGCGACCACCGCTTTCGTAACACTGACCTGGTTCCTGATTTCCGCAGGCCGAGCTCTGGAAAGGGCAATCAAACGCGCGTGCCCAAGAGACAGAATAGGGGACCCGTGCGGACACCGATATTGAACCTTGGTCTAACGTGTGTGCGCAATCCGCGGCCTCGTTACACGT
Organism: Paraburkholderia sp. RL18-101-BIB-B; assembly: GCF_046026985.1. Classification (NCBI taxonomy): domain Bacteria; kingdom Pseudomonadati; phylum Pseudomonadota; class Betaproteobacteria; order Burkholderiales; family Burkholderiaceae; genus Paraburkholderia; species Paraburkholderia sp. RL18-101-BIB-B. Next base: position 45,533 of record NZ_JARESV010000056.1, read on the forward strand.
GCCCGAACGTGACCGATCGGGTCGGTGCGTTCAGCGAAGCCGGCGTTGCCAGGGGAAACATCGGGATGTCACTCGCTTCGCAGCAATACATGCCGACGTCGAATCGCACGATGCCCAATTCACGCAGGCACGACTCAATGGTTTTGAGGCGCTTGAACATGCGCGCCGCTGCGCTGCCAGGTTCGACTGGCGGACGCGCGGCGTTGTCACCGGCCCGTCATACTCGCTAGCCACTTACTTCGACATCGTTGACAGGGACGTCGAGGTATAACAGGGTGGGCCTTCGTCATGACTGTCCCAAGGCGGGAATACCTTGTAGCAACCGTACAGTATCGGGCATGCGCGAGCAGACTGATTCGCAATCAGCCATAGAGCCATTGAGCAATGGAGCACGACCCGTTTCGTCCTGCTCGGCGTGCGTTTATCAAGCGGTTCTCTGTGCGGATGCAATCGCCACTAGCGGGACCTCGTCGCTGCACATAACATCAATGGTGAATCTAATTGTTTTCTTTTCCCATTCCGACGTATGCAGGTTTACCAGTAACGTGCGGATGCCGGGGCAAAACAGGTCCTTGCTGATTCGAATCTCACGTCATTCAGATTACAAGCGACGCCGCGCGTGAACAATTGCCCTTTGGTTCAATCCAGGTGTTGTTTCAGCGTTAGCGAATCGGCATTTTATTGCATCGATTGAAGAATGCACGAACTCGGCATTTACTAATGCTTGCATCAGGACTACGATTGATTTACCGGCCAGTTCTATGTCGTGTGTAGTAGTTACCTGGCTAGTCATACGGCTGGCCATGCGTGCGTTGTCTCCTGCGCTGGCCGATTTCACCGAATCGTCGCAAGCGACCTGCTATAGAAGTGACGGACCACAATCTGGCGAACACGCTGCCTGAAAAAACTCGTTGGCGAGCGAATCACGATCCTGACTTTCCGGCCTGCTGCACATATACGTAGCGGCGAAATCAGCCTTCGGGTCAGGCGCGTTATCTCTCGTCGAAATCCAGAGCGAGCTTTTCCGTCAGCCCATCTCTCGGCGCAAGCTCTTGAGAGGAATCCCGGTCATGAGCATCGTCATGCCAGCGATCATTGTTCTGGAAACCGCCATCATTCTGTGGCTGTTGATGGTGTTTGCCAGTCGCCGGCGAATTGCGCTAACAAGTCGTAGTCTTAAACCGCCAAATCTTGCGGATTATGTCGAGCGCGCGATGGCGTGTCTGGCTGCGATGCGTCCGCAGGTTTTCACAATGTCGGCTGGTGCCGGTTCGCGCGACGTCGTATCACGAACCGGTTCGTCAGCAGAGAGGCGCGTGGAGCAGCATCAAATGGCGGAAGAAGCGAATTCACCGGAAGCAGGTCAGCGTGCACGCGCGGGGCGTCCGATAACGGAGAGGGACCATGCCGCGGCTTCCGCACGACCGGTTCGGCGCCAGTCTCATGAAAGTGGCGGACGATCCGCGGGGTTGAACGATTCTCACGTGCTCGTGATGGAAAAAGGAAGCGGCGAAGCGTACTTTCGCGAGGCGCTCGCGCTTTTGCCTATTTCGATTCTGATGCTCGACGAGCGTGGCCGGATTTTGATGGTCAATCCGCAAACCGCCCGGCTGTTTGGATATGAATGCGACCAGTTGATAGGCAAGCCAGTTGGGCTGCTTGTGCCCGCTCTGCGTGCGGACACCGATGTTCCGCTCAGAGCCGACTTGTTCGCATTGCCGGAATCTCATGAAAGGACGCCATTGCGCGAGTTGTCTGCGCGGCGCAACAATGGCACGGAATTTCAGGTGGAGATCAGTCTGAATGCGTTTCGCTTCGACGACGGCAGCGTAACGCTCGCAATCATCGTCGACAGAACCGAGCGATACGAGCTGGAGCGCAACCGGCGGGATCTCGCGCATCTGACGCGCGTGTCCACAGTGGGCCAGCTTACGGCATCTCTGGCCCATGAACTGAACCAGCCGCTGACGGCGATCCTGAGCAACGTGCAGGCCGCGCAGCGCTTTCTCACGGCGGACCCCATCGATCTGGATGAAGTGCGAGAGATTCTGAACGACATCGTACAGGCTGACTATCGCGCGAGCGAGGTGATCCGGCGCATTCGCGCGGTCGTCAAGAAGGGCGATCTGGAAGTCGTATCACTCGATCTCGCGGGCATCATTCGCGACGTGGTCCTGCTGGTACGCGGCGACGCGATCGTGCGTGGCACGCGCGTGACGCTCGACGTCGAGGACGATCTGCCGCCCGTGCGTGGCGATAAGGTGCAGTTGCAGCAGGTCATGCTCAATCTCCTGCTCAATGCGTTCGACGCGATGAACGATATGCCGCCCGCTGACCGCGTAGTGTCGGTGACGCTCATGCGCGAGAGCAGCAATACGATTTGCATCGCCATCAGGGATCGCGGCCATGGACTGACTGTCGACAAGCTGGACAAGATCTTTAAGCCATTCTTTACGTCAAAACCCCAGGGTCTCGGGTTGGGATTGTCGATTAGCCGCACCATCATCGACATGCACCACGGGCGACTCTGGGCTGAAAACAACATTGACCGAGGCGCGACATTCTTTGTCACATTGCCTGTTGGGAATGCGACGGAGCAGGATGAGTCGCGATAGAAACCATGACAGATTCTGCTTCGCTTGTATTCGTCGTCGACGACGACGACTCCGTGTGCGGCGCGCTGGCGCGTCTGATTCGGTCAGCGGGCTATCGGGTGGAGACATTCGGTTCGGCACGCGCCTTTCTCGACAGGATGCCGGTCGATGCCTGTCCCGCGTGCCTCGTGCTGGATATCGAGCTGCCGGATCTGAGCGGACTGGAACTGGCGCGCGAACTCAATGCGGCGCTGCCGATCATTTTCATCACGGGGCATGGTGACATCGCGATGGGTGTCGGCGCGATGAAAGCGGGGGCAACCGATTTTCTGCCCAAACCGGTGTCCGATACTGACCTGCTGCGAGCGATTGATCAGGCGCTCGCGTGCGCGGTGCGAATGCGAGCGACCCGGCTTGAGTTCGACTCGCTTCGTGATCGCGTCGAGCGGTTGACGCCGCGCGAGCGCGAAGTGATGTCACTCGTCGTGATCGGCCTTCTGAACAAGCAGGTGGCAAGCGAACTCGGAACGGTCGAACAGACGATCAAGGTTCATCGCAGGCGCGTGATGGCCAAGATGGAAGTCACATCGCTGGCCCAACTCATTCGCATCGCGGACAAGGTCGGCCTTTCAGGCGTCGCGCATTCACACGCGGATCGCTGAGCGGCTGCAAGCGGCCTGACCGGCGTGTCGTCCGGGGATGCCATGAGGCCTTTCGGCGTCCACATTGCACCAAGGTCCACTATCGGCATTTGCGCCTGACTCATAGTCTATGGTTTGGGGGAGTGCACTGCCCCGTGCATTCCCGGACACCGGACTATGTGCAATGGGAAAACTCAAATCATTCGTTGTCGTCGTCGATGACGATGAATCGGTGTGCCGAGCGATCAAGAGACTTCTGCGCTCAGTCGGCATCGCTGCCGAAACCTTCGCAAGTGGCGACGCCTTTCTCGACGTGCTGTCATCCATGCCGTCATATCGTCCTGCCTGCGTCATTCTCGATGTGCAGATGCCGGGGCTCAATGGACTCGAGGTCCAGCAGCGTCTTTCAGGCAGTGGCACGCCTGTCATTTTCATCACTGCCCACGATAACATCAGCGTGCGCGAACAAGCCTTTGCAGGCGGTGCGGTCGCCTACATTCTCAAGCCGTTCAACGATGACCTGTTCATCAGGACCGTACGCGCGGCCCTCGAAGGAGGACAGCCGCCGTAGTCTGAACACGTGCGGATTCGCCCCGTATTGGACCAAAGTTCAATTGCCATCGGACAGATCTGCTACCAATACTACCGGTACCTGAAGCGCGCGGTGCACGCCGCTCCGGGACCCGGTCACGCAGTGACTCTTTTTGAATGGAGCGTCCTATCATGTTCAAGCTTGTCCGCCTGATGGCAATGATTCCGGTTCTGCTCGCGGCGGTCGCCTGCTCGAGCATGAACTCATCCCCGTCTGCGTCGACGTCCGGGTCATCACGTCCTGAGCTGGAACAGAAAGCGCGTGATGCATATCGGTCACTGGTTGCAACAACGCCAAAGGCGGGGGAACTGGGGACCAAGGCCACTGCCGTCCTCGTGTTTCCGGACATCCTGAAGGCAGGGTTTCTTGTCGGAGCGCAGGGAGGAGACGGCGTGATGTTCGGCCCGGACGGCAAGGTGCTGGGCTATTACAACGCTACGGCACTGTCATACGGCCTGCAGGCTGGGGCACAGAGCTTCCATCAGGCGATGTTCCTGATGACACCGGCGGCGCTCAGTTATCTGAACAGCAGCGACGGCTGGTCCGTCGGCATGGGACCGAGTGTCGTTGTCGTCGACGAAGGCAAGGCGAAGTCGATGACAACGACCACGTTGCAATCCGATGTCTACGCATTCATCTATGGCCAGGAAGGCCTGATGGCGGGCCTCGGCGTGCAAGGACAGAAGATCACCAAGATCAAGCCATGAGTCCGCGACTTTACGGCGCTTTCTCACATCGGCGTCGGAGTGCCGTGAGTCGGTGCCGGAACTGGATTGTCCAGGAGGCGTTTCGCCATGCAACCCCTGATGCGAGTTTCACCCGGGCTTGTGATGTCGGCGCTGGGATGCTCAGTGGCAGCCCGGCAACCCATCATTTACCCGGCTAAAGGCCAAAGCCCTCAGCGTCAACAGAACGACACCGCCGATTGCCGGTTATGGGCGAAGCAGACCACGGGTGTCGATCTTGTTGTGCTCGCGCAGCAGGCTTCCGAGGCTCAGGTATCCCAGCCGTTGGCCACGTATCACCGCGCGACGGCTGCGTGCATGACTGGCCGTGGGTACACGGTGTAGTAAAGATCGCAAGCAGCATGAGAGGGACCCATGAACAGAAAATGCGTACGTCTTCCGCTGGCGGCTATAGCGGTGTTGAGTGGGCTCTGTTCGGCCACGTTGTGCGCTGCCGAATTCGACGGCAGCAAGCCGCTGCTATGCGCCACG
>NZ_JARESV010000057.1:0-49956 GCF_046026985.1 Paraburkholderia sp. RL18-101-BIB-B
GGGGCTTAAGTTGAGAGCATTGCCCCGCACAGGGGCAACACTAATAAACCACCGCGAATTCAAGGAAAGGCCAACAAACCAACAAGAAGCAGCAGAAAAAAACCCCAACTCAAGCAGCAACAACAGAAGGCACAACCCCAATAGCATTCCGAATAGCATCCGCCAACTCCGAGGCAGCAAACTTCGCCACATACCCATTAGCCCCGGCATTCTTCACATGCGCCTCATTAGCCGCCCCGGTAAGAGAAGAATGAATAATGACCGGAATATCGCGAGTCCGCTCATCAGCCTTAATTTGCCGAGTGAGCATAAATCCATCCATCTCAGGCATCTCAAGATCAGTCAAAACAAGGGCGATACTATCCTTGACACGAGTCCCATTAGCCTGCGCCTCGCGCGCAACCTGCTGCAAGGTATTCCAGGCCTCTTCCCCAGTCTTGGTCATCACATAATCCGCGCCAATAGCACTCAAAGCCTGCTCAATGAGCTTCCGAGCAAACCCCGAATCATCTGCAGCAAGAATCTTCGCCCCACGCCGAATCCCCAACGCCTCCCCAACGGAAGTCGGATCCACACTAGGATGCTGTGACGGGAACACATCCCGCAAAACCTGCTCGACATCGATCACCTGGGCCAGGCGCGAATCACCAGTATTCCCATCGATCCGCGCAATGCTAGTAACCAGATTGCCCCCAGCCGCACCTTCGGCGGACAAAACCTGATTCCACTCCAGCCGCACGATATCGTCGACCTCTTCAACCGCGAACGCCTGCGTCGACCGAGCAAACTCCGTCACCAGCAAAATATTCAGCCCGCGCGTCGGCTGACACCCCATCAGCCGCGGCAAATCGATCACGGGAATGATCTGCCCGCGAATATCCACGGCGCCCATCACAAACGGCGACGAACCGGCGATCGGCGTAACCGTCGGCATGGTCGAGATTTCCCGCACCTTGAACACGTTGATGCCATAAAGCTCATGCGCGTCGCTGCCGGGCACGGCGCCCAAGCGGTACAGCAACAACTCGAACTTGTTGGAACTCGTCAGGTTGCTGCGTTCATCGTTCGCGCGGTTTTCTACTGCCATCGAATCTCTCCAGGGTTGCGTGTGATGCGCCATGCCACCGTTGCGTTCGATCCTGGCGCGCGCCCTACCTTTCTGTTATCGGCGCGGCGGACAGAAAGTTCAGCGATTCGACGGCGATTTCCTCGCATGCTCTGGTTAACGCGCAGCCGATATTGAGTTGAGGGCGGGAATCGGCGCAAGCGCAACGGCCGCAATCCAGCCCTGTCAAGGCATTCATATGAAGGTTACCTAAGGTTACAGAAGCGACAGCGTCGTATCACATGGCGCACAGCGCGCCTTCTAGAATTCACAGCGATAAAAGCGTGGCGCCGTCAGTGGCTCGCAAGCTGACCGCAAGGTAACCGCACAGTCGGCAGGAGCCTGAGGCGCACACGCATCGCAGTTGTTTCGCTTCCACCTCAAGGAGAACGTATGATCCGCTTGCCTCTCGCCACAATCACCAGCGCCTGCATGGCTGGCCTGCTCGTCGTCGCCGGCGCGGCCAACGCTCAAACAACGCCGGCAGCACCGGCAGCGGCTACGGCCGACGCCGGCCGTCTGCATGCCGCCGACCAGACGTTCATCGCGGACGGAACCAAGGCCGTCGCCACGCAACGCGACGCCGCCCGCATCGCGACCTCGCGCTCGACCGATCGCGACGTCAAGGCATTCGCCGAGCGCGTCTCGGCCGACAACGCGAAAATCTCCGACGCGCTGCGCGCGGCGAGCCCACGCGGCGTCGATGTGCCGAAGAACGACCCCGACGCAGCGGTGCTCGCGAGCATCAACAACCTGCGTGGCGCCGACTTCGACAAGGTCTATATCGAGCAGGTCGCGCTCGCCGGCGAACAGAAAGCGCTGTCGGCGTTCCAGGCGGAAATCGCTTCGGGCCGCGACGAACAGTTGAAGGACGCGGCGAAGAAGGCATTGCCGACGATCCAGGAACACTACGCGATGGCGCAGGAGCTCGCCAAGCGTAAGCATCTGCCGACCGCGCAGTAAGCGGCTTAACGCGCGTCACGTTGCGGCGTGGCGCGCGGCCGTTCGAATGCGTGGTTTTCGGCGATAATCGGCTTCGCTCTTTCGAGTCCGCTGCGCGCAGGGTCTTGCGCTATGCATCGTTTGCGATTCATCTTGCGTGATGCGCGAACCTCGAAAGCTCCCACCACTTTCACGCGCATTCGACCAAAGCTCTCCGCATGAGCAAGTCCGCCAATCTGCCGCAACAGTTGGACCATATGCTTCGGCAAGCCGTCGCGCTTCAGCGCAACGGCGCTTTCACCGAGGCCGAGGGACTCTATCGCGAGATTCTCGAACTCAAGCCCCGTCATTTCGACGCGCTGCAATTGCTGGGCGCGCTGACGCTGCAAGCGGGCCGCCTGCAAGAGGGCGTCGAGTTACTCAGAAAAGCGCTTGCCATCAACGCGAAACAGGCGCCGCTTCATTCGAATCTGGCCTATGCGTTGAACGCTTTGCAGCGATTCGCCGAAGCCCTCGCGAGTGCCGAGCGCGCGCTGGCCTTGCAGCCCAAATTTTCCGACGCACTGAACAATCGCGGCAACGCGCAAGCCGGCCTGAATCGGCCGCTCGATGCGCTTGGCAGTTTCGATCGCGCGATTGCCCTGATGCCGGATTTCGCGCCGGCCTGGAACAACCGCGCGTGTGTGCTGCGCGATCTGGGCCGTCCCGCTGATGCGCTCGCAAGCTGCGACCACGCGCTCGCGCTGCAACCGAATTATCCGGATGCGTGGAGCAATCGCGGCAACGCGTTTAGTGACCTGAACCAGCCGGAAGAAGCGGAACGCTGCTACCGTCGCGCGCTCGAATTGGCCCCGGCATTCGCCGATGCCTGGAACAATCTCGGCCTGACGCAGATCGACCTCAATCAGCACGCGCAAGCGCTGTCGAGTTACGAACGCGCGTTGGCCGTGAATCCAGATGCTGCGGAAACACATTGGAATGAATCGCTGTGCCTGCTGCAAATGGGACAGCTCGAAGGCGGCTGGCAAAAATATGAATGGCGCTGGGAGCGCAGCCGCATCAAGGCAAGCCGGCGCAGTTTTGCGCAACCCCTTTGGCTGGGCGATTTTTCGATCAACGGCAAGACCATTCTGCTGCACGCGGAACAGGGCCTCGGCGACACGCTGCAGTTTTGCCGCTATGCCGCGCTGGTGTCGAAACTCGGCGCGAAGGTCGTGCTCGAAGTGCCGCGCGAGTTGATGCGTCTCATGGCCACGCTCGATGGCGTGGACCAATTGATCGAAGCCGGCCAAACGCTGCCGCCGTTCGATTGCCACTGTCCGTTGCTGAGTCTGCCGCTTGCATTCAAGACCGAGCTCGACAGCATTCCATCGACAACGCCTTATCTCATCGCAAAGGCCGAAGCGGCTCGCCAATGGCACGATCGGATTCACGCGCAAGCAGACGGCCGCCTGAAAGTCGGACTCGTGTGGGCGGGCGGAAACCGGCCGCATGTCGCGGAGCTTCGCAAGAACGATGCACGCCGTTCGATCGCTTTCGCACAACTCACGCCGCTTCTCGAGGTGTCGAACGTGCAGTTCTTCAGCCTGCAAAAAGGACCGGCGGCACAGCAACTCGAAAGCAGCGAGTGGGGCGAACGCGTGATCGATTACACGGAAGAACTCAACGACTTTGCCGACACCGCAGCGTTGGTGGCGAACCTCGATCTGGTGATTTCCGTGGACACGTCCACCGCGCATCTGGCCGGCGCGCTCGACAAGCCGGTCTGGATTCTGAACCGCTTCGACACCTGTTGGCGCTGGATGCTGGAGCGTACCGATACGCCGTGGTATCCGCGCGCCCGCTTGTTCCGGCAACCGGCGCTCGGCGATTGGGACAGTGTGATGCAAGCCGCGCGTGACGCGCTGAGCGCATTGGCTACGGACGTGGCGCATTCACGATAACGATCCCGTTCGCACCCGCCACGTTCCCTGCGCGCTGGCCGACGCGTTTGCGCGGACGCGCGTAGACTGAATGTCCGTTTATGGACGGCTAAGCCACGGAGATTGATCAATGGAATACAGACATCTGGGTGCATCCGGTTTCAAGGTGCCGGTGCTGAGTTTCGGCACGGGCACATTCGGCGGCAAGGGCGAGTTTTTCCAGGCGTGGGGCGCGACCGACGTCGCCGAGGCGCGGCGTCTGCTCGACATCTGCTTCGATTCGGGCGTCACCATGTTCGACAGCGCGGACATCTATTCGAGCGGCGCGTCCGAATCGGTGCTCGGCGAAGCGCTCAAGGGCAAGCGCGACAAAGCGATCATCTCGACCAAGGCGACCTTCCGTTTCGACGATGGACCGAACAGCGTCGGCTCGTCGCGCTTCCATCTGATTCAGGCCGTGGACGCGGCGCTCAAGCGCTTGCAAACCGATTACATCGATCTGTTCCAGTTGCACGGCTTCGACGCCAGAACGCCGATCGCCGAAGTCATGTCCACGCTCGACGATCTCGTGCGCGCCGGCAAGATCCGCTACACCGGCGTGTCGAATTTCTCCGGCTGGCACCTGATGAAGTCGCAGGACGTGGCGGATCGCTACGGCTATCCGCGCTACGTCGCGAATCAGACCTACTACTCGCTGGTCGGACGCGATTACGAGTGGGAGCTGATGCCGCTCGGCGTCGATCAGGGCGTGGGCGCGGTGGTGTGGAGTCCGCTCGGCTGGGGGCGTCTCACGGGCAAGATCAAGCGCGGCCAGCCGCTGCCCGATTCGAGCCGCCTGCATAAAACCGCCGACATGGGGCCGCCGGTGCCGGACGAGTATCTGTTCCGCGTGCTCGATGCGATCGACGAGATCGCGGCCGAAACCGGCAAGACCGTGCCGCAGATCGCGCTGAACTGGCTGCTGCAGCGGCCGACGGTATCGACGGTGCTGATCGGTGCGCGTAACGAGGAACAACTGCGGCAGAACCTCGGTGCGGTGGGCTGGAATCTGACGCCCGAGCAGGTGGCGAAGCTCGACGCGGCGAGTGCCGTGCGTCCCGCTTATCCGTACTGGCATCAGGAAGGATTCGAGGAACGTAATCCGAAGGCGGTGTAAGCGCGCTTTCGCCTCAAGGCGCGCTGCGTGTCAGGTGCTCCGGTTCGGACTCATTTCGCGAGTTCGGCTGGAGCGGCGAACAGTTGGCCGTAGTAGTGGCGGCCGGCGTCGAGATGCGTGCCGAAGGCAAAGCCTTGCGCGAGCATGGCATCGAAGTCGGCTCGTTCGATTTTCATCACGTAGCTGTGTTCGGTGGTGACGAGGCGGCACGCGGTGCCGGACGCCGCCGCCGCGCTGAACCACTTGCCCGCGCCAGCATGGTCCGCCGGGAAAGCGTGCGGACTCACTTCGACTTGCCAGCCGCCGTCCAGCAGAATCCACATGGCCTGATCCTCGGCAGTTGCCGCGCTGTCGTTGCATTGCGCGACGACCGTGCCGGCCTGCGCTTCCCATTCATGCGAGTGGGCGATCACCCATCGCAGTTGGTCGGTCGTCAGGCTCGTAAAGAACGGCGTGTGCTTCAGCAAATGAAGGTATGTGACCGAGGGTTTCATGGTCGTGCTCCTCGTCGTGATGGAAGTGGCGGCCGGTTGAGGTTGGGCATCGCATGCGCCGATGAGAACCGGCAGCACAACGGCGCATGCGATCAGCGAAATTGCTTTCACGGCGGTATGCCTTGACGTCACGTTCAACGTTGAACCCGCGCTTCCAGCAAATCGCCCATACCGATTCGCTTGGCGAACTCGATGCGCACACGCTCCGACACTTCGAGCACCTCGCGCGCGCCGTCGCCGACGAAGTCGATCACCGAACGCATCGGCCGCTCGCCTGAAGGCAGGCCGACGATCCGCACGATTTCATCGGCCACGGCTTGCGGATCGGCGTCGTCGGGCGTCAGTTCGGACAGGCGCTGGCCGATCTGATCCATCACGCCGTCGTAGCGTGCGTAGGCCGCGGCGCGTTCGGTATCGGCCGGCTTGCCCGCGCTCGGAAAGTGAGCGGTGCCGCGCGTGAACGCGCCCGGCACCACGATCGAGGTCTCGATGCCGAAGCGCGCGATCTCATATGCGAGCGAAACCGCCAGCGAATCCATTGCGGCCTTCGCGGCGCCGTATGGACCGAGGAAAGGAGGGAAGCCGCCCTTGGTCGTCGAACTGCTGACCCACAGCATCAAGCCGGCTTCCTGCTGGCGCAGATAGGGCAGCACGGCGCGGTTCACGCGCTGCGCGCCGAACAGGTTGGTGTCGAACACCTTCACCAATTCCTCGGGCGTGAAGGCTTCGCTCGGGCCGACCACCAGATGGCCGGCGTTTTGCATCACCACGTCGAGCCGTCCCTGTTCGCGCACGACCGTCGCGGCGGCGGCATCAGCCGATGCTTGCGACAACACGTCGAGTTCAAGCGGATGCAACTGGATGTCCTTCGCTTTCGCAAGCGCGCGCATTTCATCGGCGCGTGGCTTATTGCGTCCTTCGACGTCGCGCATCGTCGCGTAGACAATGTGGCCGGCTTCGGCGAGCGACTGTGCGCTGAGTTTGCCGATACCCGTACCGGCGCCCGTCACGAGGATGATCTTCTTCTGCATTTTTCTTCTCCGATTCGATGAAAGTGAGGCGGCTCGTCAGAGCCTGCCCGCAGTAATGCGCATCGAGCGCGTTAGGCAATACCGCCGTTCGCACGCAGAATCTGCCCGTTGACCCAACCCGCGTCCGGACCGGCGAGGAACGCCACCACCGACGCAATATCGTCCGGTTGGCCGAGGCGTTGCAGCGGCGGCATCTTCGCGAAGGTCTGGATCTGTTCTTCGGTCTTGCCGTCGAGGAACAGCGACGTCGCGATCGGACCTGGCGCCACGGCGTTGACGGTGATGTTGCGGCCGCGCAGTTCCTTGGCGAATACATGTGTGAAGGATTCGACGGCCGCCTTGGTCGCGTTGTAGATCGCATAGCCCGGCATGTTCAGCGCCAGTGTGGTGCTCGAAAAGTTGACGATGCGCCCGCCGTCGTTCATGCGCGCAGCGGCTTCGCGCAAGGTGTTGAAGGTGCCGCGCACGTTGATGTCGAAAGTCTGGTCGTAGAGCGCGTCGCTGGTGTCGGCGAGCGGCACGGTCTTGAGCACGCCCGCGTTGTTGACCAGCACGTCCACCTTGCCGAGCTGCTGTTCGGTGATCTCGAACATGCGGCGCACGTCGTCGGCGTTCGACACGTCCGCCTTAACCGCGACGGCTTTGGCGCCGGCTGCCGTGAGTTCCGCGACGAGCGCATCGGCTTCGGCCGAACTGGATGCGTAGTTGACCGCGACCGCGAAGCCGTCCTTGGCCAGACGTTGCGCGACCGCTGCGCCGATGCCGCGGGACGCGCCAGTGACGATAGCGACCTGGGCGTTTTTAGGCGTGTTCATGATTCGTTTCCTTGTGTCTGTTGGGTGGGTGAGGTGAATCATGGACGCTTTCCGCGCATAGATAATCGGGTTAGACTTGGCATCATCATTCCATTTGCTTTAACAATTGACGCAAGGACCGCCCTACAGGCGTCACAAACAGCCACCCACAGCCAGGCATCGACCATGGATCGTTTCGAGGAAATGCGAGTTTTCATACGGATCGCGGAGCGGCAAAGCTTCACGCGCGCCTCGGACGACCTGCAGATTCCGCGCGCCACTGTGACCAATCTGATGAAGCGCATGGAGCAGCGGCTCGGCGCGCGGCTGCTCGAGCGCACCACGCGCACGGTGCGTCTCACGCACGACGGCGAGGCGTACTACCGCCGCTGCGTGCGTCTGATTGCCGACATGGAGGAGGCCGAGGGCTCGTTTTCGAACCTCGCGCCGAAGGGTTTGTTGCGGGTGAACTTGCAGGGCACGCTGGCGCGGCACTTCGTGGTGCCGGCGCTGCCGGCCTTTCTCGCGCGCTTTCCCGATATCGAACTGACCATCGGCGAAGACGACCGGCTCGTCGATCTGGTGCGGGAGGGAGTCGACTGCGTGCTGCGGGCGGGCCATCTGCAGGATTCGTCGATGGTGGGGCGGCGCGTCGCGCAATTGCCGCAAGTGACGGTCGCGAGTCCGGCGTATCTCGCTGCGTATGGCGAGCCGGCCGAGCCGTCGGCGCTGTCCACGCATCGGGCGGTCAATTACGTGTCGAGCGCGACCGGCAAGGCCGTGCCGCTCGAATTCAGCGTGGCGGGCCGCGAGGTGGCGATGGTCCTGCCGTCTGCGGTGTCGGTGACCGGCACCGAACTCTATACGGGCTCCGCGCTGGCGGGGCTCGGCATCGTGCAGGTGCCGCAATACCGGGTGGCGGCCGAACTGGCGGCCGGGCGGCTGAAAATCATTCTTGCGGACTTTCCGCCGCCGCCCATGCCGGTGTCCGTGCTCTATCCGCAGAACCGTCAGTTGTCGTCGCGGGTGCGGGTGTTTGCGCAGTGGCTGCGCGATATATTCGAAGCGGCAACGGCGAACACGGGTGGCGCGCTGTGAATACGCGCGTTCAGGCCGCTGCGCCGTGCGTGTCGAAGATGTTGATCAGCGCGATGTCTATTCCCTGACTGCATACGGCCGCGAGCGAATAGCGGCAGTGGTGTCCTGCACCCCGAGCCGTGCCCGATCATGCGGCGCCAAGAAATCCTGAACCGGACCAAGCGGCACGACGCCGGTCGGATTGATGCCCCGGTGACTCTCGTAGTAATGCCGCTTGATGTGCGTGAAATCGACCGTCTGCGCAATGCCGGGCAACTGATAGATATCGCGCGTGTAGGCGGACAGACTCGCGTAATCGGCGATGCGGCGCAGATTGCACTTGAAGTGGCCCACGTAGACAGCGTCGAAACGGATCAGCGTCGTGAACAGCCGGAGATCGGCTTCGGTGAGTTGCGCGCCGGTCAGATAGCGTTGCGTCGCGAGTTGCGCGTCGAGCCAGTCGAGCGTTCCGAAGAGCGGCGTGACGGCTTCTTCGTAGGCCTGCTGCGTGGTGGCGAAGCCCGCCTTGTAAACACCATTGTTCAGCGTGTCGTAGACGCGCGTGTTGATCGCGTCGATTTGCGGACGCAACGGCGGCGGATAAAAATCGCCGGGCTTGGCGCCGATGCCGTCGAACGCCGAATTCAGCATGCGAATGATTTCCGACGATTCGTTGCTGACGATCGTGGCCCGTTGCTTATCCCACAGGATCGGCACCGTGACGCGGCCGCTGTAGTGAGGATCGGCGGCCGTATAGACCTGGTGCAGCAGCTTCGCATGATTGACGCTGTCGGCCACGACGCCAGGGCCGTCCGCGAAGGTCCAGCCGTTTTCCAGCATCAGCCAGTGCACGACGGAGACGTCGATCATCGCTTCAAGGCCTTTGAGCGCCCGCACGATCAAGGTGCGATGCGCCCACGGGCAGGCGAGGCTCACATACAGATGGTAGCGTCCCGCTTGCGCTTCGAAGCCGCCGCTGCCGCTCGGACCGGGCGAGCCGTCGGCCGTCACCCAGTTGCGAAACGCCGCGTCCTTGCGCACGAAACGGCCGCCGGTCGACTTGGTGTCGTACCAGCGGTCCTGCCATTGTCCGTCCACTAAAAGTCCCATGTCGCCGCTCCTTGTGCGTACGCCGTCGTGCCACGACCGCGCGCAATGAATGTTCCAGGCGCGGCGTCGGCCGCGTTTGCAGTGGCTCGTCACTGGCTCGTGCGGCTTTTCCGAAAGCCCGCGCCAACCGTGCTTGCCGCCAATTTTGCCGTCATATCGCCATAGTGGACTAGCAGCGGCGCTTTGCCGTACCATCTTTTCGTCGAACTCGTTCGAAGGAGTAGAACATGTTGTCGGAAGACGAACTGGCTTTGCTCGACGCGATTCGCGAGACCGGCAGCCTGTCGCGCGCGGCGGCTCGCCTCGGCAAGGCGCCGTCCACGATCTCGCATGCCGCCCGGCAACTGGAGACGCGCTTCGACGCGCTGCTATTCGACCGGCGCCGCTACCGCCTGCAACTCACGCCCGCCGGCCAGCTTCTCGCCGACGAAGCCGCGCGTCTCATGCTCGACATGTCGCGCATGACGCAGCGCGTGAAGCAGATCGCGAGCGGCTGGGAAGACCGCCTTTGGGTGGTCACGGACGAGATTCTCGAATTCGAACTGCTGATGCCGGTGGTACGCGCCTTCGACGCGCTCGACTCCGGCGTCAAGCTGCGCTTCACCCACGAAGTATTGAGCGGCACCTGGGAGGCGCTGCGCGACGGCCGTGCCGATCTGATCGTGGGCGCGACCAACGAGCCGCCGGCGATTCCCGGTCTGCGCTGGTTCGAACTCGGCGTGATGGAGTGGGTGTTCGCGGTGTCGCCGCGCCATCCGCTGGCGGGTGTCGAGGGGACGCTCGGCCGCGAACGGATCCTCGAACATCGCGCAGTGGTGGTGGCGGATTCATCGCGTACGACGGCGGGGCGTGCTTATGGTTTGATCGGCGGACAGGCGTCACTCGCCGTGCCGTCGATGCGCGCGAAGATCCTGGCGCAGCGCGACGGCCTTGGCGTGGGCTGGTTGCCGCGTCAGCGCGTCGTGACGCTATTGAAGCAGGGCGAGCTGATCGAGAAAGCGACCTCCGATCCGCGCGAGCCGAACGTGCTGTACGTCGCGTGGCGTGGCGATCATGAAGGGCGCGCATTGCAGTGGTGGCTCGAACAGTTGCGGCAACCGCGGCTCGCGAAACGCCTCGTGCGCGGCGTGGATTTGACGATCGGCGCGTGATGCTCACGCCGTTGGTCCGCGATCGAGCGGCGCTTTTTATAGAGGCCGCGCCGCTTCTCGTGGGATCATACGCGCCGTGCTGGGCGATTCTGCTTTCTGCACGGTACGAAACAAGAGGAGCAAGGCGATGATCGATGGACTGGTGGGCGGGCGGTTATACGGCGAGGCGCAGATTCGCACGGGGCAGAACGGCAGGCGTTTCGTGACCTGCAAGGTGCGCGCGGCCACCAACGACGGCGACACGATTTTCGTCAACGTGATCGCTTTCGACGACGACGTGCAAACCGCGCTGCTCGCGTTGAGCGACGCGGACAGTGTCGCACTGAGCGGCACCTTGACGCCCAAGGTCTGGACCGACAAGAACGGGCTCGTCAAACCGGCCGTGGATATGGTCGCCCACAAGATACTGACGGCTTACGAAGGCCGCCGCGAAGCGGATGAATGAGCCGTGTTCGGCGGCTCGCCGCCGGCATCCCTGAGATACTCGACGAAACGGTCCGCGACGGGTTCCGCGTCGCCGCTCCGGCGCAGCAGCAGCACTTGCGACATCAGCGTCTCGCCTGTCAGCGGCAAAAACGCGACCTTCGGGTCCTGGACCTGACGCAACGTGTACGGCACTAGCGCAACGCCCATGCCGAAGCCGACCATCGTCACGACGGTCTGCCACAAGCGCGCCTCATGGCGAATCAACGGACTGAATCCCGCTCCCACGCACTGCGCGATGATCAGATCGTGATAATGCGGCGACACGGTGCGCGGAAATAGAATGAACGGCTCCTGCGCCAATGCCCGCAGATCGACCTTGCGTTTGCGCGCCAGCGGATGAGCGGCGGGCAGGCAGCACAGGAACGGCTCGGAAAAAATCGGCGTGGAAATGACGTCGGTCGGAAAATTTCCCCAATGCGCGCAGCCCATATCGATCTGCATGCGCTGGATTGCGTGCACCTGCTCGCTGGTGTTCATCTCCTTCAGGACGATTTCGACGCCGGGGTAATCGGTCTCGAAGCGTTTCACCGCCTGTGGCATGCCACGGTACAGCATCGAATTCACGAAGCCGATACGCAAGCGGCCGGCGAGGCCATGCGCCGAGCGCACCGTCATGCGTTCCGCCTCGTTCGCCTGCAATAACAGGCGGCGCGCTTCGCCGAGCAGCACCTGGCCGGCGTTGGTTAGCGACACCGTTTTGTTGGTGCGCGCGAGCAACTGCACGCCGAGCTGCTCCTCGAACTTGCGAATGTCGAAACTGAGGGCCGGCTGCGAAATGAACAGCCGCTTGGCCGCGCGGCCGAAATGCAGCTCCTCGGCGACCGCCACGAAATAGCGCAACTGCTTCAGGTCCACGGCTGCCTCCTTAGTGTTGATCGATAAGCTGCGTCTATCGTACCGGATATAAGTTGTATTAGACGATTATCGACGCCGCTCCTATGCTCCTCCCACAAGCACTGACGTGCATAGCAGAGTAAGGAGACACGTATGAGCGAAATCACCGCGCAGCCGGCACACGGCTCGTCCAACATTCCCGATAGCCGGGGCATCAACTTCTTCACCAGCGATCCCGACTTCGAGCGTCTGTTGAAGCTGCATCTCGGCGAGAGGCTGTTTCACGAACTCGAAAGCCAGCTCGTCTCGCTGGGCCAGCGCGCGTCCGACGAACTCGACGTGTGGGCGCTGTCCGCCGACAAGAACCCGCCGCAATTGCACCATCGCACGCGGCGCGGCGAAGCGCTGCAAAGTATCGACAAGCATCCGGATTACGTCGCGCTGGAACGCGTGGCTTACGCGGAGTTGGGACTGGCCGCGATGAGCCACGAAACCCGCGATGGCAAAAAATCGCCGCCGCCGCTCGTGAAATACGCGCTGACCTTCCTGTTCGTGCAGGCGGAATTCGGCCTGTGTTGCCCCGTGAGCATGACCGATTCGCTCACGCGCACGCTGCGCAAATTCGGCGCGCCGGAACTGGTCGCGCGTTTTCTGCCGATGCTCGCCTCGCGCGATTTCGACACGCTATTCCAGGGCGCGATGTTCATGACCGAACAGGCAGCGGGTTCGGACGTCGCGCGCATTGCCACGCGTGCGTCGCTCGAAATCGATGCGAACGGTGACGAAACGTGGCGTCTGTATGGCGACAAATGGTTTTGCTCGAACGCCGACGCCGATCTCGCGATGGTGCTCGCGCGGCCGGACACGGCGCCGCCCGGCATCAACGGACTCGGACTGTTCCTGTTACCGAAGACGCTGCCGGACGGCTCGCGCAACAGCTACCGGATCGTGCGTCTGAAGGACAAGCTCGGCAGCCGTTCGATGG
The DNA here is from genome assembly GCF_046026985.1 of Paraburkholderia sp. RL18-101-BIB-B. Taxonomy (NCBI): domain Bacteria; kingdom Pseudomonadati; phylum Pseudomonadota; class Betaproteobacteria; order Burkholderiales; family Burkholderiaceae; genus Paraburkholderia; species Paraburkholderia sp. RL18-101-BIB-B. The sequence goes on from NZ_JARESV010000057.1 coordinate 13,088, forward strand.
CGAGCGGCGAGATCGTGCTGGAAGGCGCGGTCGCGTATCTGATCGGCGAAGTGGGCCGCGGTTTTCATCAAATGGCGGACATGATCAATATGTCGCGTCTGTCGAACGGCGTGCGTGCCGCGGGTTTGATGCGCCGTGCGCTGACCGAGGCGTTGCACATCGCGCGCAATCGCGAAGCGTTCGGCCGCAAGCTGATCGACATGCCGTTGATGCAGCGTCAGTTGCTCAAGATGATGCTGCCCGCCGAACAGGCGCGCTCGATGTTCATGCGCATCGCGCTGCTGCTGGAGCAGGCCGACGCGGGCGACCGGCAGGCGGCGAAATGCGTGCGCATCCTCACGCCGCTCATCAAGTTCCGTGCATGCCGCGACGCGCGCCGCGTGACCGGCGACGCGATGGAAGTGCGCGGCGGCACCGGCTATATCGAAGAGTGGAGCGACGCGCGGCTCGTACGCGACGCGCATCTCGGCTCGATCTGGGAGGGCACCAGCAACATCGTCGCGCTCGACATCGCGCGAGCGGCGAAACGCGACGGCGCGCTCGAACCGTTGCGCACGTATCTGCAGGATCTGCTCGGCGCGGTGGGATTGCCGGCGGCCAGTCTCGCGTTGCTGCGCGCGACACTCGCGCGTGCGTGCGACGCGTTGGCGAGCGTGGCGGATTCCGGCCGCGACGAATGGGTCCGGCAAGCGGGCACCGCGCTGTATCACGCAAGCACCGCAGTGTTGATGGCCTGCGAGGGCGTGCGTCTCTCGCCGGATTACCGGCGTCTTGCGCTTGCGCATCTGGTGGTGCGGCACAAGCTGTTGCCGTTCGATCCGCTGGCCTTGCATTCGGCATCGGACGAGAGCGATGTAATCGACGCTTTGGTTAACGGCCGCAGCGTCACGCTCGAACAGGCGCTGCAACTGTTGCCGCAAAGGAGCGCGTAATGGCCGCACCGCTTCCGAACGATGGCAAGCAAGGCGCGTTGCAAGGCATCAAGGTGATCGACTTGAGCCGCGTGCTCGGCGGCCCGTACTGCACGCAGGCGCTCGCCGATCACGGCGCGCGGGTGATCAAGCTCGAGCCGCCCGACGGCGACGAAACACGTGGCTGGGGGCCGCCGTTTTACGGCGACACCGCGTGGTACTTTGCGGGCGTGAACCGCAACAAGCAGGGCATCGCGGTCGATCTCGCGCGCGATGAAGGCCGCGCGATCCTGTGGAAGCTGCTCGAAGATGCCGACGTGCTGGTCGAAAACTTCAAACCCGGCACGCTCGGGCGCTGGGGCATGGATTACGAGCGCGATCTGCGCGAGCGTTTCCCGAAGCTGATCCATTGCGCCGTATCGGGTTTCGGTCCCGATGGTCCACTCGGCGGCTTGCCCGGCTACGACGCCGCGATTCAGGCGATGACCGGCCTGATGAGCGTGAACGGCGAGCGTGACGGTCCCGCCACGCGCGTCGGCTTGCCGGTCGTCGACATGGTCACCGGCCTGAACGCGCTCGCCGGCATTCTGCTCGCGCTTGCCGAACGCGCGAAGAGCGGCCGCGGCCAGTCGATCGATATCGCGTTGTACGACTGCGGCGTCTCGCTGCTGCATCCGCATCTGCCGAACTATTTCGGCTCGGGCCGCACGCCGCAGCGCAGCGGCAACGCGCATCCCAACATCACGCCGTACGACAGCTATCGCACAGCGAGCGCGCCGATCTTTCTCGCGGTGGGCAACGACCGGCAGTTCGCGAAACTGTGCGCCCATCTCGGCGCGCCCGAACTCGCCGACGATCCGCGTTACGTCGACAACCGCAGCCGCTGCGCGCATCGCGAGCCGCTGAAGGCCGCGCTCGAAAGTCTGCTCGCCACGCACGAGTGCGAGCCGCTCGCGCATGCGCTGATCAACGCGGGCGTGCCGTGCGGTCCGGTGCAAACCGTCGACGTCGTGGCGCGTCATCCGCATACCTTGCACCGCGGCATGGTGGTCGAGATGGGCGAGTATCGCGGCACCGCGTCGCCGATCAAGCTGTCGCGCACGCCGGCCACGTATCGCAGCGCGCCACCGTCGCTCGGCGCCGACACGCGCGACGTGCTCGACGCATTGGGTATCGACGCCGCCACCCAGCAGCGTCTGCTCGAAGCGGGCGTGCTCAAAGCTTAAACTCGCAGTTCCCGGCGACGGCACGCAGAAGCCGCGCCATCCAGAAGAAAGACCTTGGAGACAGAGACATGAATCACGAGTCCGACGACCACGCCGCAAGCCGGCAACCGACGCGCGCCGCAGCCGCGGCTTTTGTCGGCACCACGATCGAGTGGTACGACTTTTATATCTATGCCACGGCGTCCGCGCTGATATTCGGCAAGCTGTTCTTTCCTGGCAGCGATCCGTTTTTCGCCACTCTCGCTTCGTTCGGCACCTTTGCGGTCGGCTTCTTCGCGCGGCCGTTCGGCGGGCTGGTGTTCGGCCACCTGGGCGACCGCATCGGCCGCAAGAAAGCACTCGTGGCGACGCTGGCGATCATGGGCATCGGCACCGTCGGCATCGGCTTCCTGCCGACCTATGCAAGCGCCGGCGTGTGGGCGCCCGTGCTGCTCGTCTTGCTGCGGGTCGCGCAGGGCATTGCGATCGGCGGCGAGTGGGGCGGCGCGGTGCTGATGGCAAGCGAACACGCACCGCAGGGACGGCGCACCTTCTTCGCGTCGTTCGCGCAGCTCGGCAGTCCGGCGGGCTTGATCCTGTCGCTGCTCGCGTTCCGCGCAGTGGCCTCGATGGATAAGGACGCGTTCCTTGGCTGGGGATGGCGCCTGCCGTTTCTCGCGAGTGCCGTGCTGCTGGTGGTCGGCCTGCTGATCCGCGCGGGTGTCGACGAATCGCCGGAATTCAAGGCGCTCAAGGCGCAACGACGCGTGGCCGCGCTGCCGGTCGCCGAGGTCGTGCGCGATGCGTGGCGCACGCTGTTGCTATGCCTCGGCGCGAACGTGATCGGCGTGGCCGGCGCATGGTTCGTCAACACCTTCATGCTCAACTACACGACGCAAACGCTCGGCCTCGACCGTTCGTTGATTCTCGATTGCCTGTTCGTGGTCGCGTTCATCCAGTTGTTCACGCAACTGGGTTCCGGATGGTTCGCGCAACGTATCGGCACGGGACGCTTCCTGAAGGGCGCGGCCGCGTTGGCGATGCTGTCGCCTTATCCGATGTTCGCGCTCGTTTCGACCGGGCGGCCGGTGGCGATCGTGATCGGCATTGCGCTAGCTGTGATGTGCATGTCGAGTTCCTACGCCGTGATGGCCGGCTTCATGTCGACCGCGTTCCCGGTGCGCGTCAGGTATTCGGCGATTTCGCTGTCGTATCAGGTGTGCGCCGCGCTGGCCGGTGGTCTGACGCCGCTGATCGGGACGTTGCTCGCGCATCGTTATCCGGGCGCCTGGTGGCCGTTGGCCGTGTTCTATAGTGTTCTGGCCGGCGTATCGCTGGTATGCATCGGCACGCTGGAGCGCCGCAAGCGCGGTGCGGCGCACGGCGTCGCCGAAGCGGCCTAGGCGTTTGCCGGTGCGCTCGACGCCGGGAAACACAGGGTAATTGTGGTTCGTGGTTGACCCCACGTCATAGTCCGCCTACATAATGTCATCCTCAACCGCGCAAAAGCCGCCTACCATCGAGGCGGGCGGCAAAAAAACGACGGGGGGAAGCCATCATGAATCGCTATCGTTCGCTGGGTGTCGTGACCGGCGCGGCGCAGCTCGCCAGCGCCGACGTCCTGTGCCGGATGAGCGCCGCCTGGAACCGGCCGGGTGCGGCGCGGCCATTCGATCTCGTTCTCGAGCAGCAGTCCTGGCAAGGGCCGGCCTCGCAGAGCGAGGCGAGCGCCCAGTTCAAGATTCACGTATTCGACACGATGCGCGCGTTCGAAAAGCGCGGCGTCGAGGCGATCGTGTTGCCGTGCTTCCTCAGCCATACCTTCATCGACGAACTCTCGGCAAACGTGGCCGTGCCGATCGCCAACATCATGACGGCGCTCTCGGCGCACGTGCGGCAAGCGTTTCCGTCGGTGCGCCGGATCGGCGTGCTGACTTCGGAGGCCATCCGTCATAACGGCCTCTTCGAACGTTATTTCGATGCCGCGCGGTTCGACGTGCTGCATCCGCGCAACGAAGCGGGCGTCGATTGCGTGACGAGCGCGGTCTATAGCGATGAAGGCATCCTAAACGGCCGCTTCTATGGCCGCCCGGTCGAGTTGCTGCGCGCCGCGTGCGCGGACCTCATTGCGCAGGGCGCGGAGATCATCCTGCCGGGGCTCGTCGAAATCGCGCTGGTCGCGCGCGCGCTCGGCCGGCTCGAGGTGCCGCTCGTCGACGCCAATCTCGTTTACGCGCGCTACGTCGCGGCGGCCCAATATGCGCAGCCGGAGCGGCGCTTCAAGGTGGGCGTGCTGGGCGGCGTCGGGCCGGCGGCGACGGTCGACTTCATGGCCAAGCTGGTGCGCAATACGCCCGCCGCGTGTGATCAGGATCACATCAAGATCATGGTCGAGCAGAATCCGCAGATTCCGGACCGCACCGCCGCGCTGCTCGGCAACGGCGACGATCCGACGCTCGCGTTGTATGCCGGCTGCAAGACGCTCGAGGACGGCGGCGCGGACCTCATCGCGATTCCGTGCAATACGGCGCATGCGTTCGTCGAGCGGATCCAGCCGTCGCTCGGCATTCCGATCGTCAATATGCTGACCTGTACCGCCGATTATCTGCGCGAGACCTTTCCGGACGTGCGCGAAGTCGGCGTGCTCGCCACTTCGGGCACGCTCGCGAGCCGCGTCTATGAGCAGGCGCTCGAAGCGCGCGGTTTCGTGCAGATTGCGCCGGGCGAACCGGCGCAGGCGCGGCTGATGAACGCCATCTACGGACCGAAGGGTGCGAAGGCGGGCTTCACGTCGGGCGAGTGCTGCGATGATCTCGCCGCGGCGCTCGACGATCTGGTCGTGCAAGGCGCCCAGGTGATCGTGCTGGGTTGCACCGAGTTGCCGCTGCTGTTGCGTGACGCGACGCTGGCGTGCGTGGGCGGACGGGTGATGCGTCTCGTCGATCCGGCCGAGGTGTTGGCGAAGCGCTGCGTGGCGTATGCGCTGGGTAAGAGCGGGGCGCTGGATGCAGCGCCGGGTGCTGCGGTGCCGACAGGGAGCCGATCAGTGCGGAGAGCGTCTACGGTTAAGAAATGTGCGCCCGTTACCACACCGTTGCGCCTTGCAAGTCTGGCGCGATAGCGCCGCTTCACGTCTCCGACGCCACTTCGAGCGGCTTTAAACCTTTCTCTCCCCAACGGCACAACGCTTGCTGCCGCGCCAAGCGGCGCGCATTTTTGCCGCCGGTCACCGCCTGACGGGCCTGCAAAGCCTACCCGGGCCGCGTCGTGGAAAACTGTATAAATATACAGTATAGTATCCCGTTGCAAGCCGGGCTTCGGCGTGGGTTTCCGCCAGCCCGGCGGCACCGAACTTGCGCGGTCGCGAGGCGTCCGTGAGAGGTGGCCCACTCATTCAGACGGTCGGAAAAATTGGCATCTAACGGCACTATCAAGATTCGCGGCGCACGCCAGCACAACCTCAAGAACGTCGACCTCGACGTACGAACCGGCGAAATGACGGTCGTCACCGGCCCGTCCGGCTCCGGCAAGTCGAGCCTCGTGTTCGACACGCTTTACGCGGAAGGGCAGCGGCGCTACGTCGAAACATTCAGCGCTTACGCCCGGCAGTTTCTCGACCGCATGGACCGGCCGCAAGTCGACCGGGTCGACGGCGTGCCGCCGGCGATTGCGATCGACCAGACCAACCCGGTGCGCAGTTCGCGTTCGACCGTCGGCACCATGACGGAGCTCAACGATCACCTGAAGCTGCTCTACGCGCGCGCGGCCGAACTGTTCGACCGCAAGACGGCCCATCAGGTGCGCCACGACACGCCGGAAACGATCTACGCCGAGTTGCTCGAACGCACGGCGGAAAACGAGCCGCGGCTCGTCGTCACGTTCCCGGTCGAGTTGCCGGAATCCGCGTCGGAGCAGGAAGTGGAGCAGTGGCTGTCGGCCAGTGGCTACACGCGCGTGCAGGCGCAGCGCGAAGTCGATTCGCCTACCGGCAAGCGCAAGCTGCTCGACGTGGTGGCCGACCGCTTCCGGCTGCGCTCGGTGGACAAGCAGCGGGTGGTCGAGGCGATCGAGGCCTCGCTCAAGCGCGGCGGCGGGCGCGTCAATATCTATGTGCTGCCGGCGTCATCGGAAGGGGCGGACAGTCAGGAAGCCGAACCGCAAATCTGGCGTTTCTCCACCGGCTTGCACAGCCCGGAAAGCGATCTGCGCTACGCCGACCCGCAGCCCGCGCTGTTCTCGTTCAACTCGGCCTACGGCGCGTGCGAAGTGTGCCGCGGTTTCGGCCGCGTGATCGGCGTCGACCTCGGGCTAGTGATTCCAGACGCGCGCAAGACGCTGCGCGACGGCGCGATCAAGCCCATGCAAACGCCCGCGTGGAAGGAATGCCAGGACGATCTGATGCGCTACGCGGCGAAAGCCGATATCCGCCGCGGCACGCCGTGGGGCGAACTGACGGACGCCGAGCGCGACTGGGTCATCAACGGCTCGCCGGATTGGAACGGCAAGTGGCAAAGCCACTGGTACGGCGTCAAACGCTTCTTCGAGTATCTCGAATCGAAAGCGTACAAGATGCATATTCGTGTGCTGCTGTCCAAGTACCGCAGCTATACGCCGTGCGAAACCTGCGGCGGCGCGCGCCTGAAAACGGAATCGCTGTTGTGGCGCCTCGGCAGCAAGGCCAATGCGGACGACGTGCTGCCGGCCGAGAAGCGCTTCCTGCCGCGCGGCGTCGACTGGACGCGCGGGCAGCTCGAAGCGTTGCCGGGTCTGACCGTGCATGACCTGATGCTGATGCCGATCGAGCGCATCCGGCGCTTCTTCGACGAAATCAGTTTGCCGAGCGCCTTGCTCGACGACGCGCTCAAGCTGCTGCTAGCCGAAGTGCGCACGCGCCTCAAGTACCTGTGCGACGTGGGCCTCGGTTATCTGACGCTCGACCGGCAAAGCCGCACGCTGTCGGGCGGCGAAGTGCAGCGGATCAACCTGACCACGGCACTCGGCACGTCGCTCACCAAGACCCTGTTCGTGCTCGACGAGCCGAGCATCGGCTTGCATCCGCGCGATCTGAACCGCATCGTCGAAGCCATGCACCGTTTGCGCGATGCGGGCAATACGCTGGTGGTGGTCGAACACGATCCCTCCGTTATGCTCGCGGCGGATCGTCTGATCGACATGGGTCCGGGACCGGGCGAGCGCGGCGGCTCGATCATTTACGACGGCGTGCCCGAGGCGATCCGTTCGTCAGGCACGCTCACCGGCGAGTACCTCGGCGGCCGCCGGCATGTGGCCGACGCGGCGCATTGGTCGCAGCGTCCGGTGGATGCCGCCACGCCGCGCATCGTGCTCGAAGGCGCGACGGAACACAATCTGCGTGATGTCACGGTGGAGATTCCGTTGCGGCGGCTCGTCTGCGTGACGGGGGTGTCGGGGTCCGGCAAATCCACGTTGCTGCAAGACGTGTTGTATCCGGCCATGGCACGGCACTTCGGTCTCGCCACTGAGTCGCCGGGCGCATTCACTAGTTTGAGCGGCGCCGATCAGGTTACCGACGTTGTGTTCGTCGACCAGTCGCCGATCGGCAAGACGGCGCGTTCGAATCCGGCGAGTTACGTCGGCGCGTTCGACGAAATCCGCAAGCTGTTTGCCAAGGCGCCGCTCGCGCAGCAACGCGGCTACGGTCCGGGCATGTTCAGCTTCAACTCGGGCGAAGGCCGTTGCCCGACCTGCGGCGGCTCGGGTTTCGAACATATCGAAATGCAATTCCTGAGCGACGTGTACCTGCGCTGCCCCGATTGCGACGGGCGCCGTTATCGCGCGGAACTGCTCGAAGTGAAGATCGAGCGCGTCGAACCGGCGCGCGCGCTGAGCATTGCCGACGTGCTGGAATTGACGGTGAGCGAAGCCACTGCATATTTCGCCAAAGATGCCGAAGTGCTGCGCGTGCTGCAGCCAATCGTCGACGTGGGCCTCGAATACGTGAAGCTCGGCCAGCCGGTGCCCACGCTGTCGGGCGGCGAAGCGCAGCGGCTCAAGCTCGCCGGTTTCCTCGCGGAATCGGCCCAGGCGCGGACTGCGCGCAGCGCGAAGCAGCCGGTCGCCAAACGTCTGTTCATGTTCGACGAACCGACCACGGGCCTGCATTTCGACGACATCGCCAAGCTGATGCAGGCGTTCGGCAAGCTACTCGCGAGCGGTCATTCGCTGATCGTGATCGAGCACAATCTCGACGTGATCCGCGCGGCCGATTGGCTGATCGACCTGGGTCCCGAAGGTGGCGATGGCGGCGGCCGGGTCTTGTGCGCCGGCACGCCGGAAGACGTCAAAGCTTGCCCGGAATCGCATACCGGCGTGGCGCTGCTGCAATATGACCGTGCCATGGGCGCAGCGGCCGAACCGGCGTCGCAAGGCATTCCGCTGCAAAAGGCGCTGAGCGCCGCGCGCGCGCGCCGGGCGATCGAAGGCGAGGACGTGGTGCGCATCGTCAATGCGCGCGAGCACAACCTGAAAGCGCTGGACGTGGACATTCCGCACGGCAAATTCAACGTGATTACCGGCGTGTCCGGTTCGGGCAAGTCCACGCTCGCCTTCGACATTCTGTTTCACGAAGGGCAGCGCCGTTACCTCGAATCGCTGAATGCCTACGCACGTTCCATCGTGCAGCCGGCGGGGCGGCCCGAGGTCGACGCGGTGTACGGCATTCCGCCGACCGTCGCGATCGAGCAGCGGCTCTCGCGCGGCGGCCGCAAGAGTACCGTGGCGACCACGTCGGAGGTCTGGCACTTCCTGCGTCTGCTGTATGTGAAGCTCGGTTTGCAGCATTGCATTCACGACGGTACGCCGGTCACGTCGCAAAGCGTCGAATCGATCGCGGCGCAGTTGCTGCGCGATCACAAGGGGCAGCACGTTGGCTTGCTCGCGCCGCTGGTCGTGAACCGTAAGGGCGTTTATACGGATCTGGCGAAATGGGCGAAAGCGCGCGGCAATACTCATCTGCGTGTGGACGGCGAGTTCGTGCCGGTGGATCCGTGGCCGAAGCTCGACCGCTTCCGCGAGCATACGATCGAGCTGCCGGTGGCCGACATTGTCGTGTCGCCGGACCACGAAACCGAACTGCGTCAGGCGCTCGACCAGACGCTCGAAGTCGGCAAGGGCGTGATGCATCTGCTGGCGCCGCTCGACGGTTTGCACGACGCGATCAGCGGCGGCCATCCCACCGCGAAACTCGGCGCGGTGAAGGTGCTGTCCACCAAGCGCGCATGTCCGGTGTGCGGCACGAGTTATCCCGAACTCGATCCGCGCATGTTCTCGTACAACAGCAAGCATGGCTGGTGTACCACGTGTGTCGGCACGGGCCTCGCGCTCACGCGTGAACAACGCGCGGTGTACGACGATACGATCGTCGTCGACGACAATCGCGGTCGCGAACAGAGCCTGCCGTCGGAAGAGCAGGAACCCGAAGGTCTCGTGGACGAACCATGTCCGGATTGTGCGGGTACGCGTCTGAACCCCACCGCGCGCGCGGTCACGTTCGACGCGCAGGCGATCGTCGATGTCGCGCAGTGGACCGTGTCCGACACGCGCGCGTGGATCGACACGCTGGAGATGACCGGTCGCGACGCGGAAATCGCGCGTGACGTGGTGAGCGAAATCGGCAGCCGCCTGCAGTTCCTCGAGGAAGTGGGGCTCGGCTATCTGAGTCTCGATCGCGCGGCGCCGAGTCTGTCCGGCGGCGAAGCGCAGCGCATCCGGCTCGCCGCGCAACTCGGCAGTAACTTGCAAGGCGTGTGCTATGTGCTCGACGAACCGACCATCGGTCTGCATCCGCGCGATAACCAGATTCTGTTGAACGCTTTGCGCAAGCTCGGTGAAAAGGGCAATACGCTGGTGGTCGTCGAGCATGACGAGGACACGATTCGGCGTGCGGATCACATCATCGACATCGGGCCGGGCGCGGGCAAACGCGGCGGCACCCTGGTCGCGCAGGGCAGTGTGGCCGACCTGTCGGCGCAACCCGATTCGCTGACCGGACAGTTTCTCGCGCAGCCCATCGTGCATCCGTTGCAGCCGCGCCGCGAAGTGGTCGCGCCGGGCAAACGTACGGCTGCAGTGCCGGAGAATTGGCTGACTGTGCACGGCGGCAAGCTGCACAATTTGCGCAACGTCACGGTCGGCATTCCGCTCTCGCGGCTGGTGGCGGTCACCGGCGTCAGCGGCTCCGGCAAGTCGACACTTGCACGCGACGTGCTGATGACCAACCTGCTGGACGCTGTCGGACGTTCGGTGCTGTCGTCGCCGGCCACGCGGCGCGCGCGTGCGGCGGCCGAGGAGAAGCCCGCGGCGAACCGGCGTTCCAGCGTGCTGGCGCGCACAGCGCCGCGTGCGCCACTCAACGTGACGCATGCATGGCAAGGGTGCGATGCGATCACTGGCTGGGAAACCATCGACCGTGTACTCGAAGTCGATCAAACGCCGATCGGCAAGACGCCGCGTTCCTGTCCGGCCACATACATCGGCGTGTGGGACGCGATCCGCAAGCTGTTTGCCGGCACGCTCGAAGCGCGCGCGCGTGGCTATACGGCCTCGCGTTTCTCGTTCAACACCGGCGAAGGCCGTTGCCCGGCCTGCGAGGGGCAGGGCGTGCGCACCATCGGCATGAGCTTCCTGCCCGACGTGAAGGTGCCTTGCGATGTGTGTCACGGGCAGCGCTTCAATCCCGAGACGCTGGCGGTCACGTGGCGCGGCAAGAATATCGGCGACGTGCTGACCATGGAAATCGACGAGGCCGTCGAGTTCTTCGCGCCCATCTCCAATATCGCTCATCCATTGCAGTTGATGAAAGACGTCGGGCTCGGCTATCTCACGCTGGGTCAGCCGTCGCCCACGTTGTCGGGCGGCGAGGCGCAGCGTATCAAGCTCGTCACTGAATTGAGCAAAGTGCGTGACGACATCACACGGCGCGGTCAGAAGCCGCCGCATACCTTGTATGTGCTGGACGAACCGACCGTGGGCCTGCACATGGCGGACGTCGCCAAGCTGATTCGCGTGCTGCATCGTCTCGCGGACGGCGGGCATAGTGTCGTCGTCATCGAACACGATCTGGATGTGATCGCCGAGGCGGACTGGATCATCGACCTCGGTCCGGAAGGCGGAGTGGGCGGCGGGGCGATCGTCGCTGCTACGGATCCCGAAGGATTGTCGCGCGTTGCGGCGAGTCATACGGGCGCCGCGTTGCGGCCGGTTCTCGCGCGATCGCGTAACAACAGCGCTGTCGTGGCAGGCGAGGGCACAAACGGTTGATGCAGCAGAGCGGCGCGATCAACGTTGCGCCGCTCCCGCTTGCTCCTTTGTTGAGTTGAACCCGCAAGAGTTTGCCGGCGCATGATTCATGTCATTCTGGCCGGGCGAATTCGGCCCTCACGAAATTGCCCTATATGCCCACCAACGTCGCGCCGACATCGCCCGCGCCCGACATGATTCGCGTTGTTGGCTTAATGTAATTTATTGGAATTGTTTTGTAATTCAATTCAACGCGTAATTGAGATGCGTATTTAGAGTGTCGTAAATACCGCTAAAATTTTTTTAAACGCTTCTACTCTTCTGCTATCGTCTCGCCTTCAGCGGCGGTCACACCCCCGGCGCCCGAACACCACAACAAACGTCCTATCCGCGAGCCACGCGAGTCATGTTGAGATGGCGCGCAAACGCCTGCCCAGCGGGGGCTTTCGCGAACCGGATCAGACGTGCTGCCGACCGTTTCGCGTGCATCGATGCACGACGAATGTGCAGCGAATTCCCAATTGGCGGGCAAAAAAAGCCCGAATGCTTATCTGCTCGACATACGCTTATTCTTTTAAAGCGGAGCGAATTTCGCTTGAGTTAGAGTTACCTCTCTAAACTAAGTATGTTGTCATCAAAAAAAGTTTGACCGTACATTTTTTGTCCTGCTATCGTTGCGACCGATGAAACGCGTGTGACGTTTGCGCAAAAAGTTCCAGGCGCTACGACTTATAGCGATCGGGTGGTCCCCAGCGTTCATGCAAGGCAGAAGTGAGTGGCTCAAATTTAATCTATTAGTAGTTCTACTTAGATAGGCTATTCGGCTCGCATGACGCACGGCCGCGGTCTCCTGGAGACGCGTCTGTGTCGTCGGATCGGAGCCGGGTAGTGTCACGTCCGTTTTGGACTCCGAATCAAAGACCGCCGATCTTCGGATGGTTGAAGTGAATGTTGTTCGCGGTAGATAAGCGCACTGCAGTTACAGAAATGGACGATTCACGCCGGAGGAGTAAAGGTGGGTACGAAAGTCGAAGGGCAATTTCCGGCAGTAGCGGCCCGTATGGAGAGGCCGGGGCGCCCGCGTGAGTTTGGGCGCAAGCAGCAAAACCCAGTACGCCGCTTTGGCGGTATCGCAGTTGTTCTGCTTTTGCACATCGTGCTGATTTATGCGCTGATCAATGGCCTCGCCACCAAGGTCGTGCAGGTCATTCAGCATCCTATCGAGACGAAAATCATCGAACCGGTGAAGCCGCCGCCTCCGCCGCCGTTGCCCACGGTTCAATTGCCGCCGCCTAAGTTCGCGCCGCCGCCGCCGCCGTTCGTGCCGCCGCCGGAGGTGCAGGTGCAAACGCCGCCGCAGCCGACCATTACGCATCAAGCCGCGCCGGTCGTGTCGGCGCCTGCAGTGGCGCCGCCCGCACCGCCGGCGCCGCCCGCGCCGAGCAAGCCTGTGAGCACCGAAGTTGGAGTCGTGTGTCCGAACTCGGATCAGATCCGTTCGTCGATCCGCTATCCGAAGGAAGCGCAGGAAAACAACGTGACGGGTGATGTTCTCATTGAATTCGTTGTCGACCCGCAGGGCCATATTACGAATGAACGCGTTGCCAAATCCTCGGACGACTCCTCACTGGATCGTGCCGCATTCAACGCAGTCAAGCAGTTCACGTGCGTTTCCCAAGGCCAGGCTGTCCGTGTTCAAGTTCCGTTCTCGTTTAACCTGAACTGAATTCACAGACTGTTCGGTACCGGTAGCGATTTATCAGTCTTAGTTTAGAAGTTGTACTAATGAACTTGGAGCAGGCATGAAGAAGCGTACTCTCGCCGCACTGGCGGCAAGCATGTTGATCGCCGTAACCACGGTGGATACCTTTGTTGCACCGCAAATGGCCCATGCGCAGGCTAGCGACGCCACCGCGTCGGCAACCGTCGCACCGGCCACCGCCGCGCCGCAAGCCGCGAGCGCGGCCGCCGACGAAGCGGTGCCGCCGCCGGCGCCAGCTACGTCCGAAACCGTCAGCAACCCGTACGGCCTTAGCGCCCTCTGGAAGAACGGCGACTTCGTTGCCCGTTTCGTGCTGATTCTGCTGGTGATCATGTCGATGGGCAGCTGGTACATCATGATCACCAAGTTCTTCGAACAGTTCCGCGCGAACCGCCGCGCAAAGAGCGCCGACGAGCAGTTGTGGACCGCGCCGTCGCTGGGCGAAGGCGCGAAGCTCCTCGACGAAGCCTCGCCGTTCCGCTTCATCGCTGAAACGGCTATCGAGGCCGGCGAGCATCACGACGAAGCGCTGCTCGAAGCCGTGGACCGCAACACGTGGATCGATACCTCGGTCGAGCGTGCGATCACCAACGTGTCGAATCGTCTGCAAGACGGTTTGGCTTTCCTCGGCACGGTCGGTTCCACGGCGCCGTTCGTCGGCCTGTTCGGTACGGTGTGGGGGATTTACCACGCGCTGACGGCCATCGGCATTGCCGGCCAGGCTTCGATCGACAAGGTCGCGGGTCCGGTGGGTGAGGCGCTGATCATGACCGCTATCGGTCTCGCGGTAGCCGTGCCCGCGGTGCTCGGCTACAACTTCCTGGTTCGCCGCAACAAGTCGGTGATGGAGCGTGTGCGTGCATTCGGCGCGCAACTGCATACCGTTCTGCTGGCCGGCAGCCGCCGCCCGGCGCGAGCCGCGGTTCGCGAAGCATCGCTGGTTCAATAAGCGGAGTCCGTCATGGCAATGAGCGTTGGGCAGGACGACAACGACGAGGTCATCTCCAGTATCAACACCACGCCGCTGGTCGACGTGATGCTGGTTCTGCTGATCATCTTTCTGATCACGATTCCGGTCGTGACGCATACGGTGCCGGTGCAATTGCCGAAGGAGACGATCCAGCCGCTGCAGACCACGCCCAAAAGTATCGTCATCGCGGTCAACCGCGACGGCGACTTCTTCTGGAACGAGAAGCAGGTCGACGCGCCGACGTTGCTGGCACGCCTGAAAACCGTGTCGGTCATGACGCCGCAACCGGAAGTGCATGTTCGCGGCGACCAGAGCGCGCGTTATGAATTCATCGGCCGGGTCATTACCGAGTGCGAGCGCGCCGGTATCGCGAAGGTTTCGTTTATCACTGAGCCGCCCGCGCGCGGCGGCTAACTTTGCATGGGATCGGACCAAGCGTAAAGCGCCAGGTCCGATCGACAGGAGGCGATGATGGGAATGAACGTATCGTCGGGCGGCGGCAGCGAACCGGATGTGATGGTCGACATCAACACCACGCCGCTGATCGACGTGATGCTGGTGCTGCTGATCATGCTGATCATCACGATCCCGATTCAGACGCACGCCATCAAGATGAACCTGCCGGTCGGTAATCCGCCGCCGCCGATCACGCAGCCGGAAGTGGTGCAGATCGATATCGACTTCGACGGCACCACGACCTGGAATGGCCAGCCGGTGCCGAACCGCGCGGCGCTCGAATCCAGGCTCGCGCAAGTGGCCGCCGAACCGGTTCAGGCGGAAATCCATTTGCGTCCGAACAAACTGGTGCCGTACAAGGATGTCGCGGAGGTGATGGCGTCGGCGCAACGATTGGGCGCGACGAAGATCGGCCTGATCGGCAATGAGCAGTACATGCAATAGGGAAGGGCAATGCAAACGATTCATCAACGGTTCAAGCGCGCCGTCATCGCGGCCGCTCTCGTGCTGCCGCTCGCCTCTCATGCCGCGGACACTTTGCGGCCGGATGTGGCGAAACCGCTGAATGCCGCACAGGATCTGTATCGCGCGCACAAGTACAAGGACGCGCTGACGAAGATCGATCAGGCGGCGGCAGTGCCCGGCAAGACGCCGTACGAAAGCACCATGATCGAGCAGATGCGTGGCGCGGCGGCGGCGGCGGCGGGTGACACCGGCGTGGCTGCTCAGGCCTACGAAACGTTGCTGAGTTCCGGCAAGTTGAGCGGCGCGGACGAGCAACGTACGTCAGCGGCATTGGCCGGCATCTACTTCCAGCAAAAGAACTATGCGCAGGCGGCGAAGGTTGCACAACGCTATCTGAAGTCGGGTGGCGGTGATCCCGACATGCGCACGCTGCTGGTTCAGTCTTACTACCTGTCGAACGATTGCGCGAGCGTGGTGAGCTTGCTCAAGCCCGGCATCGATGCGCAGGTGCATGCTGGCCACGCGCCTGACGAGTCGCAACTGCAATTGCTCGGCACCTGTGCGCAGCGCGTGAAGGACGATGCGACCTATCGCAGCACGCTCGAAAAACTGGTTGCTTATCATCCGAAGCAGTCTTACTGGGACGATCTGTTCTCGGCGATTCGCAACAAGCCGGGCTATTCGTCGAAGCTCGATATCGACACGTATCGCTTGCGTCGCGCGACCGGCTCGCTGTCGACCGCCGACGACTACATGGAAATGACCCAACTGGCGATCGTGGCGGGCACCACTGCGGAAGGCAAGCAGGTCATCGATCAGGGCTTTACGTCGGGCGTGCTGGGGCGTGACGCGCAGGCGGATCGCGAGAAACGTCTGCAGGCACTCGCGGCCAAACGTGCGCAAGCGCCCGCCGATCCGGCAAACCCCGTTGCCCCCGTCGACATGGGTTTCAATCAGGTTTTCGCGGGGCAGGCGAAGCAGGGTCTGGCGGCGATGGATGCCGCGATCGCCAAGGGTGGACTCGATCATCCGGACCAGGCGCAGCTGCATCTCGGTGAGGCGTACTACATGGCGGGCGACAAGGCTCGCGCGGTGCAAACCTTCCGTGCAGTGAAAGGCACCGATGGCTCAGCCGATCTCGCCCGTTTGTGGGTGCTGGTGGCGTCGAAATAAGAGCACTCCGTTCCCGTTATGTTCCATCGGACGAGGCGCGCCCGAGCTCTCCTCATGGCGGGCGCGAGGGGGACGCGCTCGTCGTAGGAAATGTGGCTCGTCTCCGATGCCTGCTTGGCGTTGCAGCCGCGATCGTCACAAGGCATTTCGCAGTATCCGGAAGTCTTCTGGACAACCAATTGTTCCCGTTGTCCATGGCGTAATTTCAGTTGACCTATCAGCAACGTTTGGGGAGAACGTTGCGCCGGACGAAACTTAATTTGCATATATCAAACTATTTTTGACTACGGGATTCTGTCTTGCTATGGTCTTGCCACTCAATAACAAGGCACACGTTGCAGTCTCTATAGGAAGCAAAATCCGCGCGCTGCGCCAACGGCTCAGTCGAACGCTGGATGAAGTGGCAAAGACCGCGGGCATTTCCAAGCCCTTTCTGTCGCAAGTGGAACGGGGTCACGCAACACCTTCGATCACATCGCTGGTCGGTATTGCGCGAGCTCTGGGTGTCACGGTGCAGTATTTCGTCGACACGCCGACTGAAGACAAGTCGGTGCGTAGAGGAAGCGAGTTGAAGTACTTCGGATTTGACGGAACCGCCAATCTGTTTGGAAGGCTGACGAACCTGTCGGTCGGCGGCAAGCTGGAAGTGATCCTCGTCAGGATGCCGGTGGGACAGAATCCATCAGAAGTCACGACGCACGCCGGCGAAGAATTCTTGTATGTGATGAGCGGCCAGATCTCGCTCACGTTGGAAGGCACAACTTTCGTATTGCAGGCGGGCGATACCGCGCATTACGAGTCCACCGTGCCGCACTCCTGGTCCAACACCGCGCGTGAAGAAGCGGTGGTCGTGTGGGTAGGGACGCCAAGATTGTTTTAGTGCCGTAGGCCATGCTTTAGAAAAAGCAGTCACTCGATATTTGTAAGCATTACTTAAGTGTGTACCCGCGATTTGGGAAAATAAGCCGGCGCATAGCGGCATCCGTTCGCGTGGCAGTAGAAGTGGCATCAATTGGAAAGCGCTGCGCATTCCGATTGCAATAAATTAGTAGTCCGACACTGACTTATTTGACGTTGCTTTAACGGAACGCGGCGCAAGATCGCCGTATATCGAGTAGAGCGGTTCACGAGACCACTCTTCACATACTGCTGTGGCCTTACTGACGAGCGAGAAGGGGAAAAATGAAACAAAGGGCATTGGCGCTGGCCATTAGAAGAATAGTCTGGGCTGAACTGGCATTGTCGGCCGTAATCGCGGTGCCGGCGTTTGCACAAAGCCAGCCGGCCGCCACCGGCACTGCGGCAGGCGCGACGACGGAAAGCACCCCGGCAACGGGCACTGCTGCCACACCGTCCGCGGATGGCAACACCGCGACGCCGACGGGGAAAGGGGTTCAGCAACTCAAGAAATTTGAAGTGACCGGCTCGCTGATCCGCACGTCGGACAAGGTCGGCAATACGGAAGTTCAGACCATCACCGCCAAGGACATCCAGCAAAGCGGTTATACGACCGTGGCCGACTTCCTGCGCGGCACGTCCGCGAACTCGGGGAGCAGCTGGGGTCAAACGACGATGAATAGCTCCGCGCAAGGCGGCGGCGGCATTGCATTGCGCGGTCTGAGCGAGAAGTACACGCTGGTGCTGGTGGACGGGCAACGGGTGGCGAATTACGGCAAGGCGGTGAACTTCACCGACACGTTCTTCGACGTGAATTCGATCCCGCTCAACATGATCGACCACATCGACATCGTGAAGACCGGTGCGGTCTCGGTGTATGGTTCGGATGCAATTGCGGGCGTCGTCAACATCATCACGAAGAAGGACTTCCAGGGCCTGCAGATCGATGGCCAGCTCGGCAAGGCGCAGCATCCGGGCGACGCACAGGGCAACTTCAGCGTGCTCGGCGGTATCGGCGATCTGAATGGCGACCGCTTCAACGTGACGGCCGCAGCGAGCTACTACCGCGACACCGGGTCGTCGCTCGGCGATCGCGACATGACCGCGGGTCAGGACTTCAGCCAGTTCCCGGGTGGCCTCGCGGGCCCGCTCGGTCCGAACCAGCAGTCGTTCTGGACCACGGCCGACGGCACCAACATGGCGCTCAACCCCTGTCCTCCGGGCAGCGTGTCGGCGAACGGCGCGTCCACGTGTAAATCGAATCCGGCCAGCACCACCTCGCTGGTGCCGGCGATCACGCGCCTGAACGCGAAAGTGCGCGGCACCTTCAAGGTCAACGACGACGTGCAGGCTTACGCCGACCTTTGGGTGAGCCGCAACGAAACCGTGCAGAACGAAGGTCCGGCGGTGCTGAGCAGCCAGACCAACGCGTTCAACCCGGCCACCGGTTCGGCGTTGCCGATCTCGCGCACGGTCTCGGGCACCAACCCGTACAACCCGTTCGGCGTGCCTACGCTGATCAACTACACGTTCCCGAACACGGTGTCGGCGGATACGGTGTCGACGTTCTGGCGTGCGATGACCGGTGTGAAGGGCTCGTTCACCACGGCCAAGTTCGGCGACTGGGATTGGTCCGCGGATTACGGCCATTCGCAGAGCACGGTCGACACGACCTACGGCAACGCGCTGAATGTTGCAGGCCTCGAGAACATTCTGCAAAACGGCGTGTTCAACTTCTCGAACCCGTCGGCCACGCCGAACGGTTTGAACGGCGTCTTCCAGAACGACTATGAGCAGGCGATCTCGAAGCTCGACAGCGTCACGGCGAAGACCTCGACGGGCAACCTGTTCAACCTGCCGGGTGGTCCGGTCGGTGTCGGTTTCGGTACGGAATTCCGTCACGAAAGCAACATCATCAACTCGCGCACGTATAGCGCGCTTGGGGTGACCGCGCCGGCCAACGTGCAGACAGTCGACGGCGAACGCAATGTGGCCGCCGTCTACTATCAGGTCGATATTCCGATCATCCGCAACCTGACGTTCACGCAGGCGGGCCGTTACGACCACTACAGCGACTTCGGTGGTGCGTTCTCGCCGAGCTTCGCATTGCGCTTCCAACCGGTGCAGGCTCTGACGGCTTTTGCATCGTATAGCCGCGGCTTCCGCGCCCCGACGCTGGTCGAAAACTCGCAGGCGACCTATCTGGCTCACCAGAACCTGGTCGACCCGAACGACCCGAGCGGCACGCCGACCAAGCACTTCACGACGGAACAGGTCAACGGCAATCCGGCGCTGCAGCCTGAGCACACCAAGAACTACAACATCGGCTTCCAGCTTTCGCCGGACTCGTCGACGGATATCGGTGCGGCGTTCTACAAGATTCACATTGACGGCGTGATCGGCACGGACGATCCGAACGCGGTGATGGATGCGAACAACCCGTCGACCGTGATCCGCAATCCGGACGGCACGGTGGCCTTTATCAAGGAGCAGTTCGTCAACCTCGGTTCGCTCGACACCGACGGCTTCGACATGAACTTCCGCAAGTCGGTGGGCACGAAGTACGGCACGTTCACGCTGGCAGGCGACTGGGCCTATGTGTGGCACTTCAAGCTGAATAGCCCGGGTGCGCCGACGCAGGACTTCGCCGGCAACAACCTCGCGCTGCTGCAGCCGTTCGGTGCGTCCAATCCGCGCTGGAAGGGTAATACCAGCTTCTCCTGGGATTACCGCAAGCTGACCACTACGCTGACGTGGCAGTACACTGGCCCGTACACCAACGCGGTGGCGGCCGAGTTCGGTGACGGCGGCACGCTGTCGGTGGCGTCGTACAGCCAGTTCAATCTGATGGCCACGTATCGCGGCTTCAAGAACTGGACGATCTACGGCGGCATCAACAACATCTTCGATCGCAAGCCGCCGTTCGACGTCGAGTGGCAGGCCACCCCGGATATCACGGGCTACGACCAGTCGCTTTACACCAACATCGGCCGCTTCTTCCAGGTCGGTGCGACGTACCGCTTCTGAAGGCCTTGATGTTTGTGATGCACCGACAGTCTGTCTAGCCGGTCGGCCGCTCCGGCTTCCGTTCATCGGTACCGGAGCGGCGCAATTCTGTTAGAGACGTACTTTGGAGTTCCCCGTGCACACTGCTCGTTCAAGCTCACAGCGAGCGACGGCGGCCAGTCATCAGCAGCGCTGCGCCAGCGGGGAAAGCTACGGGAGCGACGGCGTCGGGCCGTCACTCGCGCCGATTCGATTTACCGCGCGCCGGCCTGAAGCCGGCGCGCGTCCTTACGCATTCCGAAGATGAGACTTGTGAAGTTTCTCTGGCCGCGCACCTCCGGGCGAATCGCCCTGTGCGCCGGTGCGTGTCTGGCATTGAGCGCGGTCTGCGCGCAGGCGCGGCCCTCGATTGCGCAATACGACGAGCCCAAATATCCCGCCGGCTTCACGCACTTCGACTATGCGGATCCCACGGCGCCGGGCGACGGCAAGCTCAGCTTCCAGAACTTCGACGAACTGCAGAGCTACGATTCGCTGAATCCGTTTCTCGTACGCGGTGCGCCCGCGCCGGACATCCTGCATCTGATGTTCGATACGCTGATGCAGCGCAGTTGGGACGAACTGGCTTCCGAGTATCCGCTGATCGCCGACGATGTCGAAGTCGCGCCGGACCTCGCTTCGGCCACCTTCCACATCAATCCCGCCGCGCGCTTTTCGAACGGCGATCCGATCACCGCGGCCGACGTCAAATACTCGTTCGACACATTGACGAGCCCGAAGGCATCGCCGCTCTTCAATGCGCAGTTCTCAGTCATCAAAAGCGCGACCGTGGTCGATAAAAACACGATCCGCTTCGTTTTCAGGCACGCGGAGCGCGACGCGCCGCTGATCGCGGGCGATTTGCCGATCTTCTCGCCGAAGTGGGGCATGCGCGCGGACGGCACACGTCTGCCGTTCGACCAGATCGCGAACGAGCCGCCGGTCGCGAGCGGTCCGTATCTGATCGAGTCGCGCAAGAACGACAAGCAGATCACCTATCGCCGCAACCCCGATTACTGGGCCGCGAATTTACCGTCGCGGCGCGGCATGTTCCGCTTCGCGAGCATCACCTTCAAACTCTATCGCGACCATTACACGCAACTGGAAGCGTTTAAGGCCGGCGACGCCGACGCGATTGTCGAATACAGCGCAACGCAATGGGCGCGTAAATACGTCGGCAAGAACTTCGACAATGGACTGCTGAAAAGAGGGGAATTCGCCGACGGCCCCGCGCAGATGCAAGGCATGCTGATGAACCTGCGCAAGCCGATGTTTCAGGACCCGCGCGTGCGCCACGCACTGACGATGGCATTCGACTACGACTGGATGAATCGCCTGATGTTCTACGGTCAATACCGGCGCACCAGCAGCTATTTCGCCGCGAGTCCGTTCGGTGCGACCGGCATGCCCGGCCCGAAGGAACTGGCCTTGCTTGAACCATTGAGAGCCAGCGTGCCGCCGGAAGTGTTCGGTCCCATGCTGAAGCAACCCACGACGATCACGCCGGATTCCTTGCGCGGCAACTTGCGCGTGGCGCGCGATCTGCTGGCGCAAGCGGGCTGGCACTATCGCGACGGCGCATTGCGCGACGCCAACGGCACGCCGATGACGATCGAGATCATGGACGATCAGCCGGGCATGGACCGCCTGATCCTGCCGTATATGCAGGCGCTCGGCATGCTCGGCATTCAGGCGCATATGCGCGAGATCGACAGCGCGTTGTACCAGAAGCGGCTCGACAACTTCGAGTACGACATGACCACGTTCATCTACCCGCCGGTGACGATTCCCGGCGCGGAGTTGACGCGCCGCTTCGGCAGCGCGGCGGCCTCGGAAGTCGGCTCGGAAAACTATCCGGGCATCCGCTCCAAGGCGGTCGACTCGCTCATTCACTCAGCGCTTTCCGCCGACAATCTGGACGACCTGGAAGCGGCGACCCGCGCCCTGGATCGCGTGCTGATCTACTCGTTCTACCTCGTGCCGGAGTATTACGCGCCGGGCGCGCGGATCGGCTACAAGTCGACGCTCGGTCATCCGGACAAGGTGCCGATGTCGTATCAATACGAAGACTGGGTGATCGACTACTGGTACACGAAAACGCCGGCCGCCCAGACCGCATCTTCCACCGCGGCCACGGCCGCTACGGCCCACTGAGGCACAGCATGCTTGCCTACATTCTCAGACGATTGTTGTTGATGGTGCCGACCCTGCTCGGCGTGGTCACGTTGACGTTTGTCGTCACGCAGTTCGTGCCGGGTGGGCCGGTCGAACAGGTGATGACGCAACTCCGCCACGGCGCTGGCCGTGGCGGAGAGGCGGGGGCGGGCGGCGGCGGCTATCACGGCAGCCAGGGCGTCGATCCGCAGCAGATCGAGCAGATCAAGAAGCAGTTCGGTTTCGACAAGCCGCCGCTCGAACGCTATCTGCTGATGCTCAAACGCTACGCGACGTTCGACCTCGGCCAGTCTTACTATCAGCACGACAGCGTGTGGGACGTCATCAAATCGAAGCTGCCGGTGTCGATCACGCTCGGCTTATGGACGGTGCTGCTCACGTATCTGATATCCGTGCCGTTGGGGATCGCGAAAGCGGTGCGCAACGGCTCGCGTTTCGATACTGTCACGAGCGTGCTGGTACTGGCCGGCTATGCGATTCCCGGTTTCGTGCTCGGTGTGTTGCTGCTGATGTTGTTCGGCGGCGGCACGTTCTGGCAGGTGTTTCCGATGCGCGGCCTCACCTCGGATAACTTCAACGATCTCAGCGCGTTCGGCAAGGTGCTCGACTATCTGTGGCACATCGTGCTGCCGGTCACGGCATCGGTGGTGGGCAACTTCGCGATCGTCACGATTCTGACCAAGAACACTTTCCTCGAGGAAATCGGCCGGCAGTATGTGCTGACCGCGCGCGCCAAGGGCGCGCCGGAGCGCGACGTACTGTGGAAACACGTGTTGCGCAATGCCGCGATTCCGCTTCTCACCGGTTTGCCGGCGGCGTTTGTCGGCGCGTTTCTGAACGGCAATCTGCTGATCGAAACGCTGTTCTCACTCGACGGCATGGGCCAACTGTCGTACGACTCGGTGATTCGCCGTGACTATCCGGTCGTGCTCGGTTCGCTGTTTCTGTTCACGCTGATTGCCCTCGTAACCAAACTCATTGCTGACGTCTGCTATGTCCTCGTCGACCCCCGCATCCAATTCAACCGCCTGGACCGCTGACGCGGCCGGCGCGGCGCACGCGGCGTCGCCTTCTCCGTGGCGGCGTACGTGGCTGCGCTTCAGGCAGCAGCGTCTGGGCTACTGGAGCCTCGTGATCTTCCTCTCGCTGTTCGTCATCAGCCTGCTTGGCGAGGTGTTGTCCAACGATCGTCCGTTGCTCGTGCGTTACGACGGGCACTACTACTTTCCCATCGTGAAGGACTATCCGGAGACGCTGTTTGGCGGCGACTTTCCGGCGCGCGCGAATTACCTCGATCCGTATATCCGTTCGCGGCTCGAATCGAACGGCAACTTCGCGGTCTATCCGCCGAATCATTTCCACTACGACACGATCGATTACTTCGCCGCGCATCCGTATCCGGCGCCGCCTACCACGAGTAACTGGCTCGGCACGGATCAATTCGGGCGCGACGTGCTGGCGCGGCTGCTGTACGGTTTCCGCCTGTCGGTGCTGATGGCGCTGGCGCTCACCGTGTCCGGTGTCGTGGTCGGCGTGCTGACCGGCGCGGTGCAGGGCTTTTACGGCGGACGCACCGATCTGATCGGCCAGCGCCTGATCGAAATCTGGAGTTCGATGCCCGACCTGTACCTGCTGATCATCTTCGCGTCGATCTTCGAGCCTACCTTGTGGCTGCTTTTCATTCTGCTGTCGATGTTCGGCTGGCTCGTACTGTCCGACTACGTGCGCGCCGAATTTCTGCGCAACCGTTCGCTGGACTACGTCAAGGCGGCGCGCACGATGGGCCTGACCAACTGGCAGATCATGTGGCGCCACGTTTTGCCGAACAGCCTGACCCCGGTGATTACCTTCCTGCCATTCCGCATGAGCGCCGCGATTCTCTCGCTGACCAGCCTCGACTTTCTCGGCCTCGGCGTGCCGCCGCCCACTCCGAGCCTCGGCGAACTGCTGCAGGAAGGCAAGAACAATCTCGACGCATGGTGGATCTCGATGTCGGCGTTTGCCGCGCTGGTGATTACGCTTCTGTTATTGACCTTCATGGGCGACGCATTGCGCAACGCACTCGACACGCGCTCGCGCGGTTCGGCTTTCGGCGGAGGTCCGCGATGACCAACACTCAGGCGCCAATCGGCCGGCCGTTGCTGGAAATCGACCGTTTCTCCGTGCGTTTCGGCGACAAGGTCGCCGTGCACGAACTCAGTCTTTCCATTGCACGCGGCGAGCGCGTTGCACTGGTCGGCGAATCGGGTTCGGGCAAGAGCGTGACCGCGTTATCCATTCTGCGGCTCGTCGAGCATGCCGAATTGAGCGGCCGCATGCTGCTCGATGGTGAAGACCTGCTGCAGAAAACCGAGCAACAGATGCGTGGCCTGCGCGGCGCGGACGTCGCGATGGTGTTCCAGGAACCGATGACGGCGCTCAATCCGCTCTTCACTATCGGCAAACAGATCGCCGAGAGTCTGCGTCTGCACGAAGGTTTGCGGCCGAATGCGGCGCGCGAGCGCGGCATCGAGTTGCTCAGGCGCACCGGCATTCCCGAACCGGAACGGCGCATCGACAGCTTTCCGCATCAGTTGTCCGGCGGCCAGCGGCAGCGCGCGATGATCGCCATGGCGCTCGCCTGCCGTCCGCGTTTGCTGCTCGCGGACGAACCGACCACCGCGCTCGACGTCACCGTTCGCCAGCAGATCGTCGATTTGTTGATTTCGTTGCAGGAACAGGAAGCGGCCGAACGCGGCATGGCCGTGCTGCTGATCACGCACGACCTGAATCTGGTGAAGCGTTTTGCGCAGCGCGTCGCGGTGATGGAAAAGGGCGTGCTGGTCGAAACCAATACGACCGAGGCGCTGTTCACGAGCCCGCAGCATCTGTACACGCGGCGGCTGCTCGATAGCGATCCGCAACGCGCGGTCGAGCCGGTCGAGGAGGGCGCGCGTCGGCTGCTGGAAGTACAAGGCCTGGCCGTCGATTACCGCACGTCGGCGAAAGGCTGGCGTTCCATGTTCGGACGCTCCACGTTTCGCGCGGTGCAGGACGTCGATCTGAGCGTGCGGCGCGGCGAAACACTCGGCATCGTCGGTGAATCGGGTTCGGGTAAATCGACGCTGGCCGCCACCGTGCTCGGCCTGCAGCAGCCGGCCGCCGGTCATATCCATATCGACGGCTTGCCGCTTTCCACGCTCAAGACGGCGAGCTCGCGCCGCGCGCTGTATTCGCGCATGCAAGTCGTGTTTCAGGACCCGTTCGGTTCGCTGTCGCCACGCATGACGGTGGAGCAGATCATCGGCGAGGGCCTGGCCGTGCATCGGCCGGAAGTGGATGCGAAGGCACGGCGCGCGCGCGTCGGCAGCCTGCTTGAAGAAGTCGGCATGCCCGCCGACGCGATGCTGCGTTATCCGCACGAATTCTCCGGCGGGCAGCGTCAACGCATTGCGATTGCGCGCGCGCTGGCAGTCCAGCCGGAATTGATCGTGCTCGACGAGCCGACCAGCGCGCTCGATGTCTCGATCCAGAAACAGGTGCTGAATCTGCTGACAAATCTGCAGAAAAAGTACAAGCTAAGCTATTTGTTCATTACGCACGATCTGGCGGTGATGCGAGCCATGGCGCATCGCGTGATTGTGATGAAGTCGGGACGCATCGTCGAAGCGGGCGACACACTCGATGTGTTGCATGCGCCGTCGCATCCTTATACCCAGTCGCTGCTGGCCTCGTCGCTCAACGTGCCGGAGCCGGGCGCCGCCGCGACTCATACGGGACACGCCAATGATTGACGAACGTTGGGCGCAAGCCGCCCAAACGCTGAAGAGCCGCGCGGCGTTCTGGTCGCTGCGCATTGTCGACGAACAGGTCGACGACCACGAGATCCGCAATGACGTCGCGCAGCCGCTGCGCACGGTGCGCGATCGCGGTGCGATGCTGATCGCGTGGGTGGGCGCCGGCGCGGGTTATGCCGCGACCGCGAATCTGTCGGCAGCGGGTTTGCAGGCGGCGCTCGATATGGCGACCGCGCGCGCTGAAGCGAGCGCGGCTTTCTCGCTGATCGACCATCGCGAAGTTGCACGTCCGGTTGCGAGCGGGCAGTACGTGTCGCCGAATGCGCAACGCGCGTTGCCGAGCCGCACCGAATGGCTCGAGCTTCTCGGCGCGGAATGCGCGGGCGCGAACCTCGATGCAAAGATTGTCGAACGTGTGGCGGCGGTGCAGATCACGCACACCGATCAACTCTACATGACCGGCGACGGCGTGCGGATCGACCAGCAGTTCCGCTTCGTGATGCCGCAATTGAGCGTCGCCGCGCATGCGAACGGCGATACGCAAGTACGCACGCTGGGCGGCAACTACGGCACGCTCGGACAGGGCGGCATGGAAGTGCTGACGCGCTTCGGCTTCGAAGGATCGGGCGCGCGCGTCGCCAATGAAGCGCTGCAATTGCTGGCCGCGCCGAATTGCCCGTCGGGCAAGCGCGATCTGTTGCTGATGCCCGACCAGATGATGCTGCAGATTCACGAATCGATCGGCCATCCGCTCGAACTGGACCGCATTCTCGGCGACGAGCGCAACTTCGCGGGCTGGAGCTTCGTCAAGCAGGACATGTTCGGTTCGTATCGCTACGGTTCGGAACTGTTGAATGTCACCTTCGATCCGGAGCTGCGCGAGGAAGCGGCAGCCTACGCATTCGACGACGACGGCACTGAAGCGCACAAGCAATATCTGATTCGCAACGGCGTGCTGGAACGTCCGCTTGGCGGCGCGCTGTCGCAACAGCGCGCACGCATGGCGGGTGTGGCGAACTCGCGCGCGTCGAACTGGAACCGGCCGCCGATCGACCGCATGGCGAATCTGAATATCGAGCCCGGCGAGAGTTCGCTGGAGGAGATGATCGGCAACATCGAACACGGCATTCTGATGCGCACCAACACGTCCTGGTCGATCGACGACCATCGCAACAAATTCCAGTTCGGCTGCGAGTTCGGCCAGTTGATCGAGAACGGCAAGCTCACGCAGGTCGTCAGACAGCCGAATTACCGCGGTATTTCGGCGAATTTCTGGCGCAGCCTGAGTGCGGTGGGCAATGCGGCCACGCGTGAAGTGTATGGCACATCTATGTGCGGCAAGGGCGAACCGGCGCAGATCATCCGCGTCGGCCATGCGTCGCCGGCCTGCGTCTTCAGCGACGTCGACGTGTTCGGAGGCGCATGATGAGCCAGTTCATCTCTTCGCGCGCGGCTACGTCGGTGGATTGGGAGCGGCATTTCACTTTGCTCGCCGATGCGATCGAGCGCCTGCAACAAGGCGGCGAAACCACCCTCAGTTCATTTGCCGGCGAGCAGTCCGACTTCATTCGCTTCAATTCGGGCAAGGTGCGGCAGACCGGCAGCGTGTCGCAAGGCAAGCTGACCTTGCGCCTGATCGACGGCGCACGTCAGGCCTATTCCACGCTGACCGTATGCGGCGATCTGCAACAGGATCTCGACGAAGTGAGCGCGGCCCTCGCCACCTTGCGCGAAGGTCTGCGCGATGCGGCGGACGATCCGCATCTGCTGTTCGACACCTCGAAATGGCAGCGCACCACGCAGCGCTCCGGCAAGCTGGCGAATTCCGACGGCCTCGCGCGCATCGTCGCGGAATGTGCGCACGGGCTCGACTTCGTGGGCTTCTATGCGGGCGGCACCATTGTGCGCGGCTTCGCATCGACGAAGGGCAGCCGCGGCTGGTACGAAGTGGATAACTTCAATTTCAGCTGGTCGCTGTACGACCCGAGCGGCCGCGCGATCAAAACCAGCTACGCCGGCGACGACTGGAGCGATGCCGTGTTCGCTCGCAAAGTCGAACAGGCCGCGACGCGTCTTGCCGTTCTGGCGCGCACGCCGCGCACGTTGGCGCCGGGACGCTACCGTTCCTATCTGGCACCCGCCGCGCTCGCGGAATTGCTCGGCGTCACCGCATGGAGTGGCTTTTCCGCGCGCGCCCAGGCGAGCTCGCGCAGCGAGTTGTACAAGCTGCATGTGGGAGAAATCGTAGTCGACCCGCGCGTAAGCATCAGCGAAGATCTGAGCCTCGGCATCACGCCAGGCTTCAACGACGACGGCTACCTGCGTGACAGCGTCCCGCTGATCGAGGCCGGCCGCAGTGCCGAACGCCTGACCAACGCACGCAGCGCGCGCGAGTACGGCTTGACGCCCAACGGTGCGCTGGCCAGCGAGTCGCCGGCCGCGCTGTCGATGCAAGCGGGCGATCTGCTGGAAGAAGACGTGCTCGCCAAGATCGGCACCGGGCTCTACATCGGCAACCTGTGGTACGTGAACTTCTCGGACCGCATGAATTGCCGCCTCACCGGCATGACGCGCTTCGCGACGTTCTGGGTCGAGAACGGAGAAATCGTCGCACCGTTCGAAGCCATGCGTTTCGACGACAGCCTGTACCGTTTGCTCGGCAGCGAACTCGAACAACTCGGCGCGCAAGCCGAACTGCTATTGAGCGACTCGACATGGGGCGAGCGCGCCACGGGCGGCATGCAACTGCCTGGCATTCTGGTGAGGTCATTCGAATTGACGTTATGAGCCCATGGATCGACAAATAAAAACAAAATCAAACCCTGAGAGCTTGCCCGAGGGCCTGACGCTGCGCGCATTGCGCGTGGCCGACACAGAACAGTTTCACGCGCTGCTCCAGTTGCCCGCGGCGATGAACGGCAATCCGCAGCTGCCGTTTCGGACCATTGCGAGCACCCGCGAGTACCTGGAAAAACTCGAGGCGCCCGAAATCGCGATCGCGGCGACGGTCGGCGACACGCTGGTCGGTTCGGCGAGCCTCAGGCCTTTCAAGGGGCGCCGTGCGCATGCGGCATCGCTTGGCATCGGCGTGCACGACGCATGGCAGCGGCGCGGCATCGGTCATGCCTTGATGTCCGAACTGCTCGATCTCGCCGACAACTGGCTCGGTCTGCGGCGCGTCGAGTTACATGTCTACACCGATAACCACGCAGCACTCGCGCTATATCGCAAGTTCGGCTTCGAGATCGAAGCGCATCAGCGCGGCGCGGTATTGCGCCGTGGCGTGCTGATCGATTGTTTCTTCATGGCGCGGCTGCGCGAGCCGGCGCCGTGGATGTCGCCGCCATCGGCCGCCCATCTCGCAGCGGAATAAGACCATGAAACAAACAAGGTTGCCGGACGACGCTGCACATTACAAATGTATTATGGTGCGCGCTCTCGAATCGTCGGACATGGATGCGTTCGCCGAGATCACGAGCTTGCCCGGTGTGCGGCGCGGCACGCTGTCGGTCGGCTATCGCAGTCCTGAGCAACTCGCGGCCTGGTACGAGCTGCGCCTCAAAGGCGGCGTGAACGTGTGCGCGATTATCGACGAACGCATGGTCGGCCATGCCGGTCTCGAGGTCCATCGGTCGAGCCGCGCGCACTGCGCGCATTTGGGCCTGGCCGTGCACGACGCGTATCGTGGCCGCGGTGTCGGCGCCGCGCTTTTGCAAGGCTTGATCGATTGCGCGGATGCGTCGCTCGGTTTGCGCCGCATCGACCTCACGGTGTTTTCCGACAATACGCCGGCCATTGCGCTGTATCGCAAGTTCGGCTTTGTCGAAGAAGGCAGCTCGCGCGGTTTTGCCCTGCGTGACGGCGTGTTGGCCGACGTGCTGCATATGGCCCGTCTCGTCGATGCACCGCGCCTCCAGACCATCTGAACGGATTCTTTGAGTGCCATTTTTCTTCATCGACCGCCCGGTCTTCGCATGGATCGTCGCGCTCGCCATTGTCGTGGCGGGCGCGCTGGCTATTCCGCAACTGCCGGTGGCGCAGTATCCGCGCCTTGCGCCGCCGCGCATCGTGATATCCGCCATGTATCCGGGGGCGTCGACTGAAGTCGTGGACGAGAGCGTCGGCAGCATCATCGAGGAGAGTCTCGATGGCGCCGACAATATGCTGTACTACCAAACGACCAGCGACAACCTGGGCGAGCTCGAGATCGACGCGACCTTCGCGCCCGGCACCAATCCGGATCTCGCGCTGGTCGACATCCAGAACCGGCTCAAGCAGGTCGAGCCGCGTTTGCCGCAGCAGGTGGTGCAGCAGGGCATCAGCGTGTTCAAGGCGGCCAACACGTTCCTGATGCTGGTCGCGCTGAGTTCCACTGACGGCACGCGCGACTCCGTGCAATTGAGCGACTATCTGAGCCGCTACGTGTTGCGTGAGCTGAAGCGCGCGCCGGGCGTGGGCTCGGCCCAACTCTGGGACGCCGACGAAGCGCTGCGTATCTGGCTCGATCCGATGAAGCTGCGCGAATACGGCCTCGGCGCCGCCGAAGTGAACGCCGCGATTGCCGCACAGAACGCGACTGTCACGGCAGGCACGCTCGGCGACGCGCCGTTCGTGCCGGGCCAGCAATTGACGGCCTCGGTGAGCGTGAAGGGCCAGTTGATCTCGCCGGCGGAATTCGGCCAGATCGTGCTGAAGGCGCGGCCGGACGGTTCGGCTGTACGCCTGCGCGACGTCGCGCGAGTCGAACTCGGGCGTGACAATTACTCGTACTATTCGCGCCTGAACGACAAGGCTGCGGCGACGGTCGGGATTCAACTCGGGCCACGCGGCAACGCGCTGGAAACGTCGAACGCGATTCGCGCGCGGCTTGCCGAGTTGGCGAAAGGATTGCCTTCGGGCGTCGCCATCGAAATCCCGTTCGACAATGCGCACTTCGTGCAGATCGCGATTCACGAGGTGCTCGTCACGCTCGCGGAAGCGGTGGTGCTGGTGTTCTTCGTGATGTGGCTGTTCCTGCGCGATCTGCGCTATACGCTGGTGCCGACCGTGGTGATTCCGGTCACGCTGATGGGCGCGTTTCTCGCCATGTATGCGTGCGGTCTGTCGATCAACGTGTTCACGATGTTCGGCCTCGTGCTTGCCATCGGCATTCTCGTCGACGACGCGATCGTGGTGGTGGAGAGCGTGCATCGCGTGATGGAAGACGAGGGCCTGCCGCCACGCGAGGCCACGCGCAAGGCCATGTCGCAGATCGGCGGGGCGATTGTCGGCGTGACCGCGGTGTTGACGGCGGTGTTCGTGCCAATGGCGTTCTTTCCCGGCGGCGTCGGCGGAATCTACCGGCAATTCGCGGTGGCGATGATCGCGTCGATGCTGGTGTCGTCGTTCATGGCCTTGTCGTTGACGCCCGCGTTGTGCGCGAATCTGCTGAAGGCGCACACCCAATCGGTGCGTCAACGCGATGCGCGCCGTGGACTGCTGGGTTTCGCGGCACGTGCGGCAAGCCGCTTCACCTCCGGTTTCGACCGCGCCGCGCGTGGGTATCGCGGGCTGACCGCGCGCACGCTGCGCCGCATCGGCCCGATGCTGGCCGTCTACGCGGTGCTGGTTGGTGCGTGCGGTGTGCTCTACTGGCAAATGCCCGGCGGTTTTCTACCGAGCGAGGACGAAGGCCAGTTGCAGGTGATGGTGCAATTGCCCGCGGGCGCCACCCAGGCACGCACGTTGGGCGTGGTGCAACGCATGGAAGAGATTCTGCATGCCGAGCCCGCCATCGCGAACGTTACGAGTGTGATCGGCTGGAGCTTTTCGGGCAGCGGTCAGAACGTGGCGATGGGGTTCGTCGAACTCAAGGACTGGGGCAAGCGCGATATCGATGCACTGGCCCTGCGCGACCGGCTCAACGCAAAGTTCGACAAGATTCTGGACGGCAGCGTCGAGGCGCAATTGCCGCCTTCGGTGCCGGGACTCGGACATTCCGACGGTTTCGTGTTCCGCCTCGAAGATCGCGGCGGAGTGGGGCTCGATGCGTTGAAGGCCGCGCGCGAGCAACTGTTCGCGCAGGCCAAGGCGAGTCCGGTGCTGGCCTCGGTGCACTCGGAAGATCTGCCTGACGCGCCGCGCGTCGAGCTCATCGTCGACCGCGCGAAGGCGTATGCGCTCGGCGTGTCGTTCGATCGCATCGCCGACGTGCTGGGCAGCACCTTCGGCTCGACCTATATCGACGATTTCCCGGCCGGCGGCCGCATGCGCCGCGTGATGATCGCCGCCGACGCCGCCACGCGCATGACCGAAGACGATCTGCTCGCGCTCGCCGTGCCCAACACGACGGGCGGCATGGTGCCGCTCTCGGCCATCGCGACGCGTCAGTGGTCGATCGGCCCGGTGATGCTGACGCGCTACAACGGTTATCCGTCGCTCGACGTGAGCGGCCACGCGGCGCCCGGCTACAGTTCCGGCGCGGCGATGGCGGAGATGGAGCGGCTTGCCGCTTCGTTGCCGGTCGGCGTGCGCTATGACTGGGTCGATGCGGCACGCGAGGAAACCGCGGCCGCGAAACTCACGCCGCTGTTGATCGGCCTCTCGTTGCTGGCGGTGTTCATGGCGCTGGCCGCGCTCTACGAAAGCTGGACGATTCCGCTTGCCGTGCTGATGGTCGTGCCGCTCGGCGTGATCGGCGCGGTCGCCGCGGTGCTGTTGCGCGGCATGCCCAACGACGTGTACTTCAAGGTCGGCATGATCACGGTGATCGGCCTCGCAGCGAAGAACGCGATTCTGATCGTGCAGTTCGCCCGCGATCTGTACCAGCGTGGCCTGCCATTGACGCGCGCCGTGACCGAAGCCGCGGGCGCACGCTTTCGGCCGATCGTAATGACCTCGGCGGCGTTCCTGCTCGGCGTCGTCCCGCTCGTGGTGTCGAGCGGCGCGGGCGCCGAAAGCCGCCGCTCGATTGGCACCGGCGTGTTTGGCGGCGTGCTGGCCGCCACGCTGTTCGGGCTGGTGTTCGCGCCGGTCGCGTTCCATGCGGTCGCATCGCTCACGCATGGACGGCGGCGGCTTGAGGAGCTGCATCGCAAGCGTGCGGAGCGGCGGGCGCGCCGTGTTGCGCTCGAGCGCGGATCATTCGACGAATCGCCGACGGCCTGACCGTGCTCCACCGGTGCCGTGCTCAACCGGCCGGCTGATTCGCCGCTTGCACGGGCGCCGGACTAGTCGGCATCTGGGCATTGCTTGCCGACACGCGTGGCGCGGCCGGCATGCAGTCCGCGCGATACTCGGCCTGCAGCTTATTCTCCGCGTGTTGCAGATCGCGCGGGTAGTCGTCGTCATCGGCGGTCGGTTGATAGCCGACCGCTTCGAGTTCGCCGAGTTCGCGCATCAACTGCTTGTGCGTCACTTCGCCTTTCAACGGTGTGAACGGATAATCGTTGCATTGCTGCGGCGTGAGATGCGGTGCGGCCATGGCCGATGCGCTGCCAATCAGGAGAAGGGCGCTGAGCAGGTTTTTCGTTGCAAGCTTCATGTTCATGTCATCCACGAGAGGGTTCGAGTCGTCCCGCGTTGAGGTCTGCGGGTTGACATCAGGCTAGTGGAGTGCGCCTACCGGAGCGGCGTCGGCAACATTAAACTTGTTTTATCCTGGCGTGATTTGCCGCGTTTTCATGGCTTTGCGGCGAACTTAAATTTTTCTTCATGAAGCGGACATCTATCCGCTAACAGCCCCCGCGTAGCCTGCATGCAGGCACCGAGGCAAAGCGCCGACATTCGTCGAACCGCACGCCCGTGCTCTGAACGCGCAAGCCGAATATGGCATCATGTCCCTCTACTGATAACCGGTCGCGCCCGCCGCTTGCATCGGTAGAGCGGGCTGTGGCGCATGCAATGATCATGTCGCGAGTACTGACGATCGAAGATGATGAAATTACCGCGAATGAAATTGTCGGTGAACTGAAAAGCCGCGGCTTCACCGTGGATTGGGTGGCCAACGGCCGCGACGGCATGGCGCGCGCGATCAGCGAAGACTACGACGTGATCACGCTCGACCGCATGCTACCCGGCATGGACGGCCTGACAATACTCACCACCATGCGCAGCATCGGCATTCAGACGCCGGTGCTGATGTTGAGCGCGCTCGGCGACGTGGATGAGCGGGTGCGCGGCCTGCGCGCCGGCGGCGACGATTATCTGACCAAGCCGTTCGACCCCGAAGAGATGACCGCGCGCCTCGAAGTGCTGCTGCGCCGCAGTCAGACGCCGGCCGCGCAACTCGAAACGCACTTGCGCGTTGGCCCGCTCGAACTCGATCTGATTTCACGCAAGGTGCAGCGCGACGGCGAGGAAATCGTTCTACTGCCCACCGAGTACCGCGTGCTCGAATTCATGATGCGCCACGCGGGGCAGACCATCACGCGCACCATGCTGTTCGAGGCCGTGTGGGGCTATCACTTCGATCCGGGCACTAATCTGATCGACGTGCACATGGGACGCCTGCGCAAGAAAATCGACCCGCCCGGCGTGACGCCGATGATTCAGACCGTGCGGGGCTCGGGTTATATCCTCGCATGAGCGACACATTTTGATGGACACAACCTTCCCCGCTCAATCTGCGCTCGGGCGGCGCTGGCATTCCACCACCTTTCGCCTGCTCTCCGTTTACGCGGTCATCTTTTCGTTTTCCGTGATGCTGCTGCTGGGCTTCATCGGCTGGGCCGTGACCGGCGACATGGAGCGTGAGACCGATGTGGTGATGGACTGGCAACTGATCTACTTCGATTCGCTGCCCGATTCGGGTCTCGCGGACGCGATCCACCGGCGCATCGAGCATGAGCGTATGCACACGAATTACTACGGCCTGTTCGCCGCCGACGGCCGGCTGCTGGCCGGCGACGTGCTCGCCTATCCGGGCGCGCTGCCCACCAATCGCACCGGCAAGACGCTCGATCTGACGCTCGCGCTCGGGCGTAACGATCAGGCACCGGTGGTGCGCGCCATGGCCGAGCGTCGCGAGGACGGCTCGACGCTCGTGGTCGCGCGTGACCTCACGCACATTCTGCGGATTCGCCAGACCATCATCAATGCCCTGGTGGGCGGAGGTGTTTTCTGTCTGCTCGCCGGTGTGGCCGGTGGTCTCGCACTGAGCGTGCGGCAGATGCGCCGTCTGAGAGCGATCCGGCGCGTCACGCAGCGCATCGCGCAGGGCGATCTCGCGCAGCGTTTGCCTATTGGCGGACGCGACGAAGTAGATATGCTCGCGCATCTCGTGAATCATATGCTCGCCGAAGTCGAGCGTCTGATGAACGAAGTGAAGGGCGCTTGCGATGGCATCGCGCATGATTTGCGTACACCGCTTGCGCATGTGCGGACGGTGCTTGCGCACGCGGCGGAGCGGACCGGGACGCTCGACGACGCCGAGTTGGCGAATCTGGTGGAGCGCGCGCGCACGGAAACGGATGCGCTGCTCGATCGGTTCCGCGCGATGCTGCGGATCTCCGAGATTGGTACGTTGCAGCGGCGCGGCGGCTTCGGTGAGATGCAGTTGGAGACGCTGATCGAAGAGGTCGGCGAACTGTACGAACCGCTCGCTGAGAGCCGTTCGATTCAGCTTTCTGTTCATGCACAGCCTGTGGATGCGATCTATGGCGATCGTGCGTTGCTCTTTGAAGCGTTGAGCAATCTGGTGGATAACGCTATCAAGTTCACGCCTGAAGGCGGCGTGGTGCGGATGGAGTTGCGTCAGACGGCTGCTGGGCCGCAGGTGGATATTGTCGATAACGGGCCCGGTATTGCTGCCGATGAGCGTGATGCGGTTTTGCAGCGATTCTATCGCGGTAAGAGTACGCGGCATCTGGCCGGGTCAGGGCTGGGTTTGAGTATTGTCTCCGCGGTGATGCGGGTGCATGACTTCACGATGAAAATCGGTAATGCGCAGCCGGGCACTCGGATTTCGATTGAATGCTGGTCGAGGACGCTTGCATGAGCCTGGTTTCCTTTCTTGTTCTTGCGGGGGCGTGAATGCGCGTTCTCTTCGTGGGGCCTTCTCATCCGGAAGCTGCGTGGCTTTTCAAGGCGCTTCAGGAGAGCGCACATAGTTTGCAGCGAGCTGATGATCTGCGGGATGGGGTCTTTCTCGCGGCTCAGGAACCGTTTGATGCGATCGTTTTGATGGTGTTGGAGGTGGGGTTTTATTCTGCCTTGCTGGAGTTTGTTGTCAAGTTTGCTTCGGCTGGGAGTGGGGCGGCGATTGTAGCTGTACTGGGCGCGGCTACGGCGCAGGATCGCACCAAAGTTTTGCGCGCCGGCGCGGATGCTTGCTTCTGTCAGCCTTATTCGTTTATTGAAATGCATGAGCGGATGCAGGCTTTGCAGCGCATCGGAATGGGGCGAGGAGCTGTTGGGGGCTCGGGTCCTTCTTCTGTTTTTTCCGCGGTTGATGAGCCCTCTCTGGATACCGCGACTCGGGAGCTTGTTTTTGGTGGACGGAGGGTTGGGGTGACTCGTAGAGAGTTTCTTTTGCTCGAGTGTCTGATCAAGCAGGTCAATGCGCCTGTGGCGCGGGATCAGCTTATTCGGTATGCCTGGCCGGAGAAGGAAGATGTCGATCCTTCTAGTGTCAATCTGGTTGTTTCTCGGTTGAGGAGGAAACTTTTGGGTGATTTGCCTGAGGTTCGGATTGAGACGGTTAGTCGGTTTGGGTATCAGGTTTCGGTTGGTTTTTAGTTTTCTGTTTGGGGTTTCTTCTTTTCGTGGTGGTCTATTAGT
>NZ_JARESV010000058.1:0-48853 GCF_046026985.1 Paraburkholderia sp. RL18-101-BIB-B
TAGCCTTTGGCATCCATACTCGACTCGTAAGCGGCCAGCCAACCCGTCTTGAGGGATTGAACTAACCGAGCGCAACCGTCGGCTGCCAGCGGTGAGGCAGCAATGTTGCAATGTCGCTGGCCCTATGGGTCGGCAGTCGGGTGAGAACGTCCTTCAGATAGGCGTGCGGTTCGTGGCCATTGAGTTGCGCTGAACGCAACAGGCTCATGATGGCGGCAGCTCGTTGGCCTGCTCGCAGCGAACCGGCAAACAACCAGTTGGACCTGCCGATAGCCCATGGCCGTATCTGGTTTTCGACCCAGTTGTTGTCTATGGGCACGTGGCCGTCATCGAGATAGCGCGTAAGCGCTTCCCAGCGTTTAAGACTGTATTCCAGCGCTTTCGCAATCGCAGAACCTTCCGAAACCAGCTTGCGCTGCGCCACCATCCATTCGTGAAGTGCGTCGCAGACCGGTTTGGCCCGGTTCTGTCGAAGCTTACGTCGCTCTTCGGCATCCAGCACTGCAGCGTCGCGCTCGATGTCGTAAAGCGCAGCGAAGAACGGCAGCGCCTGTACGGCGATCTGGCTGCTGTGGTTGGCATGCAGATCGAAGAACTTGCGTCTCGCGTGCGCCGCACATCCGATTTCAGTGATGCCCTGCTGGAAACCGGCCTTGTACCCACTGTAGTCGTCGCACACCAGTTTGCCCTGCCAGCCAGCGAGGAACGCGCGGGCATGTTCGCCTGCACGGCTGTCGGCGAAGTCGTAGACCACAGCGCGCAACTCACTGTAGTACGTGGGCGTATACGCCCACAGGTACGCGCGATGTGTTTTGCCTTTGCCGGGGCTGAGCATCTGTACCGGCGTCTCATCCGCATGCAGCACACTCTGCTGCAGGATTTCCTGATGCAGTGCGTCGACCAGCGGCTGTAGTTGCACGCCGCACGTACCGACCCACGCACCCAATGTCGATCGCGGTATCGCCAGACCCGCCCGCCCAAAGATCTGTTCCTGACGATACAGGGGAAGGTGGTCAGCGTATTTGGCAACCAGCACCGACGCCAGCAGTCCCGTGGTCGGGATACCCTTGTCGATGACGTGCGCGGGCACCGCCGCCTGAATCAGTGTTTCGCAGTTTCTGCACACCCACTTGCCACGGATATGCCGCTCTACCGTGAACACGCCTGGTGTGTAGTCCAGCTTCTCGCTGATGTCCTCGCCGATGCGCACGCGCTCGCAGCCACACTGACACACGGTGCAGTCCGGCTCGTGGTGGATCTCTGTGCGCGGCAGTTGCGCCGGCAGCGCTGCGCGCTTCGGTTGCTGGGGTGACAGCTCGGCTGTGGCTTGTGGTTGAAGCTGCTCGAGCTCCACTTCAATGGCGGCCAGATCCGTGTCGATCGCTTCATCCAGCAGGTTCATCTGATCGCTGCTGAGCTGTTCGCTGCGTCGGCCGAACTGCTGGCGCCTGAGGATCGATATCTCGTGGGTCAACTGGTCGATACGGGTCTGCCGGTAACGCAGTTCCCGTTCCTTCTCGCCGACTTCCCGGGTCTTCTCATCAATCTCCCGGTCTCTGTCCTCGACCTGGGCAATCAGCTGCGCGGCGAGCGCGCGCAACTGTTCCGGGCTGAGGGCGTTGAGATCGGCGGGCAGGTCCATGCGGACGAGTCTGCCAGAACCTCGGAGAGCGCGAAAGCGCAACCGTTTACGTCATTGCGGGCGTCATACGACACGGATCACGCCGTCAGGACCGATGCGTTGCCACGGCAAACCCACCACCAGACCGGCGAGTTGCTCCTGCGTCAGCGCGTGATGCTTCGGCTCGCTACCAGGGTAAGGCCAGACAAACTGTCCCTCGTTCAGCCGTCGCGCTGCCAGCCAGATTCCAATCCCGTCGTGAACCAGCACCTTCAGACGGTTGGCCCGCCGGTTGGCGAACAGATAAGCATGATGTGGATGCGCGGCGCCGAATACGGTTATCACCCGGCCCAGTGCCGTATCAAAGCCGGCCCGCATGTCCAGCGGCTCGACCGCCAGCCACACCTGATCAATGCGGATCACGCGAGCCACTCACGCAGCCAGGCGGCGCTCTGATGTCGGCCAGCAAACCGTGATCGACTGGTGCGCGCGACGCACCTCGACGCGGATCTCGGCCGGGCGAACGTTCATCGTGTCGAGCGGTACCGGCACGAATGCCGGCGCCTCTGCGGACTGCACAGCCACTTCGCTGGACGCGACCGCCACCCGGGCGCTCCCTTCGGCCTGTTCCACCCAACGTCGGAGCAGATTTGCGTTCAACTTGTGGTGCAGGGCGATGCCCGCGAGCGACACTCCCGGGCCCTGACAAGCCGCAACAACCTGAGCCTTAAACTCCACGCTGTAGCGGCGACGCCGCCGCCTTCCAATTGGCGCTTCTTCGATAGTGTTCACGTGTCCACCTATTTTAAGTGGATACGATGCTCCCAAGACCCTCAGCCCAACTCAAGACGGGATGACCGGGCGCTTACCTCGACTCCTCCCATCCCTTCACAACAGCCCAACCTGAAGCATAAAAATAGCTGTTTTCAACAGATATAAAGGCTGTCCTAAAAACAGCACTCATCACTTCCTCAAGCCCCTTCCTGCACACACCGGGCTGCATCCCTCCGTCTTAACATCCATCCCAAAATACTGTATAAATATACAGTGAAAAATCGTCACCTCATGCTTGCTCGATGCCGGGCAGGGCGGAGCATTCCCTATTCAAGAGCGTGTCTATGGCAGCAGCGATTCAGCTTGCGACGACCGCGCTGTCGTCTAAATTACGGCGTCAGGTGTGGCAGGGCAATGAGCTTGCCGAGGCGGACTCGCGTGTAATTTCCAGCGGCTATGCCACGCTGGATCAGTTGTTGCCGGGACAAGGCTGGTCGGCTGGCGGTCTGACAGAGTTGTTGGTTGAGCATGGTGGAGTGGGTGAAGTACGGCTGCTAGCTCATGCGCTGCGTCATCTGACGAAGCAAGCCGGGCGGCATGTCATGCTCGTGGCGCCTCCGTATCAGCCATGCGCTGCCGCATTGAGAGCTTGGGGTGTCGATGTCGAGCGAGTCTTATGGGTGCGCTCGAGTGAAGACCAGGCCCTGTGGGCCGCTGCTCAGGCCTTGAAGCAGGATGGCATCGGCGCGGTCCTGATTTGGCTGCCGAATGCGCGTGCCGACAAGGTCCGACGCCTGCAAGTAGCGGCTCAGGAGTCGGCATCGCTGGCATTTTTGATCCGGCCTGTCGAGGCAGCCACGCAATCTTCCCCAGCGCCATTGCGAATGATCTGCGAGCCGCTTTTGCCGGCCAATGCGCAGACGATCAACCGTCGTCAATGGCTGCAGGAGATTGGTTTGTCGATCGACATCTTCAAGCGTCGCGGGCCGCCGCTAGCCGAGCCTCTTCGTCTCGTTTTGCCTTTACAAAGCGTCTTGTTGCCGGAAGACGGAGCCGACCGTCATCAAGGGCCAGAGATCAAACATGCTGTGGATCGCAGTCACATTGCCACTCTTGTCGCTGGAAGCGGTGAAGCCTCTCGCGCCGCTCCAGGATGGTTCGCTCGCGAAGCCGAATCGGCGTGAGTCGCGCGACGAGACAAGCCAACTTCACGATGCCGAAGACATCGGTGGAGGGCGTTGTTACGCCCTAGCCGATCACGCGCACATCCTGATGCCAGATCTCGACGCGCTGCGTGCCGGCGTGCATGCGGGTCATTCGCGTTCGTACGCCTTGGCGTTGGCGCCGGGGCTTGAACTGCTTGCCGCCGATGCCGCCCGCGAAACTCAGGCATTCGAAGCCATAGCGCTTGCCTTGCTGACATACACGCCGAAAGTGTCGCTTGCCGACGCGCATACCCTGTTGCTGGAAGTCGGCTCGGGTTTGAGATTGTTCGGCGGCTTGCGCGCGTTGTTGTCGCGGGTGTCTGCCACGGTGGCGGAATTCGGCTATACGGCGCGCATCGCCTGTGCGCCGACCGCCTGGGGAGCGTGGCTGTTGGCGCAGGCGCGCGCCGTTCGGCAGGGCCATCGCTGGCACGTGGTCAAGGAGACGTCGCTTGCGCGCGTCCTCGATGGCTTATCCGTCTCACTGCTGCCGGTCACGCAGGCGCATCGCGATGCGTTTTCGCACGTCGGCTGTACGACGCTGGCCGATTTGCGTCAATTGCCACGTTCGGGTGTCGTGCGACGTTTTGGCAGCGGCATTCTGGATCTGCTGGCGCAGGCGTATGGCGCGCGCCCGGATCCACG
The DNA here is from genome assembly GCF_046026985.1 of Paraburkholderia sp. RL18-101-BIB-B. Taxonomy (NCBI): domain Bacteria; kingdom Pseudomonadati; phylum Pseudomonadota; class Betaproteobacteria; order Burkholderiales; family Burkholderiaceae; genus Paraburkholderia; species Paraburkholderia sp. RL18-101-BIB-B. The sequence goes on from NZ_JARESV010000058.1 coordinate 4,246, forward strand.
CGAATCGTTTCGCGCGCCGGCGTCGTTTCATGCGCAACTGGAGTTGCCCTCGCGGGTCGATAACGCGGATGCATTGCTGTTCGCCGCGCGTCGGCTGATCGTGCAGTTGGCCGGCTGGCTGAGCGCGCATCATGCAGCGCTCAGCTGTTATACGTTGCTGCTCGAGCATGAATTGGCGTCCCGTCATGCACCGAAGACATCGAGCCTGAAGGTCGCATGGGCCATACCGTCGCGTGATGCCGAGCATCTGATCTGGTTGTTGCGGGAAAAGTTGAATCAGACCGTGCTGGCGGCACCGGTCATCGAATTGAAGCTGGTCGCTGAGCAGATCGGTGAATATGCCGGGCAGTCGGACACCTTGTTTCCCATGCCCGAATCGGATGGCGATTCGATTGCGCGTCTGCTGGAGCGCCTGAGCGCTCGATTAGGGCCGGAGAATGTGCTGCAGATGTCGGTGCAGGACGATCATCGTCCCGAGCGGGCAATGCGCGTCGAAGCCTACCAGGCGCAAGCGTTTTCGCGCAAGAAGCGTTCGCCTGCGAAGTCCCGGTCGAAGATCAAAGCGGACAAAACCTGGCTGACCGATGAGTTGCGGCACGCTGCCGCGGAGGAAGGGCGCGAAGACAGTGAGGCGCTCGCCTACGCGATCGAGGCGGCTGAGGCGACCCAGGCACCCCAACGCCCATCCAAAACAAACGACGCCAAAAACACCAGCACATCCGCACCGCAACCCGGCAACGCACAGGCATCCCTTGACCTACCTGACAGCGCATTACCTTCCCAGCCTCGCCCGGTCTGGATGCTCGACAAACCGCTGCGCCTGATGATGCGCGACCAGCGGCCGATCTATCGCCGGCCGCTGAAAATGCTCACGCGTACCGAACGGATCGAAGCAGGGTGGTGGGACGGCAACCGTGTCGAGCGGGATTACTACGTTGCAGCCGACGACCGCGGGCACATGTTCTGGGTATACCGCGAACGCCTCAGCGGCGAGTGGTATTTGCAGGGTTTGTTCGGCTGACCATCATGCCTCTAATCCAGCCATCATTCCTCGCGCAGCCGCCGCTCGCCACCCAGTTGCCGGCGTATGCGGAATTGCATTGCCTGACTAATTTCTCTTTTCTGCGTGGCGCGTCGCATCCTCATGAACTCGTCGAGCAGGCGATGTCGCGCGGCTACAGCGCGCTCGCCATCACCGATGAATGCTCATTGGCAGGCGTCGTGCGCGCCCACACGGCGTTGAGGGAAATCAAAGCGGAGCGGGACCGTCAGCAGAAAGAGCGCGAGGAAAAGGCCAAGGCTGCGCAACCGGAAGCGCCTTTGGAAGACGCGACAAAAACCGGAACGTTGCAACAGGAAACCGTGGGAGCCTCGGAAACCGAGGCACTAAAACCCCTCCCTCAACTGATCATCGGCAGCGAACTCAATCTGACCGACGAAACCGGCGAGCCTTTCTGCACCCTGGTCGCGCTAGCAACCAACCGCAACGGTTACGGCAACCTTTCCGAGCTGATTACGCTAGCCCGCTCGCGTGCGGACAAAGGCAGTTATCGCCTCGGTCCGTCCGACTTCACCGATTCCTTGCCCCATCTGGCACATCTGAAGACGTTGCCCGATTGCGTCCTGATGCTCGTGCCGCAGCGCGCGGCGACGCTCTCGCATACGCTGCGTTGCGCGCATTGGCTCGCATCGTTCGCTGCACAGCGGGCATGGATCGCGCTCGAACTCTGGCAAACGGGCAGCGATGATCTTCAGATCGACGCCCTGCGCATGATTTCAAAAGCGAGTGGTTTACCGCTGGTCGCGGCCGGCGGCGTTCTCATGCATGCCCGATCGCGCAAGCCTTTGCAGGACACGATGACAGCCATCGGCCTCGTCACGCCGCTATCGCAATGCGGCCACGCGCTCGAGGCGAATGCGGAGCGGCACATGCGTACGCGCGTGCGGCTCGGCAAACTGTATCCGCGCGATACGCTGGAAGAAACGCTGCGTATCGCCGCGCTATGCCGCTTCTCGCTCGACGAACTCAAGTACGAGTATCCCGAAGAACTGGTGCCCGCCGGCGAGTCACCATCGAGTTATTTGCGCAAGCTGGTCATGGCCGGTGCGATGGAGCGCTGGCCCAAAGGCATGGACCTGAAGCGAATCGGTCAGATCGAAAAGGAGTTGGGGCTGATCGCCGATCTGAAATACGAAAAGTATTTTCTGACGGTGCACGATATCGTGAGTTTCGCGCGCTCCAGAAACATTCTCTGCCAGGGGCGAGGTTCAGCGGCGAATTCGATCGTCTGTTATTGCCTGCACGTGACGGAAATCGATCCGGTGCATATGAACATGCTGATCGAGCGTTTCATCTCTCGCGCGCGCAACGAGCCGCCTGATATCGACGTCGACTTCGAGCATCAGCGGCGCGAAGAGGTCATTCAATATATCTACACGAAGTACGGCCGTCATCGGGCGGCCCTGACTGCATCGCTGATTACGTATCACGCGCGTAGTGCGCTGAAAGACGTCGGCAAGGCGCTGGGTCTCGAGGCGTCGTTGATCGAGCGGATCAGCAAGTCGCAACAATGGTGGGACGGCACGGATGCAGTCGCCAAATATCTGGCCGAAGCGGGCTTCGATGCCAACTCGCACATCACGCGGAACCTGATTCGTTTGACCCAGGAGTTGCGCAGCTTTCCGCGTCATCTGTCGCAACACGTCGGCGGTTTTGTGATCGCGAAAGACAAGCTGTCGCGACTCGTGCCGATCGAGAACGCGACGATGAAAGACCGCAGCGTGATCGAATGGGACAAGGACGATATCGACGCGCTCAAGCTGCTGAAAGTCGACGTGCTGGCGCTCGGCATGTTGTCGGCGATCAGACGCGCGCTGGAATTCGTCGCGTTGAGGCGCGGTTTTCCGACGTTCAGGGTGCAGGATATTCCGCGCGAGGATCGCGCCGTCTACGAAATGTGCGGCCATGCCGATACGATCGGCGTATTCCAGATCGAATCGCGTGCGCAGCAAAGCATGCTGCCGCGCCTGAAGCCCAACAAGTACTACGATCTCGTGATCGAAGTGGCGATCGTGCGGCCCGGGCCGATTCAGGGCGGCATGGTGCATCCCTATCTGCGCCGCAAGCAGGGGCTCGAACCGGTTGACTACGCGAAGGATGAGTTGCGTCCTGTACTCGAACGTACGCTCGGTGTGCCGATTTTCCAGGAACAGGTCATGCATCTGGCGATGGTTGCGGCGAAATATACCGGTGAGCAGGCCGATCAGTTGCGGCGCGCGATGGCCGCATGGCGGCGCAGCGGCAACCTGGCGAAGTATCAGAAGGATTTGAGCGACCGCATGTCGGCGCGCGGTTATGAACAGGAGTTCATCGACCGTATCTGCAAACAGATCGAAGGCTTCGGCGAGTATGGTTTTCCGGAGAGCCATGCGGCGAGTTTCGCGTTGCTCGTTTATCTCAGCGCGTGGTTGAAGCGCTATGAACCGGCTGCTTTTCTGGCAGGTTTGCTGAACAGTCAGCCGTTGGGGTTTTATTCGCCGTCGCAACTCGTTCAGGATGCGAAGCGTCACGGCGTCAAGGTATTGCCGCCCGACGTGACCCTGAGCGATTGGGAGTCGACATTCGAAAGACGCGGTCATGAAGGACAGCGGATCTCAGCGGACGAAACCTGTTTGCATCGTCAACAGGCCGTACTATCCGCGCAGCAATTGCGCGATCTTTCGCTGCGGCGCCTGACGGTGAGCAGGACGGTCCGGCGCGCGGCACAGCGGTTGACTGCCCGCGTGTTTCAATCGTCGGATACCTATGGCGCTCGCGGTCCCGCCGTGCGCATCGGCATGCATCTGATCAAGGGGCTGGCACAAGGGGCCGCCGAACGCATCATGGCGGCACGCGACGAGGCGCAGTTTACCGATGTCGACGATCTGGCACGCCGTGCGGCCTTGACGCGGCGCGATCTCGAAGCGCTTGCCGCGGCGAACGCGCTGGTCAGTATCGCGGGACATCGGCGCGAAGCATGGTGGGCCGTGACGGCGCAGCACACGGTGCCCAAACTGCTGCGCGACGCACCGATCGCCGAAGCGCCGCTGCTCTTGCCGCAGGCAGCCGAAAGCCGCGAAATCGTCGACGACTATGCGAGCCTCGGCCTCACGCTCAATCGCCATCCGCTCGCGTTGTTGCGCGCACGCCTTGCTCACCATCGTTTTCGCACGGCCGCCGAACTCGCCGCGTGCCAGCACGGCACGCTGGCGCGAGCGTGCGGCATCGTCACCGTGCGGCAGCGGCCGGGCACGGCAAACGGCACGGTGTTCGTTTCCATCGAAGACGAGACCGGGTCGATCAATGTGATCGTCTGGCCGTCGCTAGTGGAAAAGCAGCGCAAGGTTTTGCTGGGCTCGTCGTTGCTCGCGGTCTACGGCGTGTTGCAGCGCGACGACGGCGTGGCGACCGGCGGCGACAATGCCGGAAATGGCGTGAGCGCAAACCAGGCAGGCAAAGCGAAACGGAAAAACAAAGGCGAGGTGATCCATCTCGTCGCCCATCGCCTTGAGGACCACAGCGAATGGCTCGGTGAACTGGCCACGGCGAGCCGCGATTTTCATTGAGGGCGGCTTGCGGCTGTTAAACCCGCACGTCCGCCATCAGGCCGTCGTGCCGGCGCATCGCACTCATGGCGACACGGGGTGCCGCCGTGGCCAGCCCTATCTGCCAGACGAGGCGTTCTACGCCGACGCGTCACCTCGCCACGGAAACACGGCTAACACTTGCCGGATCGCCGCATCGAACGGTGTGCGGCGGCCGATCCCAAGCGCCTCGAGCCGGCTCGAAGCCAGGTGGCAGTTATGCGGGCGCGGCGTCGCATCGGTCGGCGTGTGTTGCGGCGTCAGATGCGCGCCGACTTGCAACGCTTCGGCAAGGCGCACGGCGATTTCGTACTTGTTCATCGGTTCGTCGCCGGACCATTGCATGATGCCGCGGATCGCGTCGCCCTGCGCATGCCGTTCGAGCATCTGCCGGATCACGAACGCGACGTCCGGCGTGAAGGTGGGATAACGGATCGCCCATGCATCCATGACGGCGGGTTTGCCATCGGGCGCGGCCGACGCGGCGATCGCCGGCACGAGACTCGTCACGGCAGACTCCGCCCAACTGACGATCGGCCCGTACAGCAACGGCAAACGCAGCACGCAGCCGAGGTCGGTCGATTCAGTCAACGCACGCTCGCCTTCGAGCTTGCTGCGCCCATAGGCATTGAGTGGCGCGGGCGCGGAATCGTGCTGGTAGGGCGGGTGCGTGCCGTCGAACACGTAATCGGTGGAGATCGACAGCGTCCATGCGCCGCGCCGGTTCGCCGCCGCGGCAAGGGTGCGCACCGCGTCGACGTTCAGCGCGCGGGCCAGTGCGGGATCATGCTCGCACACGTCCGGCCGACGCTCCGCCGCGGCAATCACGAGCGCGTCCGGCGCTTCGCGCTCGACGAACTGCTCGACTGCCTGCGCGTCGCGAATATCCAGCGCGACCGTGCCCGGCGCCAGCCGGCTGAAAGCTGTGGCGACGACTTGCCAGCCGGTCTGCTGCGCCAGTTCGTCGACGAGCGCGCGGCCAAGCAGCCCTGAGGCACCAATGACGGCAACTTTGAACATGACGTGAACTCGCTCACCGGGCGGCGCCGGACGCGCCGTTTGTCGTGTCGTTTGTCGCGCCATTCGCGATGCCCGTCACCGTGTATCCGGCCTCGTCGATGGCGGCCTTCAGCGTCTCAGCCGGTTGCACCGATTCGACCGCCACTCGCCCGGATGCCAGATCGACGTGGACTTTCGCGGCTTCATCGTGTTCGCGGATTGCGTTCGTAACCGCCGCCACACAGTGCTGGCAGCTCATGCCTTCTACCTGGAATTCGATTGTCATCGGGATTGCCTCGGAAAAATGGATAGTGCGATGGTTGAATTATGCCTGCCGATCCGCAATTGAGTGGTACACCTTCCCATCATGGGAAGGTGTACGATCGACGTACATAGACTGGGGGAAAGAGCCATGAATATCGGTGAAGCAGCCCGCGCGTCGGGCGTCACGGCGAAAATGATTCGCTACTACGAAAGCGTTGACTTGCTGGCGGCGAAATCGCGCACGAGCGCCGGTTACCGCGTATACGGCCCGCAAGAGGTGCATTCGTTGCGCTTCATTCGCCAGGCGCGCCGGCTCGGCTTTCTGGTCGAAGACATTCGACGGCTGCTGGCACTGTGGCACGACCGCTCGCGCGCCAGTGCCGAAGTGAAGACGATTGCGTTGGAACACGTTGCGGAACTGGATCGCCGCATCGCTGAACTGACCGACATGCGCGACACACTGGCGCACCTGGCCGACCATTGTCACGGCGACGACCGCCCCGATTGTCCGATCATCGAGCGACTCGCGGATACCGATCTGGTCTCAGGACAGGGTTGTCATCCAATTTGAGATGGTCTTTTTGGCGTTCGGCGCAACCTAGCAGCTGGGTTAGTTGCGACCTAATTGACATTTGCACCAATATCGTGCGTTAAAATATGGGGCGGTATTGATTGTCGCCAAAAATCCGTCTCAATTTAAGCCAAATCAACTAGTTACGTGCACCGTACTCGTGCACCATTCCAAAACGGAATGCACGTCATGCGGGCATTTCACTAGTCAGACTGCGCTATAAGGCTATAATCCGGGTTAACCCTTTTACGGGAAATCCCTGATGCCCAATCCACCGGGGATTCAATCTGATCCTTGGAGAACATCATGTTTGCATACGTACTTGAAAAGCTGAGCACCTGGTTTGAAACCGCTGAACGCACCCGCCGCGAAGCCTATCTGGCGTCGTCGTCGGATATCGTCCAGCTCGAACAGCGCATCCGCTCGCTCGAAACCAACGGCTACTCGCTGTAAGTTTCAACACCATCAAGTTTGACCCGGCAGCGCTTGTCGCGCAGCCACGGCAGCAAAAGCGTCAAGCCCCGTCCATGCGGGGCTTTGTCACATCTGCACGTCGAAAATTTCAATCCGACGGCGTCTGCGGGCTATTTGTGGCGAATATCGACTAGCCTCGCGGCGACCGTCGCGGTATGGTAAAGCGTTTTCTGCGAAATCCGGCTTTCCCACACTCAACCGGTCCGCCCATGTCACCTGTCCGCCCGCTCAAATCCCTCCTGGCCGTGACCATTGCAGCCTCGCTGACCACGGTTTTTGCCATGTCGAGCGCTTGTGCTGCGTCGACCAGTGCGCGCAAGCCGGTGATTCTCGACTCGCAGAACGGCATCAACGACGGCCAGAGCGGCACCGTGCTGCAGACCGCGCCGCTTTCGCATCAGCCGATCGTCGAAGCGCAGCCGATCGCGACGCCGGCCGAACTGGCGCCGAATTCGACAATCCCGATCGTCGTTGCGCCTTATATCCAGTTGCCTGCGGGCGGAGGCATGCCGCTGCCGCAACCGCAGCCTCGTCCAGTGCCTCGGCCGCAATAAGTGCTCGCGACGCGGCCGTTCCCGCCAGCTCTGTTCCATATCCGTTGATCCTTCGGGTGCGCGGCTAATCCCACCGCCTCGTGGACGCCTGCGCGAGCACGCCCGCGATGAACGCGGCCCGCCTTACACGCCGACGACGGCAGCGCGTGATTGCTGGGCGTGAGCACAGGCACGGGATCGGACATATGTGCCGACTCGCTGCGTGCGCCATTGGGGTTTGGGCGCATGGCGCGTGCGAAACCGTCCGACGACAATCATCGCGCGGTCTCTCGCTAGCGACGCGGGCCACACATCAAGCCCGGCGCCACCGTATCGAACGAAAAACAGAATAAGGAGACATCGAATGCCGACTCACTGGATGCGGCAAGCCGCCGGCGCCTGCGTCACGCTGCTTGCACTGGCCGCGCTGCCTAGCGCCGCGCTCGCCAAAGACACACCGGAAAAGCCCACGCTGACGATGGCAGTCGGTGGTCTGCCGGGCCTCTACTATCTGCCGGTGCTCGCTGCGCAACAGTTGGGCTACTTCAAGGACGAAGGCCTCGACGTCACGCTCGAGGATTTCGCGGGCGGATCGAAGGCGCTGGAAGCGGTGGTAGGCGGCAGCGCCGACGTGGGTGCCGGCGCATTCGAGCACACGCTGTTCATGCAGGAGAAAGGGCAGCACTACCGGGCGTTCGTGTTGATGGGACGCGCGCCGCAGATCGTCGTTGCCGTGTTGAAGTCGAAGGCGGACCAGCTCAAGACTTTGGCGGACTTCAAAGGCGCGAAAGTCGGCGTGAGCGCGCCGGGATCGTCGACGGATCTCGTGCTCACCGTGGCTTTGCGCAAAGCCGGCGTGCAGCGCAACGAGATTTCGGCGATCGGCGTGGGCAGCGGCGCCTCCGTGCTCGCCGCGGTAAGCGGCGGCCAGATCGACGCGCTCTCCAACGTCGATCCGATGATGACCAAACTGACGCGCAGTGGCGCGATCAAGGTGCTGGTCGATACGCGCACGGTAAAGGGCACGCAAGAGGTATTCGGCGGGACGATGCCGGCGGCGACGCTCTATGCCTCGGACAATTTCATCCAGAAGTATCCGAAGACGACGCAGGCGCTGGCCAATGCAATCGTGCGCGCGGATCACTGGCTGCAGACCGCAAGCGATGCCGATCTGCTGAAGATGGTGCCGCCGGCTTATCTGCTCAACGACTCGGCGCTGTATGTGGAGGCCTTCCACAACGTGCGCGACGCCTATTCTCCGGACGGCTTGATGCCCGCGGACGGTCCGGCGACGTCATTGCGCGCGTTGTCTTCGTTCGATAGCCGGCTCGATCCGAAAAAGATCGACCTGAACGCGACCTATACCAACGACTTCGCGCGGAAGGCTGACGCGCAACTCAAGTAGGCGGCGGCCCGGACTGACTGAGGAGCCGGACCGGCTGCGCGCGTCGTGCGCGCGTGGCCGGTGACAACGTTAGGACGGCTCGACGAACCGCGTAAGCTCGGAGGCCACAAAAACTCGTAGCCGACAAAAGCTCAGAGCCGAAAAAGCTCGCTTCCCACCACAAGAAGCTCAGTCGCCGCGATACTCCACCTTGAACTGCGCGGCCTTGTCCTCGCCAAGCGTCTTGACGAGCCAGGGCATCTGGTCCTTCAACGTTTTTGCCAGAGTATACGGCGGGTTCAGAATGAACATGCCGCTGCCGAAAAGTCCAAAACCATCTTCTGGCGGATTGCTGACAGTCAGACTCACGTGCAGCCAGTTCCGGTCCTGCAGCTTCTTCAGTTGATCGGGGAAGCGCTGCGACTCAGGGCGTCTCACCTGCGGATACCAGACCGCATACGTACCGGTCGGAAACCGCTTCAGGCTTTCTTCGACGCAGCGCAGTGTGCGCGTGTAGTCGCGCTTGTCCTCATACGACGGATCGAGCAGCACCAGCGCGCGGCGTGGGGCCGGCGGCAACAAGGCAAGAATGCCGTCGAAGCCGTCCCCCGCATAGAGCATGGCGCGGCGGCCCGCGTCGCGGAAATTGTGGCGCAGCACGTCGATTTCGGTGGTGTGCAGCTCGAACAGACGCATGCGGTCCTGTTCGCGCATCTGCCGCCACGCGATATACGGCGAGCCGGGATAGAAGCGCAGCTGGCCGTCCGGATTGAGCGCGCTCACTTCGTCGACGTAGTCGGCGAACATCGGCGGCAGATCGTTGCGTCCCCACAGTTTGCCGATGCCGGTCTGGAACTCGCCGGTTTTGGTCGCGTAACCTTCCTTCAGCGAGTAGACGCCGGCGCCCGCATGCGTGTCGATATACCAGTAGGACTTGTCCTTCTGACCGAGGTAGCGCAGGAGCTGCAACACGACGGCGTGTTTCAGAACGTCGGCGTGATTGCCTGCATGAAAGGCGTGGCGGTAGCTGAGCATGATGAGGAGACGCTGAAAGAGGGCGTGCCGCTCCAGGGCGGATTCGGCGATGCGGCTGCAATGTGGCTGCACAACGCGGACATATAGCGCCGGTGTGCAGCGCGGTCGCGTATTGTACGCGACGCCGCGTCGCGCCCCGCGCATTGCAGCGAGCTCCACGCGTAACACAGCCGCGCTACCGCCACGGCAATGTTACGCGGTCGCGCGAGTCCGGTCAGTCGTGGGCGTCGCCGATAATTTCCTCGATTCGGGTTTTGATCTCCGGTGTGATCCGCTCGGCCACCTCGGCGGACTTCATGTTCTCGCCGATCTGTTCAACCCGCGACGCACCTGTGATCACCGTACTCACATTGGGATTCTTCAGAATCCAGCCAATGGCGAGCTGACCGACGGTGCAGCCCAACTCATCCGCCACTTCGCCGAGCTTGCCGACCACGTTGTTCTTGCCGGCGTCGGTGACCTGCTTGCGCAGCCAGTCGTAGCCCTGCAATTGCGCGCGGCTGTCGGCCGGCACGCCGTCGCGGTATTTGCCGGTCAGCAGGCCGGATGCAAGCGGGCTCCAGGTGGTCAGCCCGAGGCCGATATCCTCGTAAAGCCGCTTGTATTCCTGCTCGACGCGGTTGCGATGGAACAGGTTGTACTGCGGCTGCTCCATGACCGGCTTGTGCAGATGATGCCGTTCCGCGATGTCGTAAGCAGCGCGGATTTCATCGGCGCTCCATTCGGACGTGCCCCAGTACAGCGCCTTGCCGCGAGTGATCATGTCGCTCATGGCCCAGACGGTTTCCTCCACCGGCGTGTTCGGGTCGGGACGATGACAGAACACCAGATCGACATAGTCGAGCTGCAGCCGTTTGAGCGACGCGTCGATCGCGTTCAGCAGATATTTGCGGTTCAGCGTGTGGTACTGGTTCGGCGCTTCCGCGAGTCCCCAGAAGAATTTCGTCGACACCACGTAGCTCACGCGCGGCCACGCCAGCTCCTTGAGCGCCTGGCCCATGATCTCTTCGGACTTGCCGCCGGCATAGACCTCGGCGTTGTCGAAGAAGTTGACTCCCGCGTCGCGCGCGGCCGCGAGCGATTCGCGCGCCGCGTGGGTGTCCACCTGATTGCCGTAGGTGACCCACGAGCCGATGGACAGCTCGCTGACTTGCAGGCCGGAACGGCCCAGACGTCGATAATTCATGCATTGCTCCTTGTTGGTGATGCCACCGGAATCCCGCCGAAAACGTCCAGTTTAAAGAGATACGCTTCGATGTGCTTTTAACCGATGGAGTTCACACGGTTCATGCACAATAGCAGCGTTGGCCGCAGTGCAGCATTCGGCCGAACGGCCTATGCCGTTTGGCTGACTTCACGCCGCCCGCGGCCCGTGGTCTCATTGCTCATCAACTGCATGGAGGTTCTAGATGTCGTCAACGAACACGAATCTGAATGGCAAGGTTGCGGTGGTTACTGGCGCCGCAAGCGGCATCGGCAAGCAGATTGCGCTGACTCTTTCCGCGGCGGGCGCGGCTGTCGCGATCGCCGACCTGAATCAGGACGGAGCGAACGCCGTTGCTGAAGAAATCAAGAAGGGCGGCGGCAAGGCAATCGGCGTGGCGATGGACGTCACGAACGAAGACGCCGTCAATCAAGGCATCGACAAAGTGGCCGCGGAACTCGGTTCGGTCGATATTCTCATTTCCAACGCCGGCATCCAGATCGTTAACCCGATCGAAAACTATTCGTTTTCAGACTGGAAAAAAATGCAGGCGATCCACGTGGACGGCGCCTTCCTGACCACCAAGGCCGCGCTCAAGCACATGTACAAGGACGATCGCGGCGGCATCGTGATCTACATGGGCTCGGTCCACTCGCACGAAGCGTCGCCGCTCAAATCGGCCTATGTGACGGCCAAGCACGCGCTGCTGGGTCTCGCGCGTGTGCTGGCTAAAGAAGGCGCAAAGCACAACGTGCGCTCGCATGTCGTGTGTCCTGGTTTCGTGCGCACGCCGCTCGTCGACAAGCAGATTCCCGAACAGGCCAAGGAACTGGGCATCAGCGAGGAAGACGTGGTGAAGCGCGTCATGCTGGGCGGCACGGTCGACGGTGTCTTCACCACGGTGGAAGACGTCGCGCAAACGGTGCTGTTCCTGTCCACCTTCCCGACGGCGGCGCTGACCGGCCAGTCCTTTATTGTGAGCCACGGCTGGTATATGCAATAAGGAGGTGCCTATGGCGCAACGCAATCTCAAGCGGGCGCGCGTCGGCGCGCCCGGCGACGGGGAAGGCGAGGGCGCCGGTCCGGCGCCCGCCGCGCATCCCGGCCGGCACCTCCATTTGCCCAACTACGAAACCGTTGCCTTGATGCTGCAAGGCGGCGGCGCATTGGGCGCCTATCAGGCTGGCGTCTTTCAGGGACTTTACGAAGCCGGCATCGAGCCGAACTGGCTGGCCGGCATTTCGATCGGCGCGTTGAATACGGCGATCATTGCCGGCAATCCGCCCGAAAAGCGGGTCGAACGGCTGTTGCAATTCTGGGAGACGATCTGCCAGCCGGCCTTCGGGCCGCCGTTGCCCGCGTTTATCGAACACGCCCTCTTCAATTCCAGCGATGCCGTGCGTAAGGCCTTTACGGCAACGCAGGCAATCGGCGCCATCGTCGAAGGGCAAAAGGGCTTTTTCGTACCGCGCTTTCCACCGCCGTTGCCCACCGTGTCCGGGCCGCCGCAACTGGCCAGCTACTACGACACCACGCCGTTGAAGGCCACGCTCGAAGCGTTCTGCGATTTCGATCGGATCAATTCGAAGGAAATGCGCGTCTCAGTGGGGGCGGTCAATTGCGGCACGGGGAATTTCGCGTACTTCGATAACACGCATACGACGCTCAGGCCCGAGCATTTCATGGCGTCAGGCGCGTTGCCGCCCGGCTTCGCGGCGGTCGAGATCGACGGCCAGTACTACTGGGATGGTGGCTTGATGTCGAACACGCCGCTCTACGAAGTGATCCAGTCCACGCCGCGTCGTGACACGCTCGCCTTCCAGGTCGATCTCTGGAGCGCGATCGGGCCGGTGCCGGACAACATCACCGACGTGCAAGGGCGCGTGAAGGACATCCAGTATTCGAGCCGCACGCGTCTCGTGACCGATATGCTGCAACGGTCGCAGCGGTTCCGGCACGTGTTGCGCGAGGTGCTGGATCGCGTGCCGTCCGATCAGCGTGACGATCCGTGGTGCAAGCTTGCCGAAGATCTGTCGTGTTCGAAGCGCTACAACGTGATCCATCTTATCTACCGGCACAAGGAGTACGAAGGGCACTACAAGGACTTCCAGTTCGGTCTGTCGACAATGCGAGAACATTGGCAAAGCGGTTTGGAAGATATCCGCCATTCGCTTGCGCAACCGGATTGGCTCGACATGCCGGATAACGATGCGGGTTTTGTTACGCACGATATCCATCGGGATTCGCGCTGAAAGAGCCACGGGTCCGAGTGGCGCATGACTGAATGAAGTGGGTCGCGGCAATTGTGGCAGTCCTTGCTTGTGTCGAAAGCGGCCTTGCTCGAGCAACAGGCAACAAGCAAGTTGCAAACGCAATCAGGCCGCAAACAAAAACGGCGCCCTAAAAAGGGCGCCGTTTTCACAAGCATTTCCAGCGGAGCGGGTGCAATGAATGCCCGCGCCCGCCAATACCTTACTTCAACACGTGAGCGACCGCGTTAGCCACTACGTCGAGGTTGCGCGTATTCAGCGCAGCCACGCAGATGCGACCGGTGCTCACGGCGTAGATGCCGAACTCTTCGCGCAGACGGTCCACTTGCGGTGCCGTCAGACCCGAGTACGAGAACATGCCGCGCTGCGCGTTCACGAAGCTGAAGTCGCGATCCACGCCGCTCGCCTTCAGACGCTCGACCAGACCGTTGCGCATGGCGCGGATACGGTCACGCATTTCGGCCAGTTCGGTTTCCCACGTGGCGCGCAGTTCCGGCGACGCGAGCACTGCCGCGACCACCGAGCCGCCATGCGTCGGCGGGTTCGAGTAGTTCGTGCGGATCACGCGCTTGAGTTGCGACAGCACGCGAGCGGCTTCTTCCTTGCTTGCCGTGATGATCGACAGCGCGCCGACGCGCTCGCCGTACAGCGAGAACGACTTCGAGAACGACGACGACACGAACACGTTCAGTTCCGATGCAGCGAAGAGACGCACTGCCGCAGCGTCCGCTTCGATGTTGTCGCCGAACCCTTGATACGCGATGTCGAGGAACGGCACCAGATTGCGCGCCTTGACCACTTCGACAACCTGCTTCCATTGCTCGACGCTCAGGTCCACGCCGGTCGGGTTGTGGCAGCACGCGTGCAGCACGACGACAGTGCCGGCGGCGTAGCTGTTCAGCGCGCTCAACATGGCGTCGAAATTCACGCCGTGCGTGTGCGCATCGTAGTACGGGTACGACACGACTTCGAAGCCTGCGCTTTCGAACAGCGCGCGGTGGTTTTCCCAGCTCGGATCGCTGATCGCGACCTTGGTGTTCGGGTTCAGGCGCTTCAGGAAGTCCGCGCCGATTTTCAGCGCGCCGGTGCCGCCCAATGCTTGCGCCGTCACGACGCGGCCCGCTGCGATCAGCGGCGAGTCGTTGCCGAGCAGCAGTTTCTGCACGGCGGCGTCGTAAGCGGCAATGCCTTCGATCGGCAGATACCCGCGCGGCAGCGCGGCTTCGACGCGAGCCTTTTCGGCGTCGCGCACGGCGCGCAGCAGCGGAATCTTGCCTTCTTCGTTGAAGTACACGCCGACGCCAAGGTTGACCTTGGTGGTGCGCGCATCGGCGTTGAAGGCTTCGTTCAGGCCCAGAATCGGGTCGCGGGGAGCAAGTTCGACGGCGGAGAACAGAGACATGATGGGTGGGCAGCAGTAGTGAGAAGAGGGCGGCTTCGATCGCGGACGGCCGGGCCAGCGGCGTCCGACGCACATCGCGGACGGGCGGCGGACAACGGCGAGCGAGCGCAACTTCGCATTGTAACGAATTCGCGACCGTTTTTCGGACGCCAACGCCGTTCGTAGAGATTTTTTTGCTTGAAAAACAGGCACTCCGACGCCACCTGGCAATAGCGGCGCTGCCTGGCAGACCGCGCGGAGAAGCCCAGCGAGCGGCGCGCAACCAAGCGTGGCCATGGCTTGTAGTGAGCGTCGGCTGCCATGACCAGAAGCCGCGAGAAGCCGCGCGGCTGCTCCAAAGGGCCGTACCATCGCGTCGGACCCTACCCACGCGAGCGGCCCCAAACCCTACGCAGACCCGCTCGGTCTTCGATTCCCGCAACCCGTTAGAATAGTTCTTTGCCCAAGGCCCGGTGCCGCCCCCCATGTCCGAACAACATCTGACTGAAGCCGAAGAAACGCTCGACGAATCCAAATTCGTCAGGTTCGAAGGCTCGCCGTTTCAGCTCTACCAGCCGTATCCGCCCGCCGGCGATCAGCCCACGGCGATCGACACGCTCGTCGAAGGCGTCGAGGACGGCCTCGCGTTCCAGACGCTGCTCGGCGTGACCGGTTCCGGCAAGACCTTCACGATGGCCAACACGATCGCGCGGCTCGGCCGCCCGGCCATCGTGTTCGCGCCGAACAAGACGCTCGCCGCGCAGCTCTATTCGGAGTTCCGCGAGTTTTTCCCGCGCAACGCGGTCGAGTACTTCGTCTCGTACTACGACTACTACCAGCCGGAAGCGTACGTGCCGCAACGCGATCTGTTCATCGAGAAGGACTCGTCGATCAATGAACATATCGAGCAGATGCGGCTGTCGGCCACCAAGAGCCTGATGGAGCGGCGCGACGTGGTGATCGTGGCGACGGTGTCGGCGATTTACGGTATCGGCAATCCATCCGAATACCACCAGATGATTCTGACGCTGCGCACCGGCGACAAGCTCGGTCAGCGCGACATCATCGCGCGGCTGATCGCCATGCAATACAACCGCAACGAAGCCGACTTCCAGCGCGGCTCGTTCCGCGTGCGTGGTGACACGATCGATATTTTCCCGGCGGAGCACGCCGAGATGGCGGTGCGCGTCGAACTGTTCGACGACGAAGTCGAAACGCTGCAACTGTTCGATCCGCTCACCGGCCGCGTGCGTCAGAAGATTCCGCGTTTCACGGTGTATCCGTCGTCGCACTATGTGACGCCGCGCGATACGGTGGTGCGCGCGGTCGAAACGATCAAGAACGAACTGCGCGAGCGGCTCGAATTCTTCTATAGCGGCGGAAAGCTGGTTGAAGCGCAGCGGCTCGAACAGCGCACGCGCTTCGATCTGGAAATGTTGCAGGAGTTGGGCTTCTGCAAAGGCATCGAAAACTATTCGCGGCACTTCTCGGGCGCCGCGCCCGGCGAGCCGCCGCCTACGCTGGTCGACTACCTGCCGTCGGACGCGATCATGATGCTCGACGAATCACACGTGCTGATCGGCCAGTTGAACGGCATGTACAACGGCGACCGTGCGCGTAAGGAGAATCTGGTCGATTACGGTTTCCGTCTGCCGTCGGCGCTCGACAACCGGCCGCTCAAGTTCAACGAGTTCGAACGCAAAATGCGCCAGGTGGTGTTCGTGTCGGCCACGCCGGCCGACTACGAGCAGAAGACGGCAGGGCAGGTGGCGGAGCAACTGGTGCGTCCGACTGGCCTCGTCGATCCGGAAATCGAGGTGCGGCCGGCGCGCAGCCAGGTCGACGACGTGCTCGGCGAGATCAACGAGCGCGTCAAGGTGGGCGACCGCGTGCTGGTCACGGTGCTGACCAAACGCATGGCCGAGCAGTTGACCGAGTTTCTGGCCGACCACGGCGTCAAGGTGCGCTATCTGCACAGCGACATCGACACGGTGGAGCGCGTCGAAATCATCCGCGATCTGCGTCTCGGCACCTTCGACGTTCTGGTGGGGATCAACCTGTTGCGCGAAGGGCTGGATATTCCGGAAGTGTCGCTGGTCGCGATTCTCGATGCGGACAAGGAAGGTTTTCTGCGCGCTGAGCGCTCGCTGATCCAGACCATCGGACGGGCGGCGCGGAATGTGAACGGCAAAGCGATTCTCTACGCGGACAAGGTCACCGACTCGATGCGTCGCGCGATCGACGAAACCGAGCGGCGGCGTAACAAGCAGATCGCCTTCAACCTCGAGAACGGCATTACGCCGCGCGGGGTGGTCAAGCGCATTCGCGACATTATCGACGGCGTGTACAACGTCGACGATGCTCGCGCCGAACTGAAGGAACAGCAGGCGCGCGCGAAATTCGAGGACATGTCCGAGAAGCAGCTTGCCAAGGAACTCAAGCGCCTCGAAAAGCAGATGATGGAGCACGCCAAGAACCTCGAGTTCGAGAAGGCCGCGCAGACCCGCGACCAACTCGCGTTGCTGCGCCAGCGCGTGTTCGGCGCGAACGTCGGCGACCACGTGTCGGGCGTCGACTAGTCGTCCTTCCGCCTCGGGGCGCGGCAACGTGCCGCGCCCTGTCGATCAATGCCGGGCACTCGCCCGGCCTCGCATCATTCCATTCCAGCACTTTCTTAAGACCGCCTTAAGACCCTGCTGCCACAAGGCTTTGCGTGCGTTCTGATTTGTTCTCCCTTGCGATCGATGATAAACTCGACCAATATTGAGAATGGTTCGCATTAACGTTCGTACTGCCGCCTGGCTGGCGATCGATCGCGGTGCTCAACGCCCGCGACCGCTGCATCGAGGTATGCGCGACGCACTGTTCCAATGGGTTCGATTCCAGTCTGATAAAAACAAGGAGTTTCAATGCGGATTTCTTCATTTTTGCGCGGTGGCGCAGCAGCGCTGGCCGCAGTGGCGGCTTTCTCGGCAGCGGCGGCGGAATATCCGATCGGCAAGCAGCAGATTCATGGCGGCATGGAAATCAACGCGGTCTATCTGCAGCCGATCACGATGGAACCCGAAGGCATGATGCGCAAAGCCTCGGATTCGGACATCCACCTCGAAGCGGACATTCACGCGGTCAAGAACAACCCGACCGGTTTCGCCGAAGGCGACTGGATGCCGTATCTGCAAGTGCACTATGAACTGACGAAAGCCGGTTCGACCCAGACGCAGAAGGGCGACCTGATGGCGATGGTCGCCAACGACGGTCCGCACTATGGTGACAACGTCAAGCTGCAAGGCCCGGGCAAGTATCACCTGAAGATGATCGTCGAGGCGCCGATGCAAACGGGCCATATGGCTTTCGGCCGCCACGTCGACAAGGAAACCGGCGTGGGTCCGTGGTTCAAGCCGATCACGCTCGAATACGACTTCACCTTCGCCGGAATCGGCAAGAAGGGCGGCTACTGATCGCCGCGCGTGAGTGAATGACCGAATGAGGCTGAACGAGCCAATGCAGCATGCGGCGCGTTGGCGGTTGAATGCCAACGCGCCGCGTTTTCCGGAAGGGCTAATGAGAATCAACCGAAAGATCGCGATCTTCGCCGCCACGGCTTTGCTGGCGGGCGCGGCCCATGCAGCCGACCTGCCGACCTTCAAGCTGGAAATGAACGACGGCAAGCTGAACCCGGCCCGCATCGAAGTGCCGGCGGGGCAGCGTATCAAGATCGAAGTGCGCAACACCGGCAAAGGCGCGGCCGAATTCGAAAGCGTGCAATTGCGCAAAGAAAAGGTGTTGGCGCCGGGCGCGGATTCGTTCGTCGTGATCGCGCCGCTCGAGCCGGGCGAATACAAGTTTTTCGACGATTTCCACCAGCAGGCGCAGGGCGTCATCGTCGCGAAGTAGTGGCTTGGGACTCGAGCGCCGGCCGTCATCAGGTCCGCGTTCGCTGGAAGCAGAAGCAGGTAGAGGGAGAGCTTGATGGGTCAGATTCTATTCATCGTATGGCGGGAAAGTGTCGAGGCGTTGCTGGTCGTCGGCATCCTGTACGCGTGGCTGAAAAATGGCGACGACGACGCGCGCCGCGGTTTGCCGTACCTGTGGGGCGGCGTGGCGGCTGGCGTGATAGCGGCGGTGGCGCTCGGCGCCGCGCTGGTCGGCTTCACCGAAGTGCTCTCCGGTGACGCGCAGGATTATTTCCAGACCGCGATGGTGCTGGTCGCCTGCGTGCTGATCGTGCAAATGGTGCTGTGGATGAAGCGGCACGGCCGCACGCTCAAGCGCGACATGGAACAGTCGCTGCAAAAGAGCCAGCGCGATTCGAACTGGTGGGGCGTCGCATTGCTGGTGGCGTTGGCCATTGCGCGTGAAGGCAGCGAGACGGTGATCTTTCTGTACGGGCTCGGCTTCGGCCAGTCGGGTCACGTGGACGCCAGCCAGACGCTCGCGGTCGTGATCGGCCTGGCGCTCGCATTCCTGACCTTCTACGTGCTGCAACTGGGCGGCAAGATCTTCTCGTGGCGGCTCTTTTTCCGCATCACGGAAATCATGCTGCTGTTTCTCGGCGCGGGTCTGTTCCAGACCGGTGTCGACAAGCTGATCGACAAGGAAATCCTGCCGACGATCGTCGACCAGATGTGGAATTCATCGGCGATCCTCGATGATTCGAGCACCTTCGGTTCGCTGGTCGCCACGCTCACCGGCTATCGCGCTCACCCGGCGCTGATGAATCTGATCGCCTATGTGGCGTATTGGGCGGTCGTCTATCTGCTGGTGCGCCGCGCGAATCGCAAGCCGGCGCCGCAAGCCGCCGGGCGCACGGCATGAGCACGGTCATGACCCGTCCGGGGCGCCTCGCGGCGGCCGGGCAGTGGATGCAACGTCACGGTGCCGCGATTCGCGGCATTCAGTGGGTCGTGGTGGCGGTGTACGCGTTTCTGATTCTGGTGCCGGCCGTGATGCCGCTGCCGGACGACACGGCGCACCTGTGGAACAACCTGACGCTCGCCGCGCAGTTCGTGTTCTGGGGTATCTGGTGGCCGTTCGTCTTGCTCTCGATGGTCATGCTCGGCCGCGTCTGGTGTGGCGTGCTGTGCCCCGAAGGCGCGCTCGCCGAATTCGCCAGCAAATACGGGCGAGGCTGGGCGATTCCACGCTGGATGCGCTGGGGCGGCTGGCCGTTCGTCGCGTTCGGCATCACCACCATCTACGGACAGATGGTGAGCGTCTACCAGTATCCGAAGGCCGTGCTGCTGGTGTTGGGCGGCTCGACTTTCGCGGCGATGATCATCGGCTTGCTATACGGACGTGAGAAGCGTGTCTGGTGCAAGTATCTGTGCCCCGTCAACGGGGTTTTTTCGCTTCTGGCGCGCCTCGCGCCGTTCCACTACAAAGTCGATGAAGATGCATGGCGCCGCTCCTACAAGAACGGCGAGCATGGGCATCGCGTGATTCCAATCAATTGCGCGCCGCTCGTGCCGTTGCGCAATATGAAGGGCGCGTCGGACTGCCATATGTGCGGACGATGCAGCGGCCACCGCGACGCGATTGCGTTGACGTGGCGCGCGCCGTCGTCGGAAGTGGTCCAGTTGGGCGACAAGCAGGCCAATGCGTGGGATACCGCGTTGATCCTCTATGGCCTGCTCGGCATCGCGATCGGCGCGTTCCACTGGACCGCGTCGCGCTGGTTCATCGATCTGAAGATGTTCTTCGCGAATTGGCTGGTCGATCACGACATCACCTGGCCGCTCGACACCAACGCGCCGTGGTTCCTGTTCACGCATTACCCTGAACAGAACGACGTGTTCTCGTGGCTCGACGGCACGATGGTGATCGGCTACATCCTCGCCACGGCACTGGTGTACGGCACCGCGCTGCTAGTGCTGCTGATGGGCGCGACGCGCATGCTGGGGCGCTTCAATATCGTGCGTCTGCATCATTTGACGCAAGGGCTGATTCCGATTGCCGGCGCGGGCGTGTTCCTCGGCCTGTCCGCTACTACGCTGTCGCTGTTGCGCGCGGAGCATGTGTCGTTGTGGTGGGCGTCGGATATGCGCATCGCGATTCTGGCAATTGCCAATCTGTGGAGCGCATGGCTCGCCTGGCTCGTCACGCGCCGCTATAGCGAGCGTTTCGTTCAACGCGGCCTCGCGATGGTGTGGTTTGCCGCGGCACTGGCCGTGGTCGATAGCGCGTGGTGGTTGATGTTCTGGGGCTGGGCTTCGAAGTAGCGCATTCAACGCTTACGGTCGCAGTAGTTAGCGCCGGCACAAAACAAAAAGCCGTGGAGATGACAACATCCCACGGCTTTTCCATTTTCCGCATGATCGGCACACGGCGTTGCGTGCTGCCGTATCGAGTGAGAACCAAAAAAAGCGGCCTGGCTTGCTGCGACGGCTGGCTTGGTGTCTGCACGAAGGGGTCTAGTTCTCACGTGCAAGCCGTCGTGGCTGGCTACTGCCCAACACCTCTCTGGGAGGTGGTCCCCACAATACCCGGTACTGACTGCTATTCGTTCCTACTTCGTCAGGATCAGCTTGCCTAAGCGCGTTGCCCGCAACTGATAGGTCTCGCCGTTATGCACGATGCTGACGTGGCTATGTCCTTGCAACAGAGCGTCGCTCCGTACGACTCGCTCCGACGTCTCACCCGAACCGTTAGTCCGATCCGCGCCAGGTTTCTGGCCGGTTGCCGATGCCGTTGCCGTCGACGTTTTCGGGCGGCTGGTCAGCGCGGCCGCCGGGCGGCGCAGGCTGAGTGTGGAAGGGCGCGTGGGATCGGTCATTCGTTTTAGCTGTTGGTCGATTCGATGGATTAATTCTAAATGATAACTATTCCCATTTACAAGGAAGAGAAATTGATCGGATTTGATTTTCGATAGTCTGTGGGGAGGAGAGGCGGAACGGCGGAGGAGTTTGCAGCAAGACCGCCAGCTCGTTCGGCGGTCTTGCGCTCAATGGCGAGCAGCGTGCCCGCGCGACATTCAATGCAGCGTGCCGGGCTCCTGTTTCGTTTGCACATACTGGCGAATCAGCCGAACGGTATCGATATCGTTCTCCCGATATGCCGACTTCACGATCTCCTGCGTCTGATGCGCGTCGGGATCGGTCGATTCGGGCAGCGTGGTCGCGTACTCGAAGCGCAGGAACAGTTGCAGTTCGTCCGGTTGCTCGATCGTCATGGTGAGCGAGCCGCCGACGTGATCGGCCGTCGGCAGAATGTCGTAGCGCACGCTCTGGCTCTCCTCCAGCGTGACGCGGTCGCGCACCGTGGCCTGGCCATAGTGCAACTCCCGTTCGAGGACGTTGCCTTCGCGCGAAAGAATCGTGCAACTATCGAGCCCCATCACGAACAGTTGCGGCTGTTCGGCACGCAGCACGAGACCCTCCCACAACTGCTCGCGGGTCATCGATTCGACAAACGGATTCAACGGGTCGTTGATCTGGATAAGGTGTTCGAAATTCAAAACGACGGCTTCCTATGAAAGCGTTTAAGCGACGGCGAGCCCCGAACGGATCGTGATCGAATGCGTGAGGATCTTGTGAACCGGGCACTGATTGGCGATTTGCAAGAGCCGTTCCCGCTGTTCGTCGGACAGATCGCCTTCGAGCACGATCCTGCGATCGATGGTCGTGCCCGCGTCGCCGGTTTCGAGCGAGAGCGTCACGCGCACGTCGGCGAGCGGCCAGTCCTTGCGCTGGGCGTACATCTTCAGCGTGATCGACGTGCAAGCACCGAGGCTCGACAGCAGCAGCGAGACGGGTGTCGGCCCGCGATCACCGCCGCCGAGCGACTCGGGTTCGTCGGCAAGCCATGTGTGCGTGCCGTCGTCGAAAAGAACCTGGAAATTCGTCGAACCGATGTGTGCGGTGACGGTGGACTCTGCCATGCGCGCTCCTGAACAGGGACGGAAATCGCCGCGCGCCACGGCCCGTTATCAGTGAACGGCGTGGCGCGCGGCCTGAATTGCTATTGTGAACGAATTTACCGGCCTTCGCGCCTCGGGTTGCGCCGCGGACGGGCCGTGCCGCGCCCGTCGACGACTCAATGCGTGATCGCGCCCATGCGCCCCGCCTGGTAATCAACGACAGCCTGGCGAATCTCGTCTTCCGTATTCATCACGAACGGGCCGTAGCGCACCACAGGCTCCTTCAGCGGCACGCCGCCTAGCAGCAGCACCTCGAGTGGCTCCGCGCCGGCCGTGAGCGTCACGGAGTCGCCATCGTTCTGAAACACGACCATTTTCTGCGCGTCGATTTCCTGACGCGCTTCGCCTTCACCGTAGAAGCCCTTGCCGGACAGGCTATAGGCAAACACGCGATAGTCGGCCGGTACCGGCTGCCGGATCGTCGCGCCCGGTTGCAGCGAGAAATGCTGGTACAGGATCGGCGTACGCGTTTCGATTGCCGCTTTGACGCCGAGCGCCTCGCCGGCGATCACCTTGACGCGCACTTTGCCGTCCGCGGAGGTCGCCACGGGAATGCTCGACGACGGAATTTCCTGGTAGCGCGGCTCGATCATCTTGTCGCGGCGCGGCAGATTCACCCACAGTTGCAGGCCGTGCACGCGTCCGCCGGTGCGGATGAACGACGGGTCCGGCATCTCGCTGTGCACGACGCCCGCGCCCGCGGTCATCCATTGGACGTCGCCGGCGTGCAGGGTGCCGGAATGGCCGGCCGAATCTTTGTGGCCGAACTGTCCCTCGAGCACATACGTGACCGTTTCGAAGCCGCGATGCGGATGGTCGGGCGCGCCTTTGGCCTCGCCCGGCGCGTAGTCGATCGGGCCCATTTCATCGAGCAGCAGGAACGGATCGAAGTCCATCAGCAGGCGGGTGGGAAACGGGCGGTGGACGATAAAGCCGCCACCCTCGGTCGTGCGAACGGCCGGGAACGTGCGTTCGATCGTGCGGGTCGTGCTCATCAAAGTCACCTCAAAAAATGGGGAATAGCGTTATTTTTGAAACATGGAGCTATTATAGGGACCGTTTTCCGGGGTGCCAGCCGCCCTCACGCAATGGATTGTTCTATTACTGGAACGATGAGATGAAGATCGATTCACATAATCTGAATGACCTGATGTATTTTTCGCAGGTTGTCGAACACGGCGGGTTTTCGGCCGCCGAACGCGTGCTGGGGATTTCCAAGTCGCGCCTGTCGCGCCGTCTGACCGAACTGGAAGCGTCGCTCGGCGTGCGGCTGTTGCAGCGATCCACGCGCAAGCTGGCGCTGACCGAAGCCGGGCAATTGTTCTACCAGCATTGCCAGGCGATGCTGAGCGAGGCGCAGGCGGCCGTGAACGTTGTCCAGCAGCTGCGCTCGTCGCCGCGCGGCACAGTGCGTGTCAGCGTGCCGGTCACGATCTCGCAGACCATTCTGTCGCAGATCCTGCCCGAATTCATGCATCGCTATCCGGAAGTGCGGGTGGTGATGCGCGTGACGAACCGCGTGGTCGATCTGTTCGAGGATTCGATCGACGTCGCGCTGCGGGTGCGCTCGGATCCGCCGGAAAACGCCAATATCGTGGTGCGGCCGCTGTGGCGCACGCAGCAGATGCTGGTCGGCGCGCCGAGCCTGTTGCAACAGAATGCGCCGCCATTGCTGCCAGCCGATCTGAACGGTTTCGAAACGCTCGACGTGCCGACCGGCGACGGACGCCACGTCTACAACCTGATCGCGCCCGACGGCACGCGTCATGCGCACGAACACGAGCCGCGCCTCGTGACCGCCGATCTGATGACGATTCGTGAAGCGGTGCTCGCCGGCGTCGGCATCGCCGCGCTGCCGGAGATGATGTATGGCGCCGCGCTGCGAGCCGGCCAATTGTCGCCGGTTATGCCGGGCTGGACGTTTCCGACGCCGCAGTTGTACGCCGTATTCGTGTCGCGGCAGGGGATGGTGCCGGCCGTGCGCGCCTTTGTCGATTATCTGGTCGAGATGCTCGATCCTGACGACGGTAAACACATCGCGGGCGAGTGTCCCGCGCGCGAGGTAAATGTCGTTGCCGCGCAGCCGATGTTCGCAATTGCGCCATAGCACTTGTTACGGACCGCAACATCGCTTTTAGCATTTAAGCGTGGCCTGTCATGAGTACTTTCAATGGCCGTTTGCTTGAATGCGCGCGCGGACGGGCCTATAGTGAAATCCCTTCGCTAAGGAGTCTCTTATGCGGAAACTCATGGCCGCTATCATAGCGGGCCTGATAGGGCTGACCGCGCTGTCCGTGTCGATCACGGCTGTCGCATGCGGTGATTCGACGAGCTATCAATCTTCGAACGATGGCAAATGATCCCGCCGCCCGAAGGCGCCGAGTGCGCACAAAAAAAGGCCTTCATCTGACGATGAAGGCCTTTTACTTTTTGGCCCTTGTTTCAAGGGCTTTTTACGGCGTCACCTGGCTTTCGGTTGCGTAACGAAGCCGATCTTCGTAAGGCCGCCGGCTTGTGCCGCCGACATCACTTCCGCCACTTTCTCGTACGGAACCTTGCGGTCCGCATCCAGATGCAGCTCGGGTTGCGGGTTCGCTTGCGCGGCCTCTGCAATCTTCGCGCGCAGTGCGGCGTCGTCGAGCTTCTTGTCGTCCCACATGACGTTGCCGTCCGCGTCGACCGTGACCGTCACCTGCGCGGGCTTGGTGTCTTCCTTCTGACTGCTTGCGTGCGGCAGAT
Organism: Paraburkholderia sp. RL18-101-BIB-B; assembly: GCF_046026985.1. NCBI lineage: Bacteria > Pseudomonadati > Pseudomonadota > Betaproteobacteria > Burkholderiales > Burkholderiaceae > Paraburkholderia > Paraburkholderia sp. RL18-101-BIB-B. The sequence continues at coordinate 29,638 of NZ_JARESV010000058.1, forward strand.
CGATTTTGACCGCATGACGAATCACCGGAATCGTCACCATGAAGACGATCAGGAGAACCAACATCACGTCGACGAGCGGCGTCATGTTGATTTCGTTCATCAGGCCGTCGTCATCGTCGCCGGCGAAGGGGCTCATTGCCATCGGAGTGCCTCGTCGATCAGTTCGTGCGCGCGGCAAGACGCAGGCCGTCGCCGCGCTTGGACGACGACAGGCGTGCGCCCGTCACGAAGAATGCATGCAGGCCGTGCGCAAAACGGCTCAGTTTGGCGACCACCGCCTTGTTGGCGCGCGTCAGTGCGTTGTAGCCGAGCACCGCCGGAATCGCGACGAAGAGGCCGAACGCGGTCATGATCAACGCTTCGCCGACCGGACCGGCCACCTGATCGATCGACGACTGGCCGCTCGCGCCGATGGCTAGCAGCGCGTGATAGATGCCCCACACCGTGCCGAACAGACCGACGAACGGCGCCGTGCTGCCGATCGACGCGAGAATCGCGAGCCCGCTCTGCATGCGCGCGACGCTTTCGTCCATCGTGTCCTTCAGGCAGCGCGTGACCCAGTCCGACACGTCCATGCGGTCGTGCAGATGCGGCTGCGTCTGATGATGATGGTCGGCCGCTTCCTGGCCCGACAGCGCCAGCGCGAGGAACGGATTGTCCTGCGGCGTCGACGACCCGGCGCCGAGCTTCTTCACGCCGTCGGCGAGGTCGTCCGAATGCCAGAACGCCTGCTCGGCATTCTTCGTGAGGCGGTTCAGGCGCATCACGTTCCAGCCCTTGATGACGATCACGCTCCACGACATCACCGACATGATCAACAGCGCGAGCGCGATCCCGCGCGTCACGAAATCCCCTTGCGCCCAGACGTGCGCCAGTCCGTAGTTTTGCATTGCAATTCCTTTTTTTAAAATCTGCCTCAATCGTTCAGATTGAAGTCGTAAGGCTGGGTGTAGGCGGCCCGAATCGGCTGGCCGTTCTCGAGATAAGGCTTGCAGGCGCTCCCGTGCACGGCGGCGAGCGCGGCGTCGTCGAGGCGGCTGAAGCCGCTGCTCTTCTTCAATTCGATGTTTTCGAGCTTGCCGGTCAGGCCGACCACGAACTTCACGTACGCGGTGCCGGTTTCGCCGCGGCGCTTCGAGAGCGACGGGTACTCGGGCTTGGCGATGTTGCAGTCGAGGTGCGAGACGTTCTTGGGCGCGCTGATCTCCATCGTCTGATGGCCGATCGCCGGCGCGGCAGGCGCGGGCGGCGCAACGGGTGCAGCCGGCGCGGGCGGCGTCGGATCGGGCGCCGCGACGGGCGTCGGCGACGGCGCGGCGGCCACCGGTAGAGGCGTTGGCTTGGGCGTCGGAGTCGGCTTCGGCTGGACCTTCGGCTTGGTATGAACCGGCGGCGTCGGCGTGGGTGGCGGCGGCGCGATCGACTGCATCGCGACCGGCGCGGCAACCGGCGCCGGCGGCAGCAACTGCGCGGTCATGACGTGCGATTCGAGGGCCGGCTGCACGGGGTCGTGACGCAAGGTCATCACGACGGCAAGCAACGCGACGTGAATCGCTGCAACCACGGCGGTTGCGGTCAGGACGCGGGAGTTCGTGCGAGTGGACGAAGCCGGCATGGCGCCGGCTGAAGCGGTATGCGAAGCCTGCATGTTAGCGTGGTGGCGCGCTGTCGATGCAGCGCGTCAGACAAGACATCGTCATGTTCGAAAAATCAGCAGCGAAATGAACAAAGTAGTCACGAAACCAATCAGCAATTCCATCTCGAACTCCTGTGACGGGTGAGCGGGTAGCTGGCTGGTACGAATACTGGCTTGCTGACGGCAGTGGGATAACGCTTGAACAGCGAAAACGGCAGGAGCGGTAAGAGCGCTCGAGGCGCGGCGTGAACCGCGCCCTGGAACCTGGCTCAGGCGGCCTTGCGTTCGTAAAATGTCAGCGGTACGGCTTGCGGGTGATGCTCGAAACCACAACGGCTCGCGCAGACGCCGCTTTTCATCATGACGTCGCGCACGGAGTCGGCGCACTTGCCACAGCAGGATGCAACGCCGAGCTCGAACTGAAGCTCGTCAAACGAATCCATGCCTTCCTCGATCGAAGCACGGATCTTTCGGTCAGAAACAGACTTGCAGACACAGACAATCATGGCGGGCGTCATAGCTAACGTTAATGCGAATTATTATCATTTTGTTTGGTCCGTTTGGCAAGCGTCCTGCTTGATTTTTTGTAACAAAACCAGACTCTTAGAAGGGTTTCGTCTATGAGACGGAATCTGGTGCCAGCGGCGGGCGGCGCGGAAAAGCGCCTAAAAAGCGCGCGGAAGGCCGCGCAACGGGCCAAAAACGGCGCTTGGGTGGCAGTTTATGCGGCTTGGGAGTCCGGCGCTGCCGTGCGGCGCGAGGGGATCGACACCTGTTCGACGGTGGCGTCGATATGCAACAGGGTCGCGGCCAGCTGCTGCTGATGCGAGCCGTCGCCGGTCGAATAAAAGCGGGGCAGAACAGTGGTCGTGTTTTCGGGCGCCGCGCGCAAACCGTGCTGGTCGAGCACTCGTTCCAGTTGGCGCGCGATAGCGACGCTCGTGTCGATCAGCATCAGCCGTTCGCCGACGATGTCGCGAATCGCCGCATCCAGAAACGGGTAGTGCGTGCAGCCGAGCACCAGCGTATCCGCGCCGGCGTCGAGCATGGGTTGCAGGTAGCCGCGCAGCAGCGCCCGCAATTCGGCGGAGCCGACGTCGCAGCGTTCCACGGCCTGCACGAGCCCGTGGCCAGGCTGGCAAAGAAAGCGGCAATCCGCGGCGTAGCGTTCGAGCAGCGCCTGGAAGCGGGCGCTGCGCAGCGTCACTTGGGTGGCGAGCACGCCGGCGACACGCGTTTTCGACTGGAGCGCGGCGGGTTTGACGCCAGGTTCGACGCCGACCAGCGGAATAGGCAGCTTTTCGCGAACCAGCGCGATCGACTGCGCGGTTGCTGTATTGCAGGCGACCACCAGCGCCTTTGCGCCTTGTTTGACCAGCCATTCGCCGATCGCAAGCGTGCGGTCGGCGATGAAGTCGTCGTCGCGCTCGCCGTACGGGGCGTAGAGCGAGTCGGCGACGTACAGAATCGCTTCGTCAGGCAGTTGTGCCCGGACCGCCCGCAACACCGACAAACCGCCGAGCCCCGAATCGAAAATGCCGACCGGTGCGCGCGATCCGGCGCCAGACGTGAACATTCTTGCATTCATGGACGGTGATTCTGCGGGCATAGGCGAAGAGGACGCGTGCGGCACAGCACTCAAGGGAAACTCGGAAAAACAGGAAAGTGCGCAAGTATATCGTCCGCGCGGCCAGGGCCATCGCAAATAAGCTGACCCATGAACGGGCGCGCGGACGGTTGCAACCTGGTTCGATCAGGACTCGACCGAGCCCATTGCGGATTGCTGGTAGTTCTGGATGCCGACCTTGCCGATCAGGTCGATTTGCGTTTCGAGCCAGTCGATATGCTCTTCGGTGTCGTCGAGAATCTTCGTGAAGATTTCACGCGAGATGAAATCGCGAACCGTTTCGCAATATGCGATGGCTTCTTTACAGGTGCTCTGCGAAATCTGTTCGAGCTTCAAATCGCATTCGAGGATTTCTTTCGTTTCCTCACCGATCAGCAGCTTGTGCAGGTCTTGCAGATTCGGCAGACCGTCGAGCATGAAAATACGTTCGATGAGCCAGTCGGCGTGCTTCATTTCGCCGATCGATTCATCGTATTCATGCTTGCCGAGTTTCTCGAGGCCCCAGTGTTTATACATCCGCGCATGCAGGAAGTACTGATTGATGGCGGTCAGTTCGTTTTTCAACTGCGAGTTGAGATATTCGATGACCTTTTTGTCGCCTTGCATGGTGTGTCCTTGTAGGGGCTTTGAATTTCCCAGAACAATAAACGGCGAAACGCAAAAAGCCAAGGCAAAAAATCAGTTTTTCGCCTGATTTTAGAGGGTTTTTCGCGTGATGCGTACCGTTCTCATTTCATCATAAAAAAAGCCGGGGTTTCAGGCCCCGGCTTTGAATTACTCAGCGGATGTCAATACCAATCAAACCGTCGCGACCGGAATCTTGCCGATCTTTGCTTGCCATTCTTTCGGGCCGGTCTGATGAACGGAAGTGCCGTTCGAATCGACAGCCACCGTCACCGGCATGTCCTGCACGTCGAACTCGTAGATCGCTTCCATGCCGAGGTCTTCGAACGCGAGAACCTTCGCGCTGCGAATCGCCTTCGAGACGAGATACGCCGCGCCACCCACGGCCATCAGATACGCGGCCTTGTGCTTCTTGATCGCCTCGATGGCGACGGGGCCGCGCTCCGCTTTGCCGATCATCGAGATCAGGCCGGTCTGCGACAGCATCGTCTCGGTGAACTTGTCCATGCGCGTTGCCGTGGTCGGGCCTGCGGGGCCGACGGCTTCATCGCGCACCGGATCGACCGGGCCGACGTAGTAGATCACGCGGTTCGTGAAGTCGACCGGCAGCTTCTCGCCCTTGGCGAGCATGTCAGCGATGCGCTTGTGGGCCGCGTCCCGGCCCGTCAACATCTTGCCCGACAGCAGCAGCGTCTGGCCCGGCGTCCACGCAGCGACTTCTTCCGGCGTGAGCGTGTTCAGATCGACGCGCTTGCTCTTCTCGGTGTCCGGCTCCCACTGCACCTTCGGCCATGCGTCGAGCGACGGCGCTTCGAGCTTGGCGACGCCGGAACCGTCCAGCGTGAAGTGCGCGTGACGCGTAGCCGCGCAGTTCGGGATGATCGCGATCGGCTTGGACGCGGCGTGCGTCGGCGCGGCCATGATCTTCACGTCGAGCACGGTGGCGAGACCGCCGAGACCTTGCGCGCCGATCCCGAGCGCATTGACCTTCTCGTGCAATTCAACGCGCAGTTCTTCGATCCAGTCTTTCGGGCCGCGTGCGATCACGTCCTGAATGTCGATCGGATCCATCAGCGATTCCTTCGCCATCACCATCGCTTTCTCAGCGGTGCCGCCGATGCCGATGCCGAGCATGCCCGGCGGGCACCAGCCCGCACCCATGGTCGGCACGGTCTTCAGAATCCAGTCGACGATCGAATCCGACGGATTCAGCATCGCGAACTTCGACTTGTTTTCCGAGCCGCCGCCCTTGGCGGCGACCTGCACGTCGACCGTATTGCCCGGCACGATCTCGTAGTGGATCACGGCCGGCGTGTTGTCTTTGGTGTTCTTGCGGCCGCCTTCCGGCGGGCTCACGATCGACGCGCGCAGCACGTTGTCCGGGTTCAGGTAACCACGGCGCACGCCTTCGTTGATCATGTCGGTGACGCCCATCGTCGCACCGTCCCAACGCACGTCCATACCGACCTTCACGAACACCGTGACGATGCCGGTGTCCTGGCAGATCGGGCGCTTGCCTTCGGCGCACATGCGGCTGTTGGTGAGAATCTGCGCGATGGCATCCTTCGCGGCCGGGCTCTGTTCGAGCTCGTAGGCGCGGCCCAAGGCCTGGATGTAATCGAGCGGGTGGTAGTAGCTGATGTACTGAAGCGAATCAGCAATGCTCTGAATCAGATCTTCCTGTTTGATGACGGTCATGGCTAGCTCAGTGGGGACAGTGGCGCTTGTTTTCAGACACGCGGGGCAGTGCGGGTCAGTCGTGCGCCTTCAGGGGAGTGGAACCTTTAACGGCACCCACGGCGTGCAGCACCGTGGGCTCTTCGAAATGCTTGGGATGCGTATGCGTAGTGAGGCGGTCGACCAGTGCCATCACGAGCGCCGAGACGAGGAACGCGACGTGGATGATCACTTGCCACATGATCGTATGCGTCGTGTTCTGATCGGGGCTTATGAAGGTCTTCAGCAGATGGATCGACGAGATGCTGATCAGCGCCATCGACAATTTGACTTTGAGCACGCCCGCGTTCACGTGGTCGAGCCATTCCGGTTCGTCCGGGTGACCCTCGACGCCCAGGCGCGACACGAACGTTTCATACCCGCCGATGATCACCATGATCAGCAGGTTCGAGATCATGACCACGTCGATCAGGCCGAGCACGACCAGCATGATGTTGGTTTCGTCGAGCGTCATGGAGGCCGTGACGAGATGCCAGACTTCCTTGAGGAACAGCACGACGTAGACGCCCTGGGCGACGATCAGGCCCAGATAGAGCGGCAACTGCAGCCAGCGGCTCATGAAAATGATGGCAGGGACCGGGCGCATCGGGCGGCGCTGATGGGCGGAGTCGGATCGCGGAGCGGACATGGGCAAGAGTCAGATGAAACGCAGGTGACGGAACATGGACCAAATGCGCCGACCCGGCACGCGCAATACTCCTCAGCACGCACGCGAATCAGGCACGCAAACCAGGCGCAGACGGCGCGGTGCACGGCCAAGGGAGGCCGGAAAAGCTCGCGTCAGGCGCGCTATTGTACAGCGTCGGGTGAATTTGCTGCGTTGCGGCGGGCAGGTTGGCGGCGCCCGACACGCGGCGCGCGTGGCGAATTGCGGCTCGCGCGTTCAGGCTTCAGGGCTCACGACGCCACCGGCGGCATTGCCCGTGAACGATGTCTCGCCGGCCGCGCTCTGATCCACGTGAGCGAGATGGATGACAACCACGCCGACGATTGCCAGCGCGATCGACGCGAGTGCCCGACCGTTCGGACGCTCTTTGAGGATGAGCCACGAGAGCAGCGCGACGACCGCGGGGATCGTGCTCGTGATGCCACCGCCCGCGACCGCGCTCGTGCGTTGCACGCCGCCCAGCATCAGCAGCGTAAACCCGAAGGTGCCGAACAGTGCCTGTAGGAACAGATTGAACCATTCATCGCGCTTCACGTGGCGCAGTCTTGACACGCGCACAAGCGGCCACAGTACTGCCATCGCGATCACGAAGTGCAGCAGCGCGAGCAGAGGGACGGGGACAAAGTCGACGATCGATTTACCAATTCCGACATTGCTGCCGACCAGCAGCATCGAGGTAATGAGAAGCAGGGAGTAACGATTCAGGCTGGAATCCAGGCGGCTAGTTCAGTTAGCATTGTAAGAGGCCGTGCGAGCCAGCGTAACGGCGCGCCTGGTGTCGCGGCATGCAGGATGCTCGACGATATAGGTGGCGGGTCAAGCACATGTTCGTCACGGAGCGCGTAGCATGCGTTGCCTCGCGCTGCATCTTCATGCGCCGCTGGCGTCACATGAGCCGCGTTAGGGTTTTCGCTGGCAGTCTGGCGCCATGCGCGTAAGTGGCCGGTAAGTTGCAGCGCTTATGTTTGAGCGTGAGAGCGGAACGTCGTCCGGCGCACACTCATGTTGCAGTGCCGCATGAGTGGTCGTTGCAGAGTGACGGGCCGTGGCGCGATGATCGGTGAAACGACGCGCGAGGGTTGGAGACAGCGCGCCGCTCGTTGCGGCGTCAACAAGACATGGCGCGCCAGACGCGCGCTGGCACAGGTTTTACGTTTCATCTTCACCAAGGGGTTGTCGATGTCTGCGATTGAATCGGTTCTTCACGAACGCCGTGTTTTCCCGCCCTCCGCTGAAGCAGCGGCAGGCGCCGCGATCTCCGGCATGGACGCGTACCGGGCGCTGGCCGCCGAGGCGGAGCGCGATTACGAAGGCTTCTGGGGGCGCCTCGCTCGCGAGACGCTAAGCTGGAACACACCCTTCACCAAGGTGCTCGACGAGTCGAATGCGCCGTTCTACACGTGGTTCGAAGACGGCCAGATCAACGCCTCGTATAACAGCATCGACCGTCATGTCGAAGCTGGCAACGGCGAGCGCGTCGCGATCATCTTCGAAGCCGACGACGGCACCGTCACCAACGTCACCTATCAGGATCTGCTGCAACGTGTCTCGCGCTTTGCGAACGCGTTGAAGAAGCGCGGCGTGAAGAAGGGCGACCGCGTGGTGATCTATATGCCCATGTCGATCGAAGGCATCGTCGCGATGCAGGCTTGTGCGCGGATCGGCGCGACGCATTCGGTGGTGTTCGGCGGCTTCTCGTCGAAGTCGCTCAATGAGCGGCTGGTGGACGTGGGCGCGGTCGCGCTCGTCACGTCCGACGAACAGATGCGCGGCGGCAAAGCATTGCCGCTGAAAAACATCGCCGACGAAGCGCTTGCGATGGGCGGCTGCGAAGCAGTCACGAGCGTGATCGTGTACCAGCGCACCGGCGGCAAGGTCGCCTGGAACGAAGGCCGCGATCTGTGGATGCACGAGGTCACGCAAGGCGAATCGGATCAATGCGCGCCCGAGTGGGTCGGCGCCGAGCATCCTTTGTTCATCCTGTACACGTCGGGTTCGACGGGTAAGCCGAAGGGCGTGCAGCACAGCACCGGCGGCTATCTGCTGTGGGCGGCGCAGACCCTGAAGTGGACCTTCGACTGGAAGCCCTCCGACGTGTTCTGGTGTACCGCCGACATCGGCTGGATCACCGGCCATAGCTACATCACGTATGGTCCGTTGACGCTTGGCGGCACGCAGGTCGTGTTCGAAGGCGTGCCGACCTATCCGAACGCCGGCCGCTTCTGGGACATGATCGCCAAGCACAAGGTCTCGCTGTTCTATACGGCGCCGACCGCGATCCGCTCGCTGATCAAGGCTGCCGACGCCGACGAGAAGGTGCACCCGAAGAGTTACGATCTGTCGACGCTGCGCATCATCGGCACGGTCGGCGAGCCGATCAATCCGGAAGCGTGGATCTGGTATTACGAGAACGTCGGCGGTAGCCGTTGCCCGATCGTCGATACGTGGTGGCAAACCGAAACCGGCGGCCACATGATCACGCCGCTGCCGGGCGCGACACCTTTGGTGCCGGGCTCGTGCACGCTGCCGCTGCCGGGCATCATGGCCGCGGTCGTCGACGAAACCGGCCAGGATGTGCCGAACGGGCAGGGCGGCATTCTGGTGATGAAGCGTCCGTGGCCGTCGATGCTGCGCAACGTGTGGGGCGATCCGGACCGCTACAAGAAGAGCTACTTCCCCGAAGAACTCGGCGGCAGGTTGTACCTCGCCGGCGACGGCGCCGTGCGCGACAAGGACACCGGCTACTTCACGATCATGGGACGTATCGACGACGTGCTGAACGTGTCGGGTCACCGGCTCGGCACGATGGAGATCGAGTCGGCGCTGGTGTCGAACCCGCTCGTCGCGGAAGCCGCTGTGGTGGGACGCCCCGATGCGACCACCGGCGAAGCCGTGTGCGCGTTCGTCGTGCTGAAACGGGCGCGTCCGGAAGGCGAGGAAGCGGTGAAGCTCGCCAACGAACTGCGCAACTGGGTCGGCAAGGAGATTGGTCCGATCGCCAAGCCGAAGGACATCCGCTTCGGCGAGAACCTGCCGAAGACGCGCTCGGGCAAGATCATGCGCCGCCTGTTGCGCTCGCTCGCGAAGGGCGAGGAAATCACGCAGGACGTGTCGACGCTGGAGAACCCGGCGATTCTCGATCAGCTCGGCGAGTCGCTCTGAGCCTGGGTTTGTCCGTGTGAACGGCAAGAGCGTGTCGAACGACACACTCTTGCTTCGACGCAGATATTCACTACAGAAGCCACGTTGTTGAAGCCACCGCGCGGTCAATCCCGATTGCCTGCCCGGTGGCTTTTTGATACATAGGCGCATGGCCGCGCCGCACCACTCCTCTCACGCTACGCTCAATCCGCCGCCCGAACCGCCCGCGGTCTCGGCAGCGATGGCGCGCGCGCATCAAAAGTACTGGCGTTTCAACCTCGCGTTGATTGCGACGTTGATGACCTTGGGCTTCATCGTGTCGTTCGTCCTGCCATTGATGGCGCCGGCTTTGGCGCAGGTGCGCGTCGGCGGCTTCAGGTTACCGTTCTATTTCGGCGCGCAGGGCGCGATCCTGATCTATCTGGCGCTCATCGTCGTCTATATCGTGCTGATGCAGCGCGCCGACCGCCGGCTGCAACGCGCTTTGGAAGCGGACGCCAGCGCCGTTGCCGACGCGCTCACCGCGCTCGGAAACTAAGCCGATGAAGCTCACGAACCGGCTGATCCGCTACTACGCCCTTTACACACTCGGCTTTCTGCTTTTCATCTACGTGATGTGGCGCATCGAGCGCACCACCGGTCCCGGTGTGTGGATCGGCTATGTGTTTCTGTTCGTGCCAATCGCGGTGTATGCGGTGATCGGTCTACTATCGCGGACTTCCGACCTGGTCGAATACTACGTGGCGGGGCGGCGCGTGCCGTCCGCCTTCAACGGCATGGCGACGGCGGCCGACTGGCTTTCGGCGGCCTCGTTCATCGGCCTTGCCGGGTCGATCTATGCGACCGGATATGACGGTCTCGCGTATCTGATGGGCTGGACCGGCGGCTATTGCCTCGTCGCGTTCCTGCTCGCGCCGTATGTGCGCAAGCTCGCGCGCTACACGATTCCCGATTTTCTCGGCACGCGTTTTTCGAGCAACGCCGTGCGCGGCCTTGCGGCGCTGGCGGCGATCCTGTGCTCGTTCGTTTATCTGGTCGCGCAGATCCAGGGCGTCGGCCTGATCGCGACGCGCTTTATCGGCGTGGATTTCGCCGTCGGCATCTTCTGCGGACTCGCTGGCATTCTCGTGTGTTCGTTTCTCGGCGGCATGCGCGCCGTGACGTGGACGCAGGTCGCGCAGTACATCATCCTGATCGCGGCGATTCTGATTCCCGTGTCGATGATCGCGCACAAGGACGGCCTGGGCTGGGTGCCGCAATTCAACTACGGCCGTTTGATGGAGCGTGTCGAAGGCCTCGAGAAGCAGGTGCGCGACGCGCCGCTCGAGCAGACCGTGCGCGACGATTATCGACGCCGTGCCGCGTTGATGCAGATGCGGCTCGACACGTTGCCGCAATCGTTCGTCGACGAGAAGCTGCGTCTCACGCAAGAGGTCGCCGATCTACGCCGCCATAACGGCCCGCTGCGCGAGATCAACGAGCGCGAGCGGGCGCTCGAACAGTTTCCACGCGATGCCGCCGCCGCGCAGATTGTCTGGACCCAGCGACGCGATGAAATGCTGATGCGCGCCGCCGCACCCGTGCCGATGCATGAGCCGTTCCCCGCCGTGAACGATGAAGACCGGCGCACCCATGAACGCAATTTTCTTTCGCTGCTGCTGTGCCTGTCGCTCGGCACGGCGAGCCTGCCACATATCCTGACGCGCTATAACACGACCACCTCGGTGGCTTCGGCGAGACGTTCTGTCGGATGGACGCTCTTTTTCGTCGCGCTGTTCTATCTGACAGTGCCGGTGCTGGCGGTGCTGATCAAGTACGAGATATTGACCAATCTCGTTGGCCATCATTTCTCGGATTTGCCGCAGTGGCTCATGCAATGGCGCAAGGTGGAGCCGAGCCTGATCAGCCTCGCCGATACGAACGGCGACGGAATCGTGCGTTGGAGCGAGATTCAGATGCAGCCCGACATGGTCGTGCTTGCCGCGCCGGAGATCGCGGGGCTGCCGTATGTGATGTCGGGGCTGATCGCGGCGGGCGCGCTGGCCGCGGCGCTTTCCACCGCGGATGGTCTGCTGCTCACCATCGCCAATGCGTTGTCGCACGATGTGTACTACCACATGGTCGATCCGAACGCGTCGAGCCAGCGGCGCGTGACGATCTCGAAGATTCTGTTGCTGGGGGTCGCGCTGTTTGCCTCGTATGTGGCGTCGCTGAATACGGGGAACATTCTGTTTCTGGTGGGCGCGGCGTTTTCGCTGGCGGCTTCGAGCCTGTTTCCGGTGCTGGTGCTGGGCGTGTTCTGGAAGCGCACCACGCGGCTCGGCGCGGTGGCGGGTATGGTGGCGGGGCTGGTGGTGTGCATCTACTACATCGTCTCCACGTATCCATTCTTCACGCAGATGACGGGCTTCGCCGGCGCGCGGTGGTTCGGGATCGAGCCGATCAGCTCCGGCGTATTCGGCGTGCCGGCGGGCTTTCTGGTGGCGATCGGCGTGAGTCTGGTTGACCGCAAACCGGACGCTTACACGCGGGCGTTGGTGGACTATATCCGGCATCCTTAGGCCGGTTTGCGCGTGGGTCTGGCGCAGGGCGCGAAGTTTGCTATAATTCGGCTCCCCGCCGGAGAGATGGATGAGCGGTTTAAGTCGCACGCCTGGAAAGCGTGTATAGGTTAATAGCCTATCGGGGGTTCGAATCCCCCTCTCTCCGCCAGGAACGAATGATAAGCCGTTGAATCCGTAAGGATTCAGCGGCTTTTTGTTTTGGCTTGCCGCCCGAGCGTCAAACTGGGCTCTGCACGCCGTATCCGCACGTCGGACCCAATAGCGCAACGCACAATCCAACGGACCTTCGATGCGGTAGACTTCCGCGGAACCACCCCGGAGATCGCGCAATGGATCGCAAGGTCAATCTGCTATCTGGACTGAATCTGTCTACTGCAATTGGTGCGGAAATCGGCGCACTCTGCCGGCCGGTGGTGACACGATCGGACGGTACGGTCTATTACATCGACCACGCCAGCACCGACGCTCTGCGCGAAAAATATAAACATGATCCGAACGTCGACATCGGCGCGCTCGTCGATGTCGACGCCGTCTGGGGCAAGCAATCGCTCTCCGAAGCGCTAGGTGGCAAATCCGTCGACTACGTGATCGCATCCCATGTGGTCGAACATGTGCCCGATCTGGTCGGCTGGTTTGCCGAGATCGGCGCGATCCTCAAACCGGATGGCCAACTGCGTCTCGCGGTGCCCGACAAGCGCTTTACTTTCGATCTGATGCGGGAGGAGTCGCGCATCAGCGACGTGTTGAGCGCTCATATCGTGCGGGCGCGCATTCCTCAGCCGCAGGCCATCCTCGACCATGTCGTGAATGTGCGTTACGACGTGAATGCAGGGGCGATCTGGGCCGGCCTCCCGTCCGGTGGACGGCCGGCGCATACGTTCGCGGAGGGCATGGCCGCTGCCCAGGATGCTTTTGCCAACGGCAATTATCATGACGTGCATGTCTGGGTGTTCACGCCAGCCACGTTTGCGCGGATTTGCCGCCTGCTCGTCGAAAACGGCCTGCTGAGCATGTCGTGCGCGAACTTCTTCGACACCGCAAGAAACGAACTCGAGTTTCTGGTTCACATGCAGCAGTGCGCCGATGTCGAATTCGCATGCGCCAGTTGGGCGCGCATGGAAGCGGCCGCCGCACCGTTGCCGCCGGACCAGCCTGCGGCGTCGCTTCAGGTTCGCGCCGTGCCTTCGCGGCTGCATCGTGTGGTGCGGCGCGTGGGACGTCTGCTGTCGTAGTGCGAAGCAGAGGACCAGCGCTTCAGTTTCGTCCGCTTGCGGCGCTCGCCTGTCTGGCTCGATTTCGACTCGACTACGCTCGTTTCTGAATCTTGCAGCCGCGGGTATTCTGTAATCTGTAAAATGCGCGGATGGAAACACACAGCATCCGCGACGCAAGTTCTTTGCGCTACGTAACCGGCCTCGATGGACTCCGTGCCATTTCGATGATGCTGGTCGTCCTGTTTCACTACACGAGCTATTTTTCCAGTCGCCTTTCCGGACTGGGCGGCGTTTGGTCCGTCATCGTGCGCATTGCGTCGACCGGCTGGATAGGCGTGGACGTGTTTTTCGTGATCTCGGGCTTTCTCATCACCACAACGCTATTGAAGCGGCCCGTCAATTCAATCGCGTCATATTCCAAGTTCATTCGGCGCCGGGCAATTCGGTTGCTGCCGGCCTACGTCGCGAGCCTGCTGATATTCACGCTTGTCGCGCTGCTCATCGATCCGCATACCAAAGTGCTAGGAAACGAGTATCTGCTATGGACATTTACGGCCAGTCTGCAATCGCTGTTCGGCGACCGGGTTGCGCTGGCCGATCAACACTTCACCATGGCGCATTTCTGGACGCTCGCCGTGGAATGGCATTTTTATCTCGTCTTCCCGATTCTCGTTGCCCGTTTCCATTCGTACTTTCGCCCGGCTGTGGCGCTGTTGCTGGTGGCGATAGCGTTCAGGGTGGTGTGCCATTTTGCCGGGGTTTCCGACAACGGTATCTATACTTTCACGCTTTGCCGGATCGACTCGATTGCAGTAGGTTGTTTGTTGGCACTGGTGCCTGCCCATCTTCGTTCCAGGCAGTCCACAGCGGCGGGCGTGCTCGGCGCGGTGATTTTCATGGCGGTCTGGATTGCGTTGGCCTGTTCGGATGTCCCATTCAAGACCTTGGCGTGGCTTCAGACGTTCGGATACACGCTGTTAGCGGTGTCCGTCGCGTTGATGATTTACCGGGTCATTCATTCCCCGCCGCGCTCGGTGATCGTGCGTGCGCTGGAATTCAAGCCGCTTACTGCAATAGGGCGCGCAAGCTATAGCCTATACATCTGGCACGTGCCTTTTTATCCCACCATCGTGCTGGTGGCGCAACACAACTTCACGGACATCAGGCTTGCCTATCTTGTCGCGGTATTGACCGGCGTCGTGATGACGGCGGTGCTCGGCAGCCTTTCTTATCTGCTCGTCGAATCGCGATTTACCCGGGCGCGTCCGGCGGTGCTGGCGTGAATGCGGTGCGCTGCTTGATGTATGGCAGCGAGACCGGCTGCACGAGGCGGTAAACCAAAACAAATCATCTTGCTCTAAACTAGCGGCCGCCCAAGCCCCCCAGTCAAGAGCAAGAACTCCATGCCCCCAGCGCCCGCCGAGCCACCCGGTTCCTCATCCGTTAGTTTGCCGAAACACCCCGCATTTCAGCGTTTCTGGTGCACCCGCATCCTCTCGTCGCTGTCGTTCCAGATGCTCGCCGTGGCAATGGGCTGGCACATCTACGCGCTCACGCATAGCGCCTTCGCACTCGGCCTCGTCGGCCTCGCGCAATTTCTACCGATGTTCGTGCTGACGCTCGTCGTTGGACATGTCGCCGACCGCTACGACCGCCGCCGCATCGCGGCCATCTGCCAAAGCCTCGAAAGCGTCGCTGCATTGTTATTCGCTTTCGGCACCTTCGGCGGATGGATCAGCGCGCCCGTCATCTACGTGCTGGCCGCATGCGTCGGCGCGGCGCGCGCCTTCGAATCGCCCGCGGTGGCTTCGCTGTTGCCGGGCGTCGTGCCGCGCGGGCAGTTGCCCAAAGCGACCGCATGGGCCACTTCCGCGAATCAGACCGCGCAGATCGCAGGCCCGGCGTTGGGCGGTCTGCTCTATGGCATCGGCCCCGGCGCGGCCTATCTCGCCTGCACCCTGTCGTTCGCGGCCGCGGCCACAGCCGTGTGGGGCATCTCGCTACAGACGAAGCCGGCGAATCGCGCGCCCGTCACGCTTGAATCGGTGTTCTCGGGCATTGCCTTCATTCGCAAGGAACCGGTGATTCTCGGCGCGTTGTCGCTCGATCTGTTCGCCGTGCTGTTCGGCGGCACGACCGCGCTATTGCCGGTCTTCGCACGCGATATGCTGCACACGGGCCCGCTCGGTCTCGGACTGTTGCGCTCCGGCACCGCCATCGGCGCGCTCGCGGGCACCATCTGGCTCGCGCATTTCCCGCTGCGCAACCGGCCCGGTGCGGCGATGTTCGGCGGCGTGATCGCGTTCGGCGCGGCCACGGTCGTGTTCGGTCTGTCGCATCAATTTCTCGTGTCGCTTCTCGCGCTGATGGTGCTCGGTGCTTCCGACACCATCAGCGTGGTCGTGCGTCTGTCGCTCGTGCAACTGCGCACGCCGGATGAAATGCTGGGGCGCGTCAGTGCAGTCAATTCGCTTTTCATCGGGACGTCGAATCAATTGGGCGAATTCGAATCCGGCGTGTCGGCGGGGTGGTGGGGCGCGCGACCCGCCGTGCTGGTGGGCGGCGTAGCGACCATCGCGGTCGCCTTGCTATGGATGCGCTTCTTCCCCGAACTCCGGCGCACGCGCTCGCTGGAGCGCGAAGAGGAACTGGCGCCGAGCCATTGATCGACGCAAGACGTTGCGTCAGGCCTGCGCGGCACTCACACGCAGCGCGGTCCATCGCACCGTCGCCAGAATCGATGCCGCGACGATCAATGCGCCGCCGACCCACGCGGTCACCGAAATCCGTTCACCCAGCCAGATGCAGGCAAACAACGCCCCGAACGCCGGTTCGCTGCCCATCAGCAGCGAGACGCGTGTCGGGCTGCTGCGTTTGATCGCGAAGTTCTGCGCGAAGAACGCGAACAGCGTGCAAGCGATCACCAGATAGCCGACATAGCCCCAGAACGCCGCATGTCCCGCAATCGAGGGCAAGGGCTGCCACTGCTGTGGCGCAAACAGCCAGGCGGCCGCCGCGCTGCCGAATGCCACCACGCCTGACTGAACCGCTGTCACCGAGAGCGGCGGCAGGGCCGAATCACGCATCACGCGTTTGGTCACGCACACCGTCAACGCGCGCAGCAGGGCGGCGAGCAGAATCAGCGCGTCGCCGGGATTGAGGCTCAGCGCGCCGTCGCCGGCGAGCAGCCATGCGCCCAGCAGTGAAAGCGCCACCGCCAGCCATTCGACACGGCTCGGCTTGCGCTTGAGCAACAACCATTCGACGATGGGCGTCAGCACCACGCACAAGCTGATTAGAAACGCGGCGTTGGCGGCGCGCGTCATCAGGATGCCGAAGGTTTCGCACAGGAAGATGCCGAGAAGCAGCGCGCCGGCGATCAGCACGCCGCGCAGCGTGCGACCATCGGCGGCGCGCAGGTGGCGCAGGGCGGGCGACAGGATCACGAAAGTGATACCGAAGCGCAGCGCGAGCAAACCGAGCACCGGATAAAACACCAAGGCGCTTTTGACCACGCCGTAGCTGGTGCCCCACACGACGGCGACGGCGAGCAGCATCAGATCGGACAACATGAGCAGGCGTTCTTGTTTCGACATGGCCGGACCTCGAGCTAACGAGACCGTATTGTCGAACTTTGCGCCAGGCGTGATAATCGGGTCTTGGCGCACAGCGCTTATGTCGCAAATGCATTAATAGCCTGCCCGCACTCACGGACCCGGAACGATGACCCCAACCGAGCTTTTCGCGTTGCTACCGGACATGGCGGTTTTCGCGCGCGTCGTCGACGCCGGCAATTTCTCGGTGGCGGCGCGGCAACTCGGCAGCACGCCGTCCACGGTCAGCCGTCAGATCAAGCGTCTCGAAGACGCCCTGGCGACCCGTCTGCTGGAGCGTTCCACGCGCACGGTACGGGTGACGGAATCGGGTGCCCAGGTGGCGCGATTCTGTCGCGACATGGTGAGCGCAGCGTCGGGCGCGGTGGACGCCGCCGGGCAATTGGCCGGCAGACCGCAAGGCAAGGTGAGCGTGAGCGCGCCGACCCAGTTCGCGAAGTCCGTGATACACCCGCTCATTCCCGGCTTCCTGCACGCTTACGACGAAGTCGACCTGCAACTCCTCTTCACCGACCACGACGTCGACCCACTCGCGGACGATGTCGATCTGGTGATCCGCCTGACCGAGCATCCGCCGCAGGGACTCGCGGGGCGCCGGTTGGGCGCGGTGCGCTGGCTGCTGGTGGCGTCGCCAGCATATTTGCGCGAACGCGGCACACCGGCGCAGCCACGCGAATTGCAGAAGCACGCCTGCATCTACCTCGGCGAGACTACCGACGACAACCGCTGGCGCTTTCGCCGCGGCACGGAGACACAGAGCGTCGACGTGAAGGGCCGCTACATCGCCAATCATGCCGGCGCGCGGCTCGAAGCCGCGCTGCAGGACTTCGGCATTGCGTGTGTACCGGAATTCGCAGCCTCGGAATCACTGCAGAGCGGCGAACTCGTGCAGGTCCTGCCGGACTGGAATCTCGAAGCACGCGCCTACGTCGGCTCGGTGTGGCTGCTGTATCCGCCGAATCGTTTCTTGCCGCCGAAGGTGAGGGCATTGATCGACTACCTCGTCGAGCATCTTCACGACACGCTCGCTACCGCCTGAGAACCACCGCACGCGAGACGAAAGTAGAATCGCCCGCGCAATCCATGATTCAATGCAGTCCCAGCGATTCGATCGATCACGAGGAGAACAGCATGAGCTTGCGCGAAACCGGACCGATTGCGGCGACTGTCTATCGCGGCGCTTCGATTGAGAACACGCATCTGGCGCACGTCGCGGTGGTCGACGCGAGCGGCCGCCTGTTGGCGTCATTCGGCGATCCATCGCGTATGACGCTCGCACGTTCCGCAGCGAAGCCCGCACAAGCGTTGGCGGTGTTGGAAACCGGCGCGCTGGAGCGTTTCGGCTTCGACGAAGCCGACCTTGCGCTGATGTGCGGCTCGCACAGCAGTGAGGCGCGCCACATCGAGCGCACGCGACAGATGCTGGCCAAGGCGCAGGCGAGCGAAGCCGACTTACGCTGCGGCGGCCATCCGCCGCTATCCGACGCCGTCTACATCGACTGGCTCAAACGCGACTTCAAGCCGGGCGCCGTATGCAGCAACTGCTCCGGCAAACACGCGGGCATGCTGGCCGGCGCGCAATCGATTGGGGCAGCGATAGCGGGCTACGAGCGACCCGACCATCCGTTGCAGGTACGAGTAAAACACACGGTCGCGGACGTCTGCGATTTACCTGACGACGCGGTGCAATGGGCGACAGACGGCTGCAATCTACCGACCCCTGCGTTTCCGCTAGACCGCCTCGCACGCCTGTTCGCGAAGCTAGCCGCCGCGGAGGACGAGGTATCGTCGCACGCGCAGTCCATCACATCGCGCACGACGGCGCTCGCCCGAATCTACCGCGCGATGACAACCTATCCGGAATGGGTAGCGGGCGAGGGGCGCTTCTGCACGCAGCTGATGCAAGCCTTCGACGGCGCGCTGGTCGGCAAGGTGGGCGCGGACGGCAGCTACGCGATAGGCGTACGAACATCGGAGCAGACGAAGAGGGCGGGCGCGCAAGGCGCACTGGGCATCGCCGTAAAAATCGAGGACGGCAACGTCGGCATACTGTACGCGGTGGTCGCGGAACTGCTTGCGTTGCTAGACATCGGAACACTGGAACAACGAGCGAAACTCGCGTCGTTTCACGCACCGAAGATGTTGAACACAATGGGCATCCCAACGAGCCGAATAACCTATTCGGTCGCGCTCCAACGCGCACCGAAAGCCTCCGCTCGATGAACGACCGCAACGGCGCGCGCAGCGCCGCCGGAAGAATGACTGCTGTGTCACGAACGCGGACTGGGCGAGAGCACAGATTCCAGATGCGCCACTACCGTAGCTGCGCGGGGGATCCGCTTAAAGGCTAGCGGTGTGAAGCCGCTTTCTTTGCCTACTTTCTTTGCGGCAA